>CAZLWX010000021.1:0-18614 GCA_964563295.1 uncultured Roseivirgaceae bacterium | reverse complement strand
TGATGAAGCGATGATGGGAGAAGATTGTGTAGCGCGGGGGGGAGTTGAACCCCCGTCCGCCCCTCAAGGGAGGATATGACTCCTGCGCTCTCACCACACCCAATTGAAGGCGTGTTGTGTTGATGAAGCGATGATGGGAGAAGATTGTGTAGCGCGGGGGGGAGTTGAACCCCCGACCTCAGGGTTATGAATCCTGCGCTCTCACCAACTGAGCTACCGCGCCGAAAATCGGGAGCGCAAACTTACAAAGTTGATTGTAATTTTCACAACATCGTCGACTATTGCCGCTGGCAAGACAACAGAACTCCAATGATAGTCATTGCGTAACGCGAAAAACCCAGGCGATTCGTAACGATAATCGGATGGACCGCGCGTGGACTACGTAATGTACCCGTTTTGTTGCGAAACATTTACTTTTCAGGCATTTCCATCAATTTTTTTTGTCATGAGAAAGAAATCGCATAACTTCCAGCATATCGGAGAGTATGGCAACAGCTCAAATGGCGAAGAAGAAATTGTATACTGCGGACTACGAAGTACATGCTTCCCTCAAGATGTTGTATCCATACATTCAGACTGCCAGCGGGCTTTCAGAATGGTTTGCCGATGATGTCCGGATCAACAATCAAAGTAAGGTCTACACATTTCTGTGGGACAACGAAGAACACCACGCGCGACAGGTCGCTCACCGTACCAACCACTTTGCACGCTTTGAATTCCTCCCGGAAAACGCCGAAGATGAAAGAGACCCTTCCTACTTCGAGTTGCGACTCGAATTCAACGAGCTAACCCAGTCGGTTTTCCTCAAGGTCGAGGACTACTCCGATTTCGAAGACATGCAGGAATTGCACGACTTATGGGATAGCCTGATTGAAAATCTCCGCAAGACCGTCGGGGGCTGATTACCATTCCCACCACCGGCCGGACCACCGGTTCTGGTCTCATTTTTGATTACTTTTGCTTCTGGTGCACACGCACTGCTCGTCTGATTCAATGAAGAAGATCGATAAGTTAATTCTGAAGTCATTTATTGGACCGTTCATCCTGACGTTCCTGGTGGTCGTCTTCATTCTGCTGATGCAACATATGCTGAAGTATTTCGACGACATCATCGGCAAGGGACTGGGATGGGATGTCATCGGCCAGCTGCTCTTTTACTTTGCGATCTTCATGACGCCGGTTGCCATGCCGCTGGCTGTCCTGTTGTCGACGCTCATCACTTACGGAAATCTCGGCGAGCACTTTGAGCTTACAGCGATCAAAGGTGCTGGCATCTCGCTCCTGAGAACGCTTCAGCCCATCTTCTTTTTTGTGCTGATCCTGACCGCCATTGCGTTTTACGCGAACAATAACCTCGTACCCAAAGCAGCTCTGGAAGCGTACAGCCTGCTCTACGACATTAAACAGAAGAAACCCGCGCTCGATCTTCGCGAGGGAACATTTTACAACGGTATCCCTAACGTCAGCATCAAGGTGAATCAAAAATTCCCGAACGACGACGAGGCGCTCAAGGGAATCATTGTTTACGACCACACCAAGAACGACGGCAATAAAGACGTTATCGTCGCTGACTCCGGACGGATGTCAACAATTCTCAATGAGCGCTACCTTAAGTTTGAGCTGTTCAACGGCTACAACTATACTGAGGGCGCGAAGGCCGAACAGGAGATGACCGGTCGAAAAGTTGCGCGCGAAGCAAATGAAACACTCACCCGAAGCCGGTTCGATCGATCTGAAGTCATTTTCGATCTATCGTCCTACGACCTCAAGCGGACCGACAAGAAATGGTTTGAGAGTAACCGCATCATGCGGAATCTTACCGAACTCAATTCCGACATCGATTCCATGGATGACATGGTCATGCAGCAGCGACTCAATTATTATACGTACCGGGCAACGCATTTCCGGTACTTCCAGAAGAACTGGGAGGCCCTGATTCCCGGCGACGTGCAGCAATTCCGCGAAAGACGTGACTCCGTAAACCGGGTCAAATATGTGAAGCCCGACCAGGTCGCTACCTCCGCCAAAGAATCCAGCTCCACCAGGGAATCAGGGAAGGAGGTCATGAGTGGAAAGGAGAAAACCGGTCAAAAAGTAACACCTGACAAGCCGAAGAAGGCAGTCTCCAAGTCACCGAAAAAACCAGCGTCAAAACCGGCAAATAAACCTGCCGCGAAGTCAGCAAAAAAAACAACATCGAAGAAGACCATTGCCACAGTAGCGAAGGTCAAACCACTATCGGACTCGGCGAGGCTGGCCAAGATCGACTCCATTTTTCGGTCCCGTGCCACGTTTACCATTGTGCAAGGGGCGACGAACATGGCCAGACAAGTGAAGACCCAGGTAGAAAATGCAAACTCGTCGATCGAGACCTACCGCCGCGAGAAGGTCGTCTTCGAGATCCAGTGGCATAAAATCATTGCCAGCTCGATGGCCTGTATTGTTATGTTCCTGATTGGAGCCCCGCTCGGCGCCATCATTAAACGCGGCGGTCTTGGTGTTCCTTTCCTTGTGTCAATATTGTTTTTCATCATCTATTACCTGCTGAGTATGCAGGGCGAAAAGCTCGCCAAGCAGGAACTTATCAGCGCGGGCGCTGGCGTTTGGGCAGCGGACCTCATCCTGTTGATCGTTGGGGTGGTATTCCTCCGGCAGGCCCGCGTCGATGCGCGGCTGTTCGATGCAGACTTCTACCGGGTGGTTCTGGATAAGATCGACCAATGGATTCGGCGCAAGCGGCTGGACACTCAGGCAGCTTCTGCCGCTGAATAAAATTTGGATTTTGCAGCCCTATTCGTACCTTTGCCCCTTCAAATTAGAAAATCAACTTTGCGATGTATTTGACCACGGAAATCAAGCAGGATTTGTTCAAAAAGCACGGTTTCGGCAAGAAGAAGGAGGAAACCGGCTCTGCTGAGTCACAAATTGCGTTGTTTACCCACAGAATCAATCATTTGACTGAGCACCTGAAGGCCAACAAGAAAGACTTCTCCACACAGCAAGGCCTTATGAAACTGGTCGGGAAGCGCAAGAAGCTTCTAAACTACCTCCAGAAAACCAACATCGACCGTTACAGAGCGATATTAGCCGAACTTGAATTAAGAAAATAAGCTTCCCCAGGGAACCAAATGAAGGGTTCCCTTTTTACATTTTTACCCGGGTGGAAGCACCGCGCTTTCTTCCCTCTACCATTTTTTATGAAACCAACTGTTATTACAAAAACCTGTAAGCTGCCTGATGGCCGTGAGATTACAATCGAGTATGGTAAGCTTGCACGCCAGGCCGATGGATCGGTAGTGCTGAGAATGGGTAACACGATGTTGCTCGCCAGCGTCGTCTCCTCCAAGGATGCAAAAGAAGGCACCGACTTTTTACCGTTATCGGTGGACTATCAGGAAAAATTCGCTGCCACCGGCAAGATTCCCGGCGGCTTTCTCAAACGCGAGAGCAGACTGTCGGACTATGAGATCTTGATCAGCCGTCTCGTCGATCGCGCAATACGGCCACTTTTCCCGGACGACTATCATGCCGAAACGCAGGTCATGATATACCTGATATCCGGAGACCATGATTCGCTGCCCGACGCGCTGGCGGCCTTCGCAGCTTCAGCGGCTCTTTCCGTCTCTGATATCCCGTTCAGTGGACCGATCTCCGAGGTTCGCGTGGCCCGCGTTGACGGAAATATCAAAATCAATCCAACGCTCCAGGAAAAAGAACGCGCCGATATAGACCTTATCGTCGCCGCCTCGATCGACAATATCCTGATGGTTGAAGGTGAGATGAAAGAGGTGAGTGAGGATGATATGCTGGAAGCACTGAAGGCCGCTCATGAGGCGATCAAGGTACAGTGCGAACTGCAGATCGAGCTTGCCCGGGAAGTAGGGAGCACTGAAAAAAGAACATATGACCACGAAACGAAAGATGAAGCCCTGAAGGAAGAGCTCTGGAAAATGTTCTACGACAAGGTATACCAGCAGGCAGCGCTCAAAATCACTAATAAGAAATTGCGCTCTGAAGGTTTTTCGAAGATCATTGACGAATACCTTGACTCATTGCCCGAGGATACAACAGTCGACAAGGATCTGGTCAAACACTACTATCACGACATCCAGAAGGCTGCATCGAGAAATCTGGTTCTCAACGAGCGTGTGCGCCTCGACGGTCGAAAGCCGAACGAAATTCGTCCCATTTGGTGTGAGGTCGATTATCTTCCCTCGCCACACGGCTCGGCAATTTTCACGCGCGGCGAAACCCAATCGCTGACGACGGTCACGCTTGGTACCAAGCTTGATGAGCAAATGATCGATGGGGCGATGATCGATGGATCCAACAAATTTATTTTACACTATAACTTCCCCGGATTTTCGACAGGAGAAGTGAAACCGAACCGCGGACCCGGGCGGCGCGAGGTGGGCCACGGGAACCTGGCCATGCGTGCCCTCAAACAAGTGTTGCCCGCGGACGCCGACAACCCATATACCGTTCGCGTTGTCTCCGACATCCTGGAGTCGAACGGCTCCTCGTCGATGGCAACGGTTTGCGCCGGCTCACTCGCGCTCATGGACGCCGGTATTCCTGTGAAAGGACCGGTGTCTGGAATTGCGATGGGTATGATTTCCGACCCCGCAACCGGCAAGTACGCGATACTTTCTGATATCCTGGGAGACGAAGATCATCTTGGTGATATGGACTTCAAGGTGACTGGCACGGAGAAAGGCATTACGGCGTGTCAGATGGACCTCAAAGTGGAGGGACTGACTTACGCGGTCCTGAAAGAGGCGCTGAACCAGGCGCGCGAAGGACGCCTGCATATCCTGGGAGAAATGAACAAGGTGATCAGTGCTCCGAGACCGGACCTGAAACCGCACGCACCTCGCGCTCAGACGATCCTGATCGACAAGGAGATGATTGGCGCGGTGATCGGCCCCGGTGGAAAGATCGTCCAGGATATCCAGAACACTACTGGCGCGACTGTAGTGATCGAAGAAGTCGATAACAAGGGCGTGGTCAACGTGTTTGCCACCAACAAGGAAGCGATGGACGGGGCGATGAAGCGCATCAAGGCGATCGTGGCGATGCCGGAAGTAGGCCAGGTCTACGATGGAAAAGTGAAATCAATCATGCCGTTCGGCGCCTTTGTTGAATTCATGCCTGGCAAGGACGGACTCCTGCACATCTCTGAGATCAAATGGGAGCGCCTGGAGAACATGGAGGGCGTTCTGGAAGTAGGCGAGGAGGTGAAGGTTAAGCTGATCGAAATCGACAAGAAAACGGGTAAATTCAGGCTGTCTCGCAAAGTGTTATTGCCAAGGCCTCCAAAAAAGGAAACCACCCCGACGTCGTAAACGTTTTAGCTCTAAATTGACTGGAACTAAGTTTTCACGTTATATTGTTAGATCAAAGCATCGCTAAACTCGAATGAGACAGCTTAAAATCAGTAAACAGATCACCAACCGCGAAAGCCAGTCGCTGGATAAATACCTCCAGGAGATCGGCAAGGTTGACCTGCTCACACCGGATGAAGAAGTTGAATTGGCAAAGCGGATCAAGGAGGGAGACCAGATCGCGTTGGAGAAACTGACGAAAGCTAATCTCCGTTTTGTGGTTTCTGTGGCCAAGCAATATCAGAACCAGGGGCTTTCACTCGGCGACCTGATCAACGAGGGGAATCTGGGCCTCATCAAGGCGGCTCAGCGCTTCGATGAAACCCGGGGATTCAAATTTATTTCCTACGCGGTGTGGTGGATACGCCAGTCGATCCTTCAGGCCTTGGCGGAACAATCCCGCATCGTACGACTACCGCTCAACCGCGTTGGGTCGCTCAATAAGATATCGAAGACCTTTTCTGAGCTCGAACAAAAGTACGAGCGCGAGCCTTCACCTGAAGAACTCGCCGAAGTGCTTGACGTCACTACGGCTGAGGTAGTCGACACCATGAAGATCTCCGGACGCCACGTGTCTATGGACGCACCCTTCGTACAAGGAGAGGAGAACAGTCTGCTTGACGTGCTGGAGAACGACAGCGAGGAAACACCCGACTCGGGACTGATGAACGACTCGCTGCGGCGGGAAGTACAACGAGCCCTTTCGACTCTGACGCAGCGCGAGGCCGACGTAATCACCCTATACTTCGGATTGAACGGCGAACACTCGATGACACTCGAGGAAATCGGCGAGAAGTTCAATCTCACCCGCGAGCGGGTACGCCAGATTAAGGAAAAGGCTATCAGGAGATTACGCCATACTTCAAGAAGTAAAGCTTTAAAGCCTTACCTGGGTTAAGAATGACTATTTCTGTAAAAATTTAGAGGGCTCCTGAGGGCCCTTTGTTTTGTCTCATAGATCCTAACTAATACCATTGCATGTCCAGGGAAATTGTAAAAGTGCTGATTATTGGGGCCGGACCTGCCGGCTATACCGCCGCCATCTATGCCGCGCGAGCAGGCCTCAAACCAGTGCTATACACAGGCGGTCAGCCGGGCGGTCAGCTCACCACCACCAATGACGTTGAAAACTATCCAGGATATCCGGATGGAATCAACGGACCGCAAATGATGGTCGATTTCCAGAAACAGGCCGAGCGGTTCGGCACCGTCGTCCGGTATGGCGTCGTAACATCAGTGGATTTTTCGGGGTACCCACACAAAGTGGTGGTTGACGAAAAGCATGAAGTAATAGCCGAGGCTGTCATTATAGCTACAGGTGCCAGTGCGAAATACCTGGGCATTCCTTCCGAAGAAAAGTTTAACAACAAGGGCGTGTCGGCGTGCGCGGTGTGCGACGGATACTTTTATCGCGGCAGGGAAGTGGCCGTTGTTGGAGCTGGCGATTCTGCAGCAGAAGAGTCCACATACCTTTCAAAGCTCTGCACGAAGGTGCACTTGCTGGTACGCCGCGACGAGATGCGTGCCTCGAAGATCATGCAGCAACGTGTGCTCAGCACCCCGAACATCGAGATTCATTGGAATACTGAAACCGAGGAAATTCTCGGGGACGAGCAGGGGGTCACGGCAGTCAGGGTTTTCAACAACAAGACTGGCGAAAAAAAGGAAATTCCGATACAGGGCTTTTTTCTTGCGATTGGGCATAAGCCTAATACCGACATCTTCAAAGGGTGGATCACCATGGACGAGACCGGCTACATTCAGACGGTGCCCGGGTCAAGCCGCACCAACATGGAAGGCGTTTTTGCCGTGGGTGATGCGGCCGACAGGGTATACAGGCAGGCGGTGACGGCGGCCGGCACGGGTTGTATGGGTGCATTGGATGCCGAAAAATTCCTGGCGGCAAAGGAACTGGAGATTGCCGATTAGACCCCTGGCTATGAAACTCGACATACTTGTTCTCGCCTCGCACCCCGATGATGCTGAACTTGGTTGCGGAGCTTCTATTGCACACCATGTTGCCGCTGGCAAGAAAGTAGGCATCGTCGACCTGACCCGAGGGGAACTCGGGACCAGGGGCACGCCTGAAATCCGCGCAAAAGAGGCCGCAGCAGCCGCCGCAATCCTCGGTGTTAGTGTGCGCGAGAACCTTGGATTGAAAGATGGCTTCTTCCAGAATGACCCGGAAAGCCAGAAAGCAATCATTCGCGTGGTTCGGAAATATCAACCCGATATTGTTCTTACCAACGCGATCTATGACCGGCATGTCGACCATAGCAAGGGTGCCGCGTTGGTGTACGATGCATGCTTTCTTTCAGGATTGATGAAGATCAAAACGGAACTCGAGGGCGTTGATCAGAAAGCCTGGCGTCCGCGGGCCGTATATCACTTTATTCAAAGCCAACTCATCGAGCCCGACTTCATCGTTGATGCCTCTCAATGCTGGGAAAAAAAGATGGAGTCGATACGCGCATACAAGTCGCAGTTTTTTGATGCGGCAAGCCGGGAACCCGAGACTTACATTTCAAAGCCTGGCTTCTTGAAAATGGTGGAGGCTCGCGCTATCGAGTTCGGCCATGCGATCGGTGTCGAATACGGTGAAGGCTTTACGGTCCGTCGTTACCCGGGTGTGCGCGACCTCTTTGACCTGCTCTGACACGTCGTTCATGGTGCCAGGCGATGAACATGCCAGCTGCCGTCGGTTTTGACGAATTCGATCCTGTCGTGCAGCCTGCCGGGCCTTCCTTGCCAGAATTCGATCATGAACGGGTCCACTCGGTAGCCTCCCCATTGATGTGGGCGGGGCAGTACCTTCTCCCGGGCAAACCGTGCTTCCATTTGTGCAACGCGCTCTTCGAGAATTGAACGGTCCTTGATGATTGCGCTCTGGGGTGATGACCATGCCCCGATCTGGGAATTGCGAGGCCGGCTTTGAAAGTATTCGTCCGACAGGGTGGCGGCCACACGTCCGGCGATGCCCTCAATGCGGATCTGTCTTTCAATTTCTGGCCAGAAGAACGTGAGCGCGCACGCCGGATTTTTATCCAGCGCTTTTCCCTTTCTGCTTTGGTAGTTCGTGTAAAAGACAAAGCCACCCTCTACAATCCCTTTCAGCAGGACCACGCGTGATGATGGCCTGCCGTCTTCCGTTGCGGTGGCCAGGTGCATCGCGTTGGGTTCGGTGATTCCCGCTTTTAACGTTTCATCGAACCACTTTTCAAACTGCTTTATCGGGTCAGCCAGCACATTAGAGATATCGAGACTTGCCCTCGAATATTCTTTTCTTAATTGTGCGAGGTTGCTTGTCATAAATGGTCATGAAATGTGCGACGAAATTCCCAGGGCAAAATATTGTTTTCCTTGTTGCAGGCACGAAATTTATCAAAGAAATAAGATTTGCATAGATGAACCGGAAGTATTTTATTGAGGTTAAGAATTCCTTGATTTCTCCAAGTCTCGATTGATCTTTGCAGCGAAGTTTCTCACCTTGACAAATACGCATGGAATTTTTTAAGTACAGAAACAAATTGGAACCCGAGAAAGGCCGCCTGCTGATTTCCGAGCCTTTCCTGCCGGACCCGAATTTCGAGAGGACTGTTGTATTGTTGTGTGAACATAACGACGAGGGGTCATTTGGATTTGTGCTTAATAAGCCATCGATATTAAAAGTACATGAAGTAATTGAGGACATCAGCGCGATCGACAACGTGGTGTACGTTGGGGGACCGGTACAACAGGATACCCTGCACTTTATACATCGTCGCAGCAATGTGAACAATGCGGTCGAAATCGCCGCTAACGTGTATTGGGGGGGTGATTTTGAAAACCTGATCCTGCTTTGCGATACCAAACAGGTTTCCGCAGAGGATATCCGTTTTTTCCTGGGCTACAGCGGCTGGGGACCAGGACAGCTGGATGCTGAATTGGATCAGGATTCCTGGATCGTATGCGATTTTATTACCGATCAACTGCTGTTTGATACCGAACCGCAGGCGATGTGGAGACAAGCTTTGGGCAACATGGGCGGCCGGTTTTCCGTGTATTCCAACTACCCGCAGGATCCAAGATTGAATTAGTCAATTTTAGTAACTTAGCGAAAAGACGGAGTAATGGACGAGACTGTGACCATGAAATTGGAAGACGAAAAAAGAGAGCTGGAGTCTATTGACGAACAACAAACGACGGGGTCAGGCCCGGAGACGGTGCGCGGCGCGCTTCAATCAGAGGCCGATCTCCATGAGCACGACGAATCGACGGCCGACTTCGATGAGGAGCACAAGCACGTCGATTACAGTGACTACTCCAAAGCACAGCTCGTCGACGTCATCAAGGAACTCTCCCGCGACAACAATTTTCAGAAAGTCGATTCAATCCTTCGCGAAATCAAACCCTTGTACGACGAATTTCGGGAGAAGGAGCGGACGACAGCGCTGGAGAAGTTCGTGGCAGAGGGTGGAACTGCTGAAGACTTCGATTATAAGGGCGACGACCTCGACATCGCATTCGACGCCAATTTGAAGCTTATTCGCGACCGGAAGGCTCAGCACCTCCGTGAGCAGGAAGACCAGAAGGTTGAAAATCTTCGGCGCAAGCAGGAGATCATCGAGAAACTGCGCCTGATGATGGAGGACCCGGACAGCTCACACCAGTTCGAGGCCTTCAAAGAACTTCAGAAAGAATGGCGAAGTACCGGGCCAGTACCGGGTCCGCAGGCTAAAACGCTCTGGGCCAACTATCATGCACTTGTCGACCGGTACTACGACAATCAGAGCATCTACTTTGAACTCAAGGAACTCGATCGCAAGAAAAATCTCGAAGGGAAACTCGAATTGTGCACGCGTGCCGAGAAATTAGCTTCTGTAGAAATAATCAAAGATGCCATTCGCGAGCTCAACGAACTGCACCACGAGTTCAAGCATATCGGGCCTGTTCCGAAAGAAGACAAAGAATCCGTTTGGCAACGGTTCAAAGCCGCATCCGACGCAGTATACGCCCGTCGCGATGAGTACTTGCAAAAACTGCAGTCAGACTTGCACACCAACCTGGCGGCCAAACAGCAGCTCGCCGAGGATGTACAAATATTCGCGACATTCCAGACCGACCGGATAAAGGAGTGGAATGAGAAAACGAAGCAAATCCTGGAACTCCAGAAACGGTGGGAAGTCGTCGGTGGATTGCCGCGCGCCAAAGCCAGAGAGGTTAACAAGCGCTTCTGGTCGGCTTTCAAGACGTTCTTCAGCAACAAGAGCGCCTTCTTCAAAAAGCTCGATGAAGAGCGCGAGCAAAATCTGGCGCTGAAGAATGAATTGGTCAAGAAGGCATTGGAACTGAAGGAGAGCGAAGACTGGGAGAAGACTTCCAACGAGCTGAAAGACCTTCAACAAAAATGGAAAGACGTTGGACCCGTTCCGGAAAAATACCGCGAAAAAGTTTTTAAGGAATTCAAAGACGCCTGCGACTACTTCTTTGCCCAGCGCCGCGGACAGCAGGGGAAAGTCGAACAAGAACAGATCGACAACCTCAACGTGAAAACCGCCGTCTGCGAAGAGCTGGAGAAACACGCCAATGAAGGGACCGCGTCGATTGAATTGTTGAAAGACCTGCAAGAACGCTATACTTCTATCGGCTTCGTGCCGAAGAAGGATATCGTCGCGATGAAAACGCGCTACCATGAGGCCGTGCAGCGTTTCGTGAATGGCATACCAGGCATCTCTGACGATGAGAAGAGCAGGCTGATGCTCGAAAATCAGTTAAGCGATCTGCGCAAAGATCCGATGGCCGACAGGAAGATATACCAGAAAGAGCAGGTTATCCGCAAGAAAATATCCAAAGTCGAGAACGACATCGCGTTGTGGAAAAACAACATTGAGTTCTTTGGAAGGTCGCAGAATGCCGAAAAGGTGCGCGAGGAGTTCAATGGAAAAATTCAGGAGGCGAGTGATCACCTCAAAGAATTGAAGCAGCAGCTTCGATTGCTTCGCACGGTCTAATTGGCGACCGGTTTCTCAAACCCGGCGGCAGCGTTATCCACGATCAACACCCAATCTTGCCCGTATCCCTGTGTAGGAGGCGTAAATTTGACCGCCTTCTTTTTCGAAAATCGACCAGCGTCGGTGGGTTCGCCGGTGCGCGGATTGTACCAGTAGCCAATAAACTGCTCACCTTTTATGCGCGTGAGGTCGGCGGTAAAAGCCGTGCCTTGTGCAGAGTAAACGAAAAGGTAATCATTGCCACGAGTGGCCTGGATGTGATCAGAAGTTCCCAGGGCATCGGCGATGATCCCCTGGTCAGGCACCCGCTCGAGCATAGGTCTCGATTCGATCAAGTTGCGGAGGTGCTGCATCTGAGTCGCCCCCGGCAGGTCGAGAGCCACATACCAGTAGTTGAGTGGCCCGTTGACTGGCTTGCGATGCGGAGCGTACATCTGCCAGATGTCGTGACAACCGTACGTATGCCCGAAAGAACCGGCGAAGACACTGAAGTACGCGTTTTTGCGAACGTCATAGGCACTTGAGTACCCGAGGTCGCGCGCGTTAAAGCACACGGGATGATCTTCGTAGATCGTTTCTCCGTCAAGTACCGGTTTCATAGGCACCTTATCGTATGCCACGCGTATCCGATCCCAGACATTGTTCTCTCGACAATGGCCAGTCTGGAACATATTGAAGTCCAGCCAGGCATCGTTGTGAAACCATTTGGAGCTTCCGCCATCTTCAAGCGCCGTGGGTTGTGGGTGAAAGGTCATGATAGTGCGGTTGTTGCCACCGGTGCCGTCCGCGATCCCTTCCGCCAGTGCACGCCAGATGGACACATCCCGCTCGTTACGGGGATTCCGGTCGCCTCCAAGCACCCATACGATGTTCTCCTTGTCCTTGTAGCGGTTGCCGATCCATTTTCCATACGCGCGTGCATTCTCTGGATTAAAGATCTCCGGACCGATTCCCCAGCGGTCCTTGTAAACCTTGTCGCCCCATGTTGGGAGCATCGCGATATACAAGCCGAGTCTGCCCGCAAGGTCCACGACAAAGTCGACATGCTGAAAGTAGGCTTCGCGCGGTCGGGTGGGGTCGTTGTCCTCGAGAGGTACTTCTCCATACGCATTCGGAGTTTGTAGTCCATCCATTTCCGCTAGTACAACTGCCTGGATGACGGTAAATTTCTTCTCCGCCCGATCGCGCAGATATTTTTCAGTTTCTTCCCGGGTCAATCGATGAAAGAGTTCCCACGCTGTATCGCCGAGCCAGAAGAATGGTTTACCATCGGCAGTGACGAGGTAGCGGTGGTTGTCGGAGACGCGGAGTTGGGATTGCGAGGTGAGGGCTACGGAAACCAGGGCGATGGTTAGGAGGAGATTCTTCATCGAAGGAGGGGCGTTTTAGTTTGAAGTTTGATGTTTGAAGTTGTTTGAAGTTTGAGGTTTGTAGTTGTGCGCGGTTGCTATGTGCGGTCTTCAACTTCGCCTCCTTGTTGCTTAAAAATCGCCTTTAAGATCTCGTTCTGGAATCTTGTTAGTCTTACAAGCGTGCCAATGTTCACGCAAAGAATAATGAACATGATGATCAAAGTGAGTGAGACAATCAGGGTGACGAGGCCGGAAAGTTGCATGAGGGAGTCCATATATTGTGGGTTTTATTGTTTAAAGTTAGCATATGTTTTTTTGACGACTGAAAATAGCCTGATCATCGCCGCTTTGTTAGCCGCGTCGATGAGGCTATAGTTTGCCTTTTATGCTAGAGTAAGTTACATTCGTTCCCATGGAGCCCATCCACGGCCATTTCTGTAAATGAAAGGCTATGGATGGGCTTTGTTTTTTTCACTAAACCCCATGAAAAATCACTGGCTTATGAAATTTGCACCAATTTTCGCGGCCCTGTTCGCATGCGCTTCTACTGGATTTTCCCAAGGGATTGAAGCGACGACTGAAGACGGAAGAAAGGTCTTGCTAAATTCCGATGGGACCTGGCGTTATGTAGGCGAACAACCATCTGATGACAAACCGTCTGTCGAACCTCCCGTCATAGGTGACTGTTCTACCTACATTGAAATGTCGGAGGATAACATGACTGGCAGGGTGTCCATATCGGCTCCCGTTAAGCCAATCGTTGCATCGAAGGATGGGGACAATGGGCTAGTCATGTATTGGCTCCTACTGGACAAAACGCTAGTCCTTGTGCTGAAGGCGTACGGAGGAGGATGCATCGATGACGACGGCCTAGTGAATTTCTTATTCCGAGATGGTAGTCGGATGGAACTTCGGCACAATTCTGATTTCAATTGCGACCAAGAAGCTGACCTTTGGTTTGGTGGTATGTACGGAAAGAAAAGAGAGCTGGACCTTTTATCGTCAAAAGAGGTGGCAGCGATTCGAGTGCATACTATGAAGTCATTCGTTCAGGAAGAGCTAAGTGATGAGCAATCGCTAGATTTATTAAACAGCCTGAAATGTATTAAAGAGAAGATGCGATAAGACAGTTGGGCCCGCGGTCTACTTTAACCTCAAATAGATGTCAATAATTAAAAACAAATCATCACTTCGCTTGTTCAAAATGCGGCCTCCTTTTACTAAATATAACAGACTGTCAAGGACGACAGCCCTGCGCCATCGAATGTGATCGACCTTGAAAACAAAAAAGCCAGTCATCTCTAACTGGCTCCCAAGAGCCCCCTGCCGGAATCGAACCAGCGACCTACTGATTACAAGTCAGTTGCTCTACCTGCTGAGCTAAGGAGGCATTAAAAAACGCTTCCGTCTGAAGCGAGGTGCAAAAATACAGGAACGGCGGATTTGGACAAATAATTCGGCGAAAGAATAGCGGGAGGCCGGCAAACAGGGATTTCATTGCTCTGGCAAAATGCATATCTTGCTGCTGCCTTCCTGTGTGATGTCCTTCACGTTTCCACGCTAGAAATTCCTGAACTTCCGACAGAAGCGCGGTAATGAAGACCGCTGAGCCATGTCGACAAAGACCTCACTTGCAACGATAGCCTCGCCCGGCCGAATCGCGTTATTGCTCCTGACGTTTCTCTCGCCTAACGTCAAGGCTCAAGTCGACACTGAATTCTGGTTCGCCCCGCCTGAAGTAGCCGAGAGCCACGGCGACGCTCCGCTCTACCTGCGAATCTCCACACTCGATCAGCCTGCAACGGTTCGTGTCAGCATTCCAGCACAAGGCATAGTCGCCGCCATAGTGCAGATGGCGGCCAACGCTACCGAAACCGTCGACCTGACCGAATACAAAGCCAACCTGGAAACGATGTTACCCGCGCAGGTGTTGCGGACCGGACTGAAGGTTGAATCCACAGCGCCGATCACCACCTACTACGAAGTTGGCCCCGGGGCAAATGCGGAGATCTTCACCTTAAAAGGGAAAAATGCTCTGGGAAATCGCTTTGTCATTCCTGCCCAGAATCTCTACCCCAACGATGCGAGTTATATGGCGGGGAATACATTCGACATCGTTGCAAGCCAGGACAAGACGGTCGTCACGATCCGACCTACGACCCCTTTTGTCGGTCACGAAAATGATACGCTGATCACGGTGAAACTCAATGCGGGTGAGACCTATTCGCTTCGCAAGGTCGGATACCTCGCGCAAAGTAACCCAGCCGGTACCACGGTGGAGTCTAACAGACCGGTAGCCATCACGCTCAAGGACGATTCGGCCATCCATGATGGCTGCGCCGACCTGTTGGGGGATCAACTTGTACCGGTTGAAGTCGTGGGCACAGAATACATCGTATTGAAAGGATTTCTGGTGGCTCAGGAATTTCTCTTTCTTACGGCTATTGAGGACGGCACACACGTTGCGTTCAACGGGAGGCGTGTGAGCGACACATTGAGCGCTGGTGAGGTATCGTGGTATCCGATCGATAACAAATCAACGTATGTAGCCACTACCCACCCGGTCTATGCCCTCCATGTCACTGGCTTTGGATGCGAGCTTGGGATGGCGATCCTTCCGGCTATCACATGCAGAGGGTCGAGCCAGATCGGATTTTCCAGAACGTCACAGAATCCCCTTGGCCTCAACATCCTCGTCAGGCGAGAGGGCATTAGCAATTTTACACTCAATGGCTCTAAAACACTCGTGCCGGCGTCAGCGTTTTCCAGAGTGCCCGGTACGGATTCCAAGTGGTACGCCGCACAGCTGACCTATACGGCAAGCAATGTCCCGGTAGGCCATGCCAGCCTGATAAAAAACGACAAATATTCGTTCCAGCTTGGCATCCTCAACGGCGACGATGCAACCTGCTCGTATGGCTATTTCTCGTCATTCGCCACCCTTTTTATCGGTGACGATATCGCCATCTGCGAGGGAGAGGAGTTGCTGCTCGACGCAGGTCCGGAAAAAGAATCCTATCAATGGAATACCGGCGAGCAGACGCGATTCATCACGGTGAACAGCGACGGTGAATACTGGGTCAGGGTCGTGCGGGAAGACTGTGTACTCTATGACACGATAGCGGTGAGCATCAGACAAGGGGCTGTGGACCTCGGACCCGATGTAGTGATCTGTCCAGGCGACACGGCTAAAGTCGATGGCAAGGACAACTTCAGCTGGCAGTGGTCAAATGGAGACACTGGACGATTTCTCGAAACCACGGTACCAGGAAAATACTGGGTCTCGGTATTCGATAATACGGGGTGTCAGGCATCAGATACCATTGCAATACAATGGAAGGAAACTGCCGAAGTCGATCTGGGCGCCGACGTTTCCAGGTGCCCCGATGACACAGTGGCTTTCGACGTGTCGGTGCCTGGGGCGACGTACCTGTGGAGCGATGGTACGACGTCCGCACAAAACAAATTCCACGAGGCAGGTCAATATTGGGTAAAGGTGTTCACGGACGGATGCGCCCTTAGCGACACCGTTGTGATTGGCGACTGGCCATTGCCGGAGGAGGATACGATTTATGGCAGCCCCTCGGTATGCCCGTTCTCGGAAGAAATAGACTACTTCGTCGATGCAGACCCGGAAGCTGCATATTCTTGGGTGGTGGATGGCGGTGATATTGCGGATCAATCGGGCGAACACATCCTTGTAAACTGGCACGAAACCAGAAATGACGCCATCGTGTCGGTACTGATTACGAATGGATATGGCTGTATCGGTGATTCAATCCACTACGCAGTACGGATCAATCCAGTGTTGACCCCGGAACGACCCGAGGGACCCGACACCGTGTGCCTCAACAAAGCTTTTAACGTGACGTACACAACACCATTCACAAATGGTTCGGTATATGACTGGCAGATATCAGGCGGAGAAGTCACCAGCGGACAGGGCAGTAACGAAGTGATGGTGAATTGGCAGAAGGGGTTCAATAGTCTAAGAATTGTTGAGTCCAGCACCACCATTGACACGGTATGCGAAGGCGAATCCCCGGTATTGGAAATTCTCGTCTTCAAGGATTCCACTGCGATTGCGCTCAAGGTCGTAAGCGTCGATACTACCAATGGTTCTGACGTCGTGGTGCAATGGGATTTCACCGGTCCTTCGAATCAAACGGGTATGACGTTGCAGCGAAATTCCGGGTCGGAATGGTCTATCGCAACAGAAGTTGCTTCAACCGCGTCTACCTTCAGGGATGTTCACGCTGACGCGCGTGCGGGCCCCGTATTCTACTTGCTCGCGTTGACGAATGCCTGCGATGAAGATGTCGTCACCGATGTCCATCAGACAATGTTCTTAACCGGAGTTGCAGATACTTCCGCCAACCTTATCACACTTGCGTGGAATCACTATTCAGCCTGGAAACAGGGTGTGGATAGCTATGAAGTATGGCGCAAACTTGACGACTCACCTGGATTGGGATTTCTGGCCAGAGTTTCGCCCGCCGAAAATTCATATTCCGAAGTCCTCACGACTGATGGATTTCGACATCGATACTACATACGAGCCGTTGATGCAACAGGGCAATATGTCAGTTGGTCTAGTCCCGTCGATTTTGAATTCAAGCATCCCTTGTTCATTCCCAACATCATCACCCCGAACGGCGATGGCAAGAACGATGTATTTATCATTCGAAACATTCACCTGTACCCTGGCTCTGCCTTGACGATTTACGACCGCTGGGGCAAGAAAGTTTATTTCCAATCCGACTATGGCGGAGGGTGGGGGGCGGAAGGCTTAAGCGCAGGAGTCTATTACTATACGTTGGCTGTTAACCGCGACACGGCGTACAAAGGATGGGTGAATGTCGTCCGTTAAGGAGCCAAAGTAACTCAGGGAACAGCGGATTTGCAATAGAAAGAATTTATCGAAAGAATAGCAGGGAGCCAGCTATTCAACGACTCCATTCGCGCACAAAAGCGTATCTTGCTTTTTTGCCATTCTCCAGGCTAAGCAATGTCCACAACGATTGAGGCCAGAAGATCAAATGGGATTATCACGATCCTTGGCCGCCTCATTCTTTTACTATGGACATTTTCATCAACAACAGCGCTTGGCCAGGTCGACACGGAATTCTGGTTCGCGCCCCCCGAAGTATCAGCTGGCCACGGAGATAGTCCGCTCTACATCCGGATTTCAACCCTCAGTGAGCCTGCAACGATCCGGGTTTCACTTCCGGCGGAAGGCATCACCATTGTCACGGTGCAGATCGGAGCCAACGCAACTCAAACTATCGATATCACCGGATATAAGAGCAAGTTGGAGACGATCATCCCTGCACAGGTCTCAAAGACGGGGCTGAAGATCGAATCCACCGGGCCGGTCACGGCCTACTATGAAATTGGCCATCACTTCAACGCCGATATTTTCGCGCTAAAGGGAAAAAACGCGTTGGGAAATAACTTCGTCATCCCGGCGCAGAATTACTACGACAACAACGGCATCTATTCGCCAACACCCGGCAGCACGTTCGACATCGTGGCAACGCAAAATAATACCGTCGTCAAGATCAAGCCCTCCATCAACCTCGTTGGTCACGAAAACGAGTCGCTGATCATCATCAAGCTCAACGCCGGTGAGACGTATTCGCTTCGCAAAATCGGGGTGCGGGCGCAAGACAACCCTGCCGGAACGGTTGTGGAGTCGAATAAACCGATTGCAATCACCATTAAGGATGATTCGGTGATCAATGGAGGCTGCCACGACCTGCTGGGAGATCAGCTTGTGCCTACGCAGGTCGTCGGGACAGAATACGTCGTGTTGAAAGGATTTCTCGCCAACCAGGAGTTTCTCTTCCTTACCGCGATTGAAGACAACACGCAGATCGCATTCGACG
>CAZLWX010000020.1:0-43480 GCA_964563295.1 uncultured Roseivirgaceae bacterium | reverse complement strand
ATGGGTTTCACCGCGGATCTTAAAGACGGCGTTAAGCCCCATGAATTTTTTGTGTACTTCCTTGACGATGATAAAAAGGAGAAATCTCGCATTGTGATTAACGTCGATAAGGAAGGCAATTTCTTTGTGAACGAGGAGAAGAGGGGACGGTTCTGACCGCAAGTGTAAATTCTCGTCAAAATACGCTCGCTCCGTGCGATTATGCCGCGCCAGGCTTTTAACTTCCCACTTAATTTCGATCCCATGAAGAAGTTTCTTGCCGCAATTTTGCTGCTTCCATTGTTAGGGTACGCACAGCCTTACAAGCAACCCGACGGAGCTCAAATCAAGCTTAAGCTCAAAAAGCTGAATGTCCTGGCCTCCGTGCTTTATGTTGCTGCCCACCCTGACGACGAGAACACACGTGTAATTACCTACCTCGGCAACGACCGCCTTGCAACAGTTGGCTACCTGGCGATGACGCGCGGCGACGGTGGCCAGAATCTCATTGGCCCCGAGATACGTGATCGACTGGGCTTGATCCGCACGCAAGAGCTGTTGGCCGCACGGCGGATTGACGGAGGTCAGCAGTTCTTCACCCGTGCTAACGACTTTGGTTACTCTAAATCACCCGAAGAGACATTCTCTATCTGGGGACGAGAAGAAATCCTGTCAGACGTTGTGAAAATTTTTCGGCAATATCAGCCCGATGTTATCATCACGCGGTTTCCTCCTGAAGGGGGAGGCGGACACGGGCACCACACGGCTTCCGCAATACTGGCCGGAGTTGCATTTGACCTGGCCGGCGACAAGGATGCGTACCCCGATCAAGTCAAGACGCTTGGAACATGGAACGCCACAAGACTTTTTGTGAACACGGGGCGTTGGTGGAACAGCTCAATCAACGATGAAACCCCGGGCGTTGTCGTGCTCGATGTAGGAGGATACAATACGTTGTTAGGCAAGTCCTACCCCGAGATCTCGGCACTGAGCAGCAGCCAGCACAAAAGCCAGGGGTGGGGCAGGCGCGGCACACGGGGATCGGAACTCGAGTACTTTCAGCTAACGAAGGGTTCGTCAGCGGAAGAAGATATTTTCGAAGGCATCAACATTGGGTGGTCGCGCATAAAGAACAGCGGCAAAGTACAGGAGCTGGTCAATCGAGCCGCCCGGGAGTTCAATTCGGAAAACCCGGCAGCAATTGTTCCTGTCCTGCTGCAACTCCGGAAGGAGATCGGATCCCTTGGCGATAGTGTTTGGAAAGCCCGCAAGCTCCGTGAGACCGATGAACTTATACAGGACTGCCTCGGACTCTTTGCCGAAGTGACGGCTTCCCATTTTCAGGGCTCACCTGGTGAGGCGGTCAATACAACTATTGAGGTGATCAATCGGTCTGCGACCGACATCTCCCTTGAAAGCATTCACGCGCCGATGATCAGTTGGGACACCACATATGCGTCGGCGCTTTCCCCCAATGATGATGTTCGCATCGCCACCAAATCGCGTGTGGTTACAGACGCAAAATACTCGGATCCCTATTGGTTGAAAGAACCGCATGGTACCGGACGATTCACTGTGAATGATGCGGCGATGATCGGTTTGCCCGAGAATCCGCCTGCGGTGCAATTCGAATTTGTTTTTTCAGTTGGAGGAGAAAAGGTTTCGGTCAAACGTCCGCTGATTTATAAGTGGGTCGATCCCGTAAAGGGTGAACTATGGCGACCTTTTGAAATTGTCCCGCCCGTTTTCCTGAATCTCAGTGAGGGCGTGGTTGTGTTCAATTCAAAAGAGCCCAGATCGATCACAGTCACAGCTCGCTCATCCGTCGATCGGCCGCTGCATGGGATCCTCTCATTGCGACTACCATCCGGGTGGAAATGCGTCCCTAAAGAAGCAAACATTGAATTGTTGCATCGGGATGTTCCCTTGACAACTACATTCACGATCTATCCAGGGCAGGAAGGAGTAGCAACGATCACCGCATCTTTCCAGGCCGATGGAAAGGATTACTCCAAATCCCTGGAACTCATCAGCTACGACCATTTTCCGGCGCAGACCCTGTTGCCTCCCGCGACAGCGAAGGCGGTCCGGGTGGACCTGAAAAAAGCGGGTACCCTGGTGGGTTACATTAGGGGCGCCGGCGACGACATTCCGTCTGCTTTGCGCAACATGGGCTACGAAGTGTGGGAACTCATCGATTCGGAAGTGACGCCTGAAAACCTGGCAAAACTTGACGCACTGGTCTTCGGTATCCGGGCGTTCAATACGAACGGCAGCATCCCTGGATACATGGCCAATGTGCTCGAATATGCTCACGGCGGCGGAACCGTGGTGGTTCAGTACAACACGGTCATCGACCTGATGGCCAACAAGCTTTCACCTTATCCCCTTAAGATTAGCCATGACCGCGTTACCGAGGAAAACGCGGAGGTCCGAATTCTCAAGCCGGATCATAGTGTATTGAATTATCCTAACAAAATCACCGCCCGTGACTTCGAGGGATGGGTACAGGAAAGAGGATTGTATTTTCCGAACGAGTGGGATCCCACATTTGAAGCGATCCTGTCGATGAATGACACCGGTGAGAAACCGATGAACAGCAGTCTTTTAGTCGCACGCTATGGAAATGGGTATTATGTGTACACTGGGTTATCATTCTTTCGCGAACTTCCGGAAGGAGTTCCTGGAGCCTACAAGCTATTCGCGAACCTGGTGTCGCTGGGGAGCGTAGGAAAAGCTGAGAACAAGCCCAAATAGCGTCCGCTCGTTTTTCCGAAATCATAAACACCCCGCCTGATGGATAACCTTTCCGACGAAAAGCCGCCTCTGTTCCGCTCGTGGCGTGGGTGGTACATCCTGGTGTTAGGCGTGCTCATCCTTCAGATCTTTTTGTATTACTGGCTAACTCAATCGTTCACATGAATTATCTCGATTGGGCAGTCTTGTTTGGCACAATTGCGTTCATTGTGCTCTATGGAAGTTGGAGAACGCGTAAGGCTGATAACATCGAAGGGTATTTGCGGGGAGATAATAGCAGTCGCTGGTGGATGATGGGCATTTCGGTAATGGCCACCCAAGCCAGCGCGATCACCTTCCTTTCGACGCCGGGCCAGGCAGCCGAAGACGGGATGCGATTCATTCAATTTTACTTTGGACTGCCCGTGGCCATGGTTATTATCTCGGTGACGATGGTTCCAATCTACTACCGGCTTAAAGTCTTTACCGCCTATGAATATTTGGAATCGAGGTTCGATCTGAAGACACGAACGTTGGCGGCGGGTCTCTTTCTGATTTTACGAGGGTTGTCGGCGGGAATTACGTTATTCGCCCCTTCGCTGGTGTTGTCGACAATACTCCATTGGCCCACATCGGTGACGACGATGCTCATTGGAACAATGGTGATCATTTACGTGGTGTCCGGGGGAACTAAGGCCGTGAGCCTCACTCAACGGCACCAGATGACCGTGATCATGAGCGGAATGATCCTGGCTGGCGTCATGGCAATCTATATGCTGCCCTCCAATGTTTCGTTTGGGGAAACGGTGCAGATTGCCGGCGCGATGGGCAAGTTGAACCTGATCAATCTCGAGTTTGATCCAAATGACCGCTACAACATCTGGTCGGGCCTCATCGCCGGTGCGTTTCTTTCTCTTTCATATTTCGGAACAGATCAGTCTCAGGTGGCGCGTTACCTGAGCGGTACATCCGTGACGGAGAGCAGGCTGAGTCTGATCTTCAATGGGCTGCTGAAAGTTCCGATGCAATTCGTCATCTTGTTCATAGGCGTGCTCGTGTATGTGTTTTACTTGTTCAACCAGGCGCCGGTCTTCCACAACCAGGTGCTCATCGATCGCGCGCTGACATCAGAAAACGCGGCTCCCATCCGGGCGTTAGAAGAAGATTACAACGAATTGTACAAACAAAAGAGACAAGCTGTTGATGCGCTGGTGAACGCCGTCGAAGCCGGGGACGAATCGCAAATAGCAAGCGCGCGAGATCAGGTTAAGGCAATCCAGGATGCCGAAAATGTATTGCGGGATTCAGTGCGCGCATTGATCGCGGTAGCGATTCCGGGCGCAAAAACGCAGGACCGGGATTATATCTTTCTGAACTTTGTGTTGCGCCACCTTCCTCACGGGATTATAGGCCTCTTGCTTGCGGTAATGTTCTCCGCCGCTATGTCGTCGATGGCTGGGGAATTGAATGCGCTGGCGTCCACATCAACAGTCGACATCTACAGGCGCCTGGTTCGGGTGGACTCTGCGCCTCGTCATTATGTTCACGCGTCGCGCTTATTTACAGTAGGGTGGGCGTTGCTTGCCATGATGTTCGCCATGCTGGCGAGCTTTGCTGAAAACCTTATCCAGTTTGTGAATATCGTGGGGTCACTCTTCTATGGAACGATTCTGGGGATTTTTGTGACCGCCTTCTATGTCAAGCGGGTTGGTGGCACAGCCGTATTCCTCGCCGCATTGGTTTCCGAAGGAATTGTATTCTACCTTTACAAGTTCACTGACATCGCTTTCCTGCATTTTAATATCATCAGTTGCGCGGTCGTCGTTGTGTTGTCGCTCGTTTTGCAAGCGATCCTTCCAAAGCGACAGTAGATTGCGACGGATGCCTGCCCAGGACTCTAAATCGCCATCCGAATGGTGATCGTATTATGACGACTTAGAATCGCCTGCGTTGCTGGCCACCGTCTATTTTTTCGAGCTGAATGGTATCGCCGTGACAGTCGATACCTTTGCCAAATTCAATGATCGTGTATCCATAACAAGGTCTACGCGCTACCGTGATCGAGGGAGCCGTTTCTCCCGCAGACCGAATCTCCGCCCCTGTGAGCGTGAACAATGCGGCCACCACCACAATTCCTGCTACCAACTTCCTCATACTTAAACTTGTTGTTTCTCAATGTTTCGTAAATATCTTAATATCACTGACTTAACAATGCAATTATCATTGTCTACTATAGCTGGTTACAAATCCTGTGCCTGACGGTTGGCCAGCAATGCCGGTCGGATCTCCGGCTGTTTGCGCTATCGGATGGTATAGTAATTTTCTTTTTATGCAAAACAGATCTTTATGGGAAAGGACAGAGAGGGAAGGTTTCATCCCCGCAAGGGAAAGCCGTCGGTTGCCTCAAGTAACCTGAATCCGATTAGTTCGAGTGCCTTTGAAGGAAGCAGGGAGATTGCAGACAAGTACACCATCGGTGAGGAAGAACCCGCCCCGAACGTGCGCATCCGGCATCCGAATCGGAATGTCGACAAACGGGAAGAGCGTCAGCAGGAGCGAAGCCAGATGCAGGACGCCCGGACTCGAAGAAATGCCGCGACAGTCGATCGCACCGGAACCGCTCCAGCGCTCATGCTTGATGTAATATCGAAGGAAATATTTTCGGATCTGGCTGCTCATCGTTCCAGATGTTGCATCACCATCTATTTCACAACACACCCGGGCGGTATTGAGGTCAATGAGCGGGTAGACCCGACAGCATTCAAAAATGCGCTGCAACAAATCACCGCGTCCTTGCGCCAGACGGGCTTTAATGATACGACGATTGAAAGCCTGCTGAAACCTGGCTACGAGCTTCTCCGGAATGATAAACTCTGGTATAACATGTCGTCTGGCCTGGCTGTTTTCATTTCCGATGGAATATTCAAATACATGAAATTGCCGTATTCGCCGAAGGATGAGACGATGATCAACACTTCGTTTTACATTGCGCCGCTCATTCCGTTGATAACAAATTCAGACTATTTCTATCTCCTTGTGCTGAGCAAGAAACAGGCAAAGCTCTACCAGGCAGACGCATTTGGGATGAAGTACATCCCTGTCGACGGGATGCCTGATGGTGTAGATGACGTAGTACATTTTGAGGAAAAAGACGACCAGAAACTTTGGCGTACAGGAAGTGGTGGTGCTGGCGGAGGAGCGAACTACCACGGCATCGGCGCAGGCAAACCGGACGACAAGGAGAATCTCGCGATGTACTTCGACGAAGTCGACGAAACCGTTCGCAAGGAAGTCCTTGCGCGCGAGAACGTTCCCTTGCTCCTGGCCGGCGTAGAGTATCTCATACCCATTTACAGATCAGTCGCGCGGTACAAGCCCATCTGGCCCGAGGCCATTACCGGAAGTCACGAACATGAGGACGCCGACGCGCTCTATCGGCTTGCGCGCTTGAAGATGGACCCATACTTTGACGAACGACACAAGAATGCGCTGGAGGCTTATGCGAACAATTCCGCCTCGGAGCTGACGTCATCCATACCCGAGGACGTAATTCCTGCAGCGCATTACCGGAGAGTCTGGCACCTGTTTGTCGCCCGAGATGAACATATCTGGGGCACATTCGACGACAAGAGCAACAAACTTGAGATTCATGAAACACCGCTGCCGGGCGATGAGTGTTTAATCGACAAATCGATCATACAGACCATATTGAATGCTGGCGAAGTGCACATGCTTCCACGGGACCGGATGCCTGGAAAAAGCGTGATGGCTGCTCTGATGCGATACTAATACCATTCCGGCCTGGATTAGTGCCAACCAGCTTCTCAGGGGAACGTGTTGACCGGAGACAAGACGTTTACGTTTGCAGAGATTAGAACGTGACGGAGAGTTCAACAATCTCGTCGCCGCGTTTTACCCGCACCGGTATCGTCTGTCCTTTTTCAAATTTGGATAAGGCATCCATGTACTGTTGAATGTCTTTCACCGGGAGATCGCCCATTTGAATGATGACATCACCTGTCTGAATCCCAGCATGGTGTGCCGGCCTTCCTTCGGTGACGCCGTCAACCTTAAGGCCTTCGACCGACGCAGCATAATCCGGCATTATTCCCAGTGTAACTTTGAATGGGGAGCGGGCCGTTTGAGTCATCGTCCTGGTTTTAAGGAAGGCCTGCTTCGGTTTTCCATCGAGGTGCTCAATCAGATTCACGATCAGTTTAAGTACCTCGATCTCCCCCTCAACGTTGACCTTCTCCCAGTCATCCGACGGTTTGTGGTAGTCGTTGTGTCCTCCGGTAAAGAAGTGAAGAACGGGTATATTTTTCAGGTAAAACGAAGTGTGGTCCGAGGGCCCTGTGCCGGAAGAGTCCGTCTTGATCTTCAAGGTCTCCGATTCCAGCTTTTTCAATAGCGGCTCAAACTCCGGACTTGTTCCCGTGCCATATACTATTATCGTATGCGTCTGCGGATCAAGTCTGCCGATCATGTCGAGATTGATCATGAAGTTTGCCCGTGACAAGTCGCCATAGTGGTCGGCAAAGTATTTTGATCCCAGCAGTCCAAGTTCCTCGCCGGAGAAGCACACAAAAACAAAGTTGTTGTTCTCCCTGGTATTATTTGTGGCAAAATACCGAGCCAGCTCGATAACGCCGGCGACACCAGAGGCATTATCATCTGCACCGTTGTGGATCTTGTTCGCCGGGTTGGCATCCAACGAGCTTTGTTGACCGTCGGTGCCGAGGTGGTCATAATGTGCACCGATAATGATTGTATTCGGAGCATGATTGTCCAGGTAGGCAACGACGTTTGCCGAGCTGCCTGCTTCCCCTTCGCCGTGCACGCCGTGCCGGAATGGAAACGCCTGGAGGAAAGTGTTTTCATCACCTGCAGGTTTGAGGCCCAGGTCTTTGAAAGCGGCAATAATGTATTCCGACGCTGCCTTCTCACCCGGCGTGCCAGTGCCGCGGCCTTCCATCGAATCATCGGCCAGCATCTGAACGTGTTTGCGAATCTTTTCAGCCTGGAAATGCTGCGCCGACGTCGAACAGCACGCTGTTGAGAGGAGCAACAGGAATAGGATATGTCTTTTCATGATGAGCAATGCCTGGCAAAAGTTAAAGGCCAAAGGTTAAAGGCCAAAGGTTAAAGGCCAACTGCCAACACCCAATAGCCCTTTCCGGGCTGCAAGATAATTAGGAAAACGGAAAGTGGAAGTTGCTTGCACGTCAGGCTTCAAAAGCATACGTTTAGTTTATGGAATCAATAAAAGACAAAGTGGCCCTGATTACCGGCGGCAGTAAGGGTATCGGATATGGTATCGCTGAAGCACTTTTGAAAAGCGGGCTGAAAGTTGCCATCACGAGCCGCTCAAAGCAGGGCGGCGAGAAAGCTGCGGTGGAGCTCGCTAAGTCGGGAGAGGTAATGGCCCTGACAGCCGATGTTCGTGACGCGGGCGTTCAACAGGCCGCCGTGGACAAGGTTCTGAAGTCGTGGGGCGCAATCGACGTGCTCGTTGCCAATGCCGGCGTGGGTTATTTTGGTTCTATCGAAACGCTCACCCTCGACGACTGGAATGAAACGATCGACACCAACCTGACAGGGGTGTTTAATAGTGTAAAGGCTTGTCTGCCCGCGTTGAAGAAATCGAAAGGCTACATCATCACGATTGCAAGCCTGGCGGGAACAAACTTCTTTGCGGGAGGATCGGCCTACAACGCAAGTAAATTTGGGCTCGTTGGTTTCACGCAGGCGATGATGCTTGATTTGAGAAATCATGGCATCCGCGTCACGACGATCATGCCGGGATCTGTCGCAACTCAATTCAACAATCCCGGATCTTCTCCTGGTGATGCATGGAAGATACAGCCAGAAGATCTCGGACAGATGGTCGTAGACCTTCTGAAAATCAATCCGCGTACGTTGCCAAGTAAGATCGAGGTTAGGCCGAGTGTAACGAAAAGCTGAGTCAGCGATAACCGCTTGTGTCAACGCACCGACGGTTTCATTCCGAACGCGCCCAGAACCTCAACGGCAATTTCTTTGCTTTCCGCCATGATGAGCAAGTGGTCGTGGGGTAAGAGTATCGTATCGCCGTGCGGCGTCAGGTATCGTCCTTCGCGGTGAATGAGCACAATCAGCGCCGTCTTCGGCATCTGGAGTTCAACGATGGGCCTGCCGACAACAGGGGTGTTTTCAGTAATATCAACTTCTACCAGTTGGCCATGCATGTCGTCGGTCATCTCAACGTCTAATGGAAATCTGCGTTTGAGCTTATCGGGAACGCTTACATGCAACCAGCGCGCCATGTGTGGCAGGGTAGTTCCCTGAATCAGGACGGAAGACACCGAGATGAAGAAGACAAGGTTGAAAAGCGTGTGATCGTCGTCAATTCCGGCAAGTAGGGGATATGTCGCAAAAATAATTGGAACTGCGCCGCGAAGTCCTACCCAGGAGATGAACAACTTCTTGCGAAGGTTCATGTCAGTGGCGCGAGCGAGTGAGATCAAAACAGCCAAAGGCCGAGCTACGAAGATCATAAAGGCCGCAATCAGAATACCTTCATCGATGACTGGGAGCATCTGTGAAGGGAACACCAGCAACCCCAGCGTAAGGAACATAATGATCTGCATTAGCCAGGCAAGTCCATCATAGAAGCGCGTAAGGCTCCTTTTGTGAATGAACGTGCTGTTGGCCAGAACAAGTCCTACAACGTAGATCGCGAGAAAGCCGTTACCCTGTAGCCACTCCGTAAACGAATAGGTAAAGAATACAATGGCCATGATCAGCACCGGGTACAACCCTTCAAAGTCGAGCTTGACAGCGTTCAGAAGGCGATGCGAGAGTTTGCCGCAGACATACCCGAACACAAGACCGAGTCCCATGGCGACGAAGAACCGGGGGACCAGGGAAAATAGCGACAGTTCCGGATTTTGAACGAGATCAATGAAACTTACAGTCAGAAAATACGCCATGGGGTCGTTGCTTCCACTTTCGAATTCGAGTAAGGGTCGTGTGTTCCCTTTAAGGCCAACGTTCTTTGATCGCAAAATTGAAAAGACAGCGGCGGCATCTGTTGAAGAAACGACCGCACCCAGTAACATGCCTTCCCGAAAGGAAAATCCGAAAATGTAGGTTGCAAATGCTCCGACCGCAAGAGCCGTGATCAAAACTCCGATGGTGGACAATGCCAGGCCGTTGCGAATCACCGGCCTGATGCTCTCCCATTTTGTATCGAGACCGCCCGAAAAAAGTATGAAGGTCAACGCTACCGTCCCCAGGAACCGGGCCGTCTCTGGATCATTGAAGTAAATATTGCCAGGCCCTTCCGATCCCGCGAGCATTCCGATCACCAGAAAGAAGATGAGCACCGGTACGCCGAAGCGCAATGACGTCTTGCTTGCGATAATACTGATAAACAGTAATACCGAGCCAATGAGCAAGATATTCTCCGGCGTGAAACTCATTCGAATATGGGCAAAACTACATTACTCAATTATAGTTGTAATTCGGGAATTCTCAGACCTTCCGGGGCTGGAGGAGTCAGAAAATTTTGAATAATTGTGCTGCCAGCAATCCGCCGCAGGCACAACAATTTTGAAGATAACGCAAGGTCGAATCAACCATATTCGCGGTGCAATTTTATGAAGTGGGTAGGCAGGGCCGGCAGCAGCAACGTTCGTGATCGGCGCGGCATGGGTGGAAAGCTGGCGCTCGGTGGAGGCGCCGGGGGCATTATCATACTGGTACTGTCGCTGTTGTTGGGTGAGAATCCGCTCAATATGCTAAACATCGGCGGAACGCAGGCGACGTCACCGGCTGAAGACCAACATGCTGAATTTGTCTCCGTTGTATTGAAAGACACCGAAGACGTCTGGCACAGGATATTCAACGAGGAATTAAACGTGCCATACACTGAGCCCACGCTCGTATTATTCAATGGCACCGACCAATCGGGTTGCGGATTCGCCAGTGCGGCCACCGGGCCATTCTATTGCCCGCTTGACAATTCGGTGTTTATCGACCTGAGCTTTTACGACGAATTAGGCACCCGCTTCGGGGCCAGTGGCGATTTTGCAATGGCTTACGTTGTCGCCCATGAAGTGGGTCACCACGTTCAAAATCTACTCGGCATTTCAGACAAAGTGCAAGAAGCCCGTCAGCAACTGAGTGCAGAAGAAGGCAACCAACTTTCGGTAGCGCTAGAGCTGCAGGCCGATTTCTATGCCGGCGTTTGGGCACACCATGCCGAGCAAATGAAAAAAATACTTGAACCGGGTGACATCGAGGAAGCTATGAATGCGGCGAACGCGATAGGCGACGACCGGCTGCAAATGCAGAGTCAGGGTTATGTGGTGCCCGATGCGTTCACCCATGGAACTTCCAGCCAGCGAATGTACTGGTTCCGCAAAGGATTTGAGACTGGCGATCTGAAACAGGGCAACACGTTCGCGGACTCCGCCGAATAGTGAGCGGCATTCCATTTTCGAACACCTTCCCATTCGTGTAATTATCGGGCCGAAGGAGTTCGTTTTCGCTTATTTTAAGGCCTTTAATCTGCAGACTCAATTATCCTAATCATGAAAAAGAAGTTCATTGTACCTGTTATTGCTTTACTAATGCTGTCGTTCGAGGGCCTGGCCCAGACGAAGCTGGTGGAAAAAGTCGAGAAAAAGGGAGATGAGGTTGTTATCCCTTTTGAAAAGTATGTTTTGCCCAATGGCCTCACCGTGGTGGTCCACGAAGATCACAGCGATCCGATGGTTCATGTCGACGTTACTTATCACGTCGGTTCTGCGCGCGAGGAAATCGGCAAGTCCGGTTTTGCGCATTTTTTCGAGCACATGATGTTTCAGGGAAGCGACAATGTTGGTGATGAACAACACTTCAAGATCGTAACGGAGGCCGGCGGAACACTCAACGGTTCTACAAACCGTGACCGGACGAATTATTACGAGACTGTGCCTAGTAATCAGCTCGAGAAAATGATCTGGCTCGAAGCTGATCGCATGGGATTTCTGCTTGACGCCGTAACCCAACGCAAGTTTGAGATTCAGCGCGAGACAGTCAAGAATGAGCGCGGCCAGAACTACGACAACCGTCCGTATGGGTTGGTTGGCGAGATGATCGCGAAGAACATGTACCCCTACGGGCACCCTTACTCCTGGTTGACGATTGGTTACATTGAAGAGCTGAACAGTGTGAATGTCAACGACCTGAAAAACTTCTTTCTGCGCTGGTACGGTCCAAACAATGCTACGCTCACCGTAGGCGGTGATGTAACCGCCGCGGAAGTCGTGAAAATGGCAGAGAAATATTTCGGGCCGATTCCACGGGGTCCGGAAGTGAAAGACGTGACCCTCCCGGCGCCGGTACTGGCATCTGACCGATTCGTTACCCTCGTGGACAACTACGCGCGTGTCCCGCAACTTGTCGTCGCATACCCTTCTGTGCCTGCCTACGATAAAGATGAGGCGGCACTTGACTGCCTGGCGGAGATCATCGGCCAGGGCAAGAACTCGATGTTCTACCAGGAAATCGTGAAACCTCAAAAAGCCATCAATGCTTCGGCGTTCAATTCCACGAGCGAACTGGCCGGTGAGTTCAGGTTTTCGCTCATGCCGACACCAGGTGTTTCCCTCGCCGACTCCAAGAAGCTGATCGACAACGCCATTGCAGCCTTCGAAAAACGAGGAGTCACCGACGAGGACATCGCTAAGTTTACCGGAAGCATTGAAGCCGACCTGATCAATTCATTGCAAAGTGTGTCAGGAAAAGTCCGCCAGCTCGCAGCTTATGAGACGTACACAGGGTCCCCGAACCGTATAGGAGAGGACTTGAAGCGCTACACCAGCGTTACGAAGGAAGATGTGATGCGTGTCTATAATAAGTACATCAAGAACAAGCACGCGGTCATCGTAAGTGTGGTTACCAAAAACGAACCTCAAAATGTTGTTGCACCTGAAAACTACACCATTGACAAGTCGAAGTACAAGGCTCCGGATTATGGGTACGCCGGCCTGACGTACAAAAAGCCAAAAGACAACTTTGACAGGAGTAAACTTCCCGGTAATGGTGAAAATCCGGTAGTGAAAGTTCCGGACTTTTGGAAACAGAATACCGCCAATGGCATTAAGGTGATTGGCACCGAAAGCAAGGAGTTGCCCATCATCACCCTGTCGCTAACCATCCCGGGAGGTCACCTGTTGCAAGCCAGCGACACCTCCAAGGCAGGCCTCGCCCGGATGTTCGCGTCGATGATGAATGAAGACACGCGCAACTATTCGGCGGAGCAAATGCAGCTAGAGTTGCAAAAGTTGGGTAGTTCGGTGAGTGTTCGGAGCGAACTCGACGGCATCACCTTTAGCCTTCAATCGCTGAAAAAGAACCTGGACAAGACCCTTGCCCTTTTCGAGGAGCGTATGTTTGAGCCGCGCTTTACAGAAGAAGCTTTCAGCCGCATTCAAAAGCAGACCCTCGAATCATTCAAGCTCAGGAAATCCCAGCCGGCGTCGATCGCCGAGGATGTTATTGGAAAGTTATCGTACGGCCATGGGCACATCCTCGGCATTCCTGATGTGGGAACGGAGTTCTCCGTTAAGAATCTCACGTTGAAAGACGTTGAGGGGTATTACAACAATAACCTTACGTCGCAGGGGGCGGAGTTGGTTGTGGTCGGTGATATAGGTCAGTCGGAGATTATGAGCAAACTTGCCTTCCTCAGCAAGCTCCCGAACAAGAAGATTGACTTACCGAAGATAGCCGCAGCGCCCGCACCGCCGAAGTCAAAAATTTACCTGGTCGATGTGCCCAAGGCAGCGCAGACACAATTCCGTGTTGGATATGTCACTGGACTTCACTACGACGCAACGGGTGAGTTCTTCAAACTTGGGCTAGCCAATTACGCCCTTGGTGGCGCGTTCAATAGCCGCATCAACCTGAATCTGCGCGAAGACAAAGGTTGGACGTATGGCGCACGCAGCAGTGTCCTTGGTGACAAATACACGGGCGAGTTCTATTTCAGCAGTGGCATAAGGGCGAATGCCACCGACAGCGCATTGGTGGAGGTTATGAAGGAACTTTCGACCTATGCACAGAAAGGCATCACTGATGAAGAACTCAATTTTATGCGAAGCGCTGTTGGCCAACGCGATGCGCTGCGGTACGAAACCCCGTTCCAGAAGGCAGGCTTCATTCGCCGCATTATTGAATACGACTTGCCTGCGGATTACGTGGATCAAGAAAGCCAGATCATCAACACCATCACGCGTGACGAGATCAACAAGCTGGCATCCAAATGGATGGGCACGGACAACATGTATATCTTGCTGGTCGGCGATAAGGCGAAGATCCAACCCGGACTGCAACGGTTAGGCTACGACATGGTAGAACTTGACGTCAATGGCAACCCTAAAATGCAGGCGTCATTAAAAACGATGAAGTAGATCTTAGACAATACCGGAAAGTCGTCGTTCCTTCGGGTACGGCGACTTTTTTTTTGCTCACGAGGAACCCTGGCCGGCCAGCTGGCCCCCTAATGTCCCTTTTTTCTTGTGAGCAATCGTCGATAGTTTGTGTCTGCGACGCCAGACTTTGATTTGAGTCCCTTTGTGCTGCCAGAAGCGCAACGCCGCCGGATCAACCTTCCATCTCAGCAAGAGCCTTCGCAGTGGGTTGTACAAAACCTGTCTAAGCCTTTTTCCGATGGGAACGGTGTGTATCTCTTGTTCCAGTAGAATAAGCATTGCTGTCAACTCGCGATTTAAGAAATCCGGTTCACGGCGCAAGCGCTCCATGTAGACAGGTTGCGGGCCGGTGTCGTGATAGTCACGTTCGTCCCAAAGGAACTTCAGCGCCGTCAATGATGGAACGATCTCAAACTGCATTCCCTTGAATTGCGCCCGGCGAAAAAAGTCTACGCGCGGGTATGAGTATGTTTCGTGAATTCCTTTCCAGTAACCGATTGTTGATATGATATCCTTTCGGTGAACGACAGCAGTCGCTTCCGGCGGGATTGGCAGGTCGGGGAGGAGCGGTATGTCAGGTCGTGAGCGGCCCCTGGAATATACCCACTGCATCACTGAGAAGACAATGTCGGCGCCCGACTCCTCGATATGCGTCACGGTATGTTGCAGGTGATGGGGCAACCAGAGATCATCGTGGTTGAGGTAGGCAATGTATCGTCCGCGCGCGCGGCGGATCCCTTCATTGTTAGGCTCACTCTGATATCCGGAATTCTCGGGAAGATTATACCAGTGTACACGGGGGTCTGCCATAAAAGACTGGACCACCTGTTCGGTGTCGTCGGTGCAGCAATCACCAATCACCCAAAGCTCAAAATCCCGGTAGGTCTGCCAAAGTACGCTCTCGATCGCGTACCGAAGCACATTGGCGCGGTTGTACGTTGCTACAATGACAGTTACCAGCGGCGGTTGATTCGTCATACGAAATGATATGTAACATCGTGGTCTCTGGGTTGAGGAGTAATTTTCATGCCAGCCGCCTCGAAGTACATTTCGAACCTTTTCTCGGTAGGATCATACTCCACATCACTCAGGGAAATCCTTTCATCGCGCCGGATGTCGCGCACCACCCGAAGGTTGTCAGAGAGGAGTATCGGTAGTCCATGCACCGTGGAATGATCGGCCATATTCTCGATCAATCCATAAGTAAGATGGCCACCCCGGCCATCGAGGTGCTCACCTTTCTTGATGTCGCGTTTGGCATAGCTAATGACGTTGGTCTTCATGCCAAACGCCGGTTGCAGTCGTGCCGAGCCGTCAAGGTAAGCTTCGGCAACGCATGCGAGTGCCTCGATATGTCCGAGGTAATATGGGCGATAGAAAAGGTAATAGGGTCCGCTGCCCATATTTGAAGGAAACCACTCCAGGGTGGCGCGCTGAAAGCTATCGCCCGTGTGGCCCACGACAAACAACCCTCCGCGGGGTTCTGCGCCCAGCATATAGTCGACAATCGGTGTTTGCCCATCCCAAATGTTGTCAAGATCATAATGTTGAAAGACGTCGTAAATACTTGACGTGCGATGACCATACATGCCAGGTACGACCGCTCTCGCGTCTATTCCATTGGCCAAGACGGCCATCTCAACATTCGCTTTGGTGCCGTCAGCAAAATAACAGCACATGCTGTGATCGAGATTACGCATGTCGGCTTCGAAGGCAATTTTTTCCGGGTTCGTATAGCGGTCCTGGAAGTTCTTGACATTGCCAGCCATTACGACATCCATTCCGCATAGCCTGACCTCGTCGACGAGTTTTTTGATAGCCGCGGGTTTGTCTCCGTCTGCGCAAGTGTAAACCACTCCCTGAGCGTAGGCAATTTTCATCAACAGCGGACCGTACATCAAGTCGGCCTCCGAGTTCATCATAACAACGTGCTGTTGGTTGGTAATAGCTTTAAGGGCGCACTCGGCAGCCGGAAGCACGGAATTACTCGACTCAATCAGTACGTGAACCAGACTGCTTGACGCGATCAACGTCGCATCATCGGTGATGCCAAGTCTCCCGCTCTGAATCGTGAAGTTCAGATCCGCGACGGAATCAACAACATCATAAGGCATATTGAGCCATTGTGCGCATTCAATGGCCCGTACAACGTTCACATCGGCGATCGCTACTGGCCTCATTCCCGGCGTAAGGTGCAGCTGATAAACCAGTCCCTTGCCCATCGAGCCCACACCGGCAACGGCAACCCGGATGTCCTTGTCGAGCATGGTGAGACGTTCTTTCAAGCTTAGCATTTGGTTCATAGCGACACGTTGGTTTAGGTTCCGGTGGTTGTAGCAGCTGTTCGTTAAAATTCTGTGCCCGCATTTGACGACGAGCCGCAGTTTTTGACGTTTAGACGCACGTAGTGCCGATAACCGGATTTCTGCTCCGAAAATGGCCATTTGACGAAAGGAGTTCTGCAAATGACCCGAGTCCCTCTCTGTACCAGGGTGCCTGTCAGCGCCGCTTGTGGGGAAAAACCTGTACAGGACTGACTGCCAAAAGAAAAAGCCATGCTGAAGGCAGCACGGCTTTAAGTTTAGGTTAAGGAAAAAGTCTTACTTCATTGACTTGATGAGATCTTCATTCATGGTCAGATAGTCGCGATTATTGGCCTCCTTCGCGGCTTTTATTGATGCATTGGCAGATTCAATAGCTCCTTTCTTGTCGCCAAGAGCCTTTTGAATTTTTGCTTTTTGATGCAAAATCCAGTAACGATTAGGGTTGGCTTTATCGGCGAGGGTGATCCATTCAAGCGCCTTGTTCAAATCCTTGTTGTTGTCCAGATAATACACTGCCGCCGAATAGTAGTTGTTCGGGTTTACCTGGGTATTGGCGTCGATGGATTTCATCACCTTGGCGTCGAAGTCTACGCCTACCGAGAACTTCACTGAAGTGTTCTCCCAGGCCAGTTGCACCTTTGCACTCTTGTTGTCATCAGCGATATCTCCTATGTTGATGGTGAAGGTTTCGACTTTTTCGCTGAGCTTCTCAGGCTTGACCTTGAAGTTGGCCACCTCTTTCGATTTATCATAGTCATCCGTGTTGCCGCCGAGTCTGAGATCGCTGTAAAGGCTGACGGTCCATTCATTGGCGCCGGGCCAGGTATAGATCAGGTACTCACCCTTTGGGACCGCGATCCCTTCGACCGTTACGTCGTCGCCAAATGAAATGCGCGTGCCACTATTCGCTCCCGTTCTCCAGATGCTGCCAAAGGGCAAGAGGGCACCCTCGCCAAATATCTTCCTTCCTCTCATTCGTGGACGGAAATAATCGACTTTGATCTCCGTCAAACCCACGGTGGTGGACACCGAGCCAGCGGGGCTGGCCGCGGGAGTTTGAATTTGAGCTTCCGAGATCCAGCATGTGAGGGCTAACGCGATTATTAGTAAAGATTTTTTCATGGTGGAATTATTAAAGTATAGTTCGTTTATTTTGGCGCCAAATTTATAAAATCTTTCCAGATTCGAAATCGATTGCATGAAGTTAGCGGAGGAATTCTATCAGGGCAAGGACGTCGCGAAGATTGCCGGAAACCTTCTGGGAAAGGTGCTGTTTACACGAAAAAACGGGGTCACAACGGCCGGAATAATCGTCGAAACGGAAGCTTACTCCTGGAAAGAGCGCGGTTGTCATGCGTATGGCCGAAAGAAGACGGGTCGAAACGGCATCATGTTCGAGAAGGGGGGACACACTTATGTCTACCTGTGCTACGGTATGCATTTTCTTTTCAATGTTGTTACCAACGTCGCCGGCACGCCCGATGCCGTACTAGTAAGGGCGTTGGAGCCTGTCGAAGGAGTTGCGATTATGCAATCCCGCCGTGGCAGGAAGATCGATCCTTTGCAATTGACTACAGGCCCGGGTAAGCTGTCGCGCGCGCTTGGGATAGATCAGGCTATGAATGGCAAGTTCCTGTTGAATAACGAAGTTTGGATTGAAGATTCTGGCAATAAGATTGCATCAAGGGATATTGCCAGGAGTCCACGCATCGGGATTGACTATGCGGGCGAAGACGCTTTGTTGCCGTGGCGCTTTTCCTTGCGAGGAAATCGATGGGTGAGCCGGTAATTACTTTGAAAGGAATATCTGCCCAGCGCTTTCACACTATATTTGCAGTTGATCTGACTCTTGCTTTTGAGATGCGATTATTTCTTACAGTTGGCCTCCTTCTTATCGTCACCCTTCTTCAAGCCCAGTCGTCTGAATCAGTCGTAAATGTAAACACCGAATACGATGAGCAGGACCCGGTGATTAGCCCCGATGGTTTAACCATGTTTTTTACCATCGGCAACCATCCGCAGAACGTCGGAGGAAAAAAGGATCCCGGCGACATCTGGTTCTCGCGGCTGGCGGGCGGTCAGTGGTCGGCGCCGATTCACGCCGGAGCCGTCCTCAACAACAGTGCTTATAACGCTGTCGCGGGAATTTCAGGCGGGGGTGACCAACTCATCCTGCATGGGCACTACGACGCGTCCGGCGAGCCTGCCCGGTCGCAAGGCATATCGGTTTCAAGAAATGATGGCAATGGATGGTCGCAGCCGGTCAACATCCAAATACCCTATTATCTCAACCGCTCGGGCCTTCTGTCGGGGACGATGTCAGCAGACGGTACGATATTCATCTTTTCCGCAGACACCTACGGAACACGCGGAGTAGAAGACCTGTATGTGTCATTCAACGAAAATGGAAAATGGAGTGAACCCCGAAATCTCGGGCCGACGATCAACACCCAATTCCAGGAATTTAGTCCGTCATTGAGCCCTGACAATAAGACGCTGTACTTCTCCAGTAATGGTATGAAGGGCAATGGGAGCTTCGATGTTTATTCTTCGGTAAGGCTTGACGAGACATGGCGCAACTGGTCCATGCCCGTTAACATGGGAGACCGGATAAATACAACCGGTCGTGAACTGTTCTTTCGGCTTTCGCCGGATGGTACGGGCATTTACACCAGCACCGTCAACAGCGATGGCTACGGCGACATTAAACTTTACATTCCAGAACAGCCCTTTTTCGAACGAGACACAGCTGTTCTTGCCCAGGCCGTCGAACAGGTTGACACCGTTGTCGCGATGCGTGAGAACCACTATGATACGGCAACCAGTAGCCCGTACGTAACAGTACACGGAAAAGTAATGAATGCAAAGACAGGCGAGCCCATCCCGGCTACGATCACGTTCAGGGATTCGGTGGGCCTGGATACTATGGTAGAAGCGTCCATGTTGGGCTATACCACTGCCGTTGGTTCGACGGCGACATACACGATTGCCGTAGAGGCCCAGGGATTCGTGAGTACCATGCAGACCCTCGACATCAATACCTTCGAAATGAAGGAACTCGAAATGAACTTTAGTCTGCAGCCCGCTGAAAAGGGAACCACGGTAAATCTGAAGAACGTGTTGTTTGCTCAGTCGCGGGCGGAAATTCTACCTGAGTCTTATCCTGAACTGGACCTCGTTGTGGCCTTTCTTAAAGCGAACCCTGACATCAGGATCGAGCTGGCCGGCCACACGGACAACCGCGGTGTGCATGCTGATAACGTGAAACTCTCCCATGAGCGGGTCAAGAAGGTGAAGGAATACCTGGTAGCCCATGGCATCGACTCCCGCCGAATTACAGGCAAGGGATTTGGTGGTTCAAAACCTGTCGCCAGCAACGACACCGAGGAATCGAGACGGCTGAACAGGAGAGTGGAATTTACGATTACGAAGTCGTAGACTCCTCAGTAGCCCGCCGCCGCATCATCACCTCTCGGGTCTGCTCCAGGCTCGAGTCTACCATCCGGCCTCACGAGTATGGCGTCAACACGACCGATGCCGCCCAGGTAGTCGGGATCAAACCGGTGGCCCATCCGCACCAGGGACACACTGTCCTGCGCTGGTAATGCATTTCTCTCAACGTATATCACGTCGGGCATCCACTGACTATGAAAGCGTCTGGCGTTGACAGCCTCCTGCATGCTCATATCGAATTCAATGACGTTGAGAATGGTCTGAAATACTGATGTGATTATCGTCGACCCACCGGGAGTGCCCACGACCATGAAAAGACTACTATCTTTCTCGACGATCGTGGGAGTCATTGAGCTGAGCATGCGTTTTCCAGGCTCGATCTTGTTTGCTTCGCCGCCGACCACTCCGTACATGTTGGGGGTTCCGGGTTTCGCGCTGAAGTCGTCCATTTCGTCGTTCAGGAAAAATCCGGCGCCCCCGACCACGACGCGAGACCCAAACCAATCATTCAAGGTTGTCGTGACCGCCACGGCATTGCCTTTGGCATCTACTACCGACAGGTGGGTGGTCTCATGCGATTCGTGGAATGACAGCTCACCTTCTCTAACTTCCGAACTGGGAGTGGCGTGCTCCGGGTCGAATGACTTCATACGTTCGAGATTGTATTCGCGCGAGGTGAGTTCGCTTACAGGCACCTCAAAAAAGTCAGGGTCACCCAAGTACGCAGCACGATCGGCGTACACTCGACGCTCGACTTCTGTGAGTAAATGCACGGTGCGCGCCGTATTATGACCCCAAAGGTTGATCGGAAAATCTTCGACCGACTTCAGCAGCTGAATAAGCGCGACGCCGCCGCTTGAGGGAGGGGCCATTGAAATGATCCTGTAATCCTTGTAGGTATCAACAATTGGATCGCGCCAGACTGCTTTGTATGCTTTCAGGTCTTCATGAGTGATCAGGCCGTTGCCGCGCTTCATCTCCGCCACAATGTCGTCGGCTGTTTTCCCTTCATAGAACCCACGCGCGCCCTCGTCCCGAATGCGCTCGAGCGTATGGCCAAGGTCGGTACAGTAAATGGTGTCCCCCTCATTCCATTGGTCGCTGACAAGAAACGAAGGCAAAACGGTGTTATACTTTTTGAGTGTATCCTGTACGTAGTTCAATGCCCGCGCCTGGCGTCGGGTGAGTACAACGCCATGGAGGGCCAGATCGATGGCAGGTTGCACGAGATCTCTCCACGGAAGCGATCCGTATCGGCTATGAGCTTCGGCCATTCCTGCAACTGAGCCAGGCACGCCAACCGCGAGATGACCTTTTTCGCTCAGGCCTGGCACAGGGTTGCCTTCACGATCGAGGTACATGCGTTCTGAGGCGGAAGCCGGAGCTTTCTCGCGATAATCCAGTGTTGCAACATTACCATCGTGTTCACGAAGCACCATAAATCCTCCGCCCCCAATGTTGCCTGCTTGTGGAAAGACGACCGCCAACGCGAATTGAGTGGCAATTGCTGCATCTACCGCATTCCCGCCGCGTTTGAGGATACTGAGGCCTGCCTGCGAAGCGAGTGGATGAGCCGAGACCACCGCCGCCGAATCATATGCATGGCCGGCTGGACTTTGTTCCGACGGCGGCATCGTGCAGGCGTCTACCAGTACGACAAGTAAAAGCGGAAAAATGCGTTTCATCATTAGTAACATTGGTTAAATCGCATAAAAGTATTAATTCAGGTCAAATTATTTACGCGAATAAATGAGCCTGAGGAAGGAAAAAGCAGCGCGATTGAAAGTGCAGGTCCTTGAACACACGTTGAAGCTAATAGGTAAAAAAGCTTTTGACGACATCTACGTTGAAGACATTTGCGAAAAAGTAAAGATCTCCAAAGTAACGTTTTTCAAATACTTTCCCCAAAAGGAAGATGTTCTGCTGTATCATTTCCGGATTTGGTGCCTGGGTCGCTCGGTGGAACTCAAACAAAAGCCGAAGGAAGGCATGCAGGGTGTCTATTTTCTGCTGGACAAGCTCAGCGAAGAATGTGAGAACCATCCTGGATTGATGCTCAGTCTCATTGGATATCTTGCCGACTTCAAGAGACCGCCCAAACCGTTTCCCGTCAAGCCCGAAGAAAAGAAGTTGTTGTTTCCCGATGTGGAAGATATTAATTCCATCGAGATACTCTCTCTTGATCAGATGCTCGAGAAGTTCACGCTTGAGGCAATCTTCCGGAAAGAGATCACCAAGACTACTTCGACCCGCGACATCACGAATCTTTTCAACACAATCTTCTTAGGTTCGATCATTACGGCCCATGTGAATCAGTTGACGCCGCTGAAATTGTTCTTCCGGCGCAACATGGAGAACCTGATGAAAGGACTTCAATGATTTAACTCTTCATGCGCACGACTCTAGTCCGCTTTGCTTTCTTGTCTTTGTTGTGATTGTACCAGCCATGTTTGAGATTGAACCACCCATGCCGATACCGGGGTTTAACCACTCTATGAGAATTGGGTGAAATGATCGCACACGAGGTGAGCATTATCGCTACGACAACCACATAAAACAAATTTCTACGCATGCAGCGCTAAAAATAACGGATTTATAAGAACCTAATGAACCCGAAAGCTTCGAGATATTAGCCGAAACCGAGGCGTCAGATATGTGATAGATAAAAGATTTAATATGTTGCATATAATTATGTGATAATCAATCATTAATAGCGCAAACACCTTACCGGATACTTCCCGGCGCGTAATCGGAGCAAGCCGGTTCTTGCCTTCTCATTCCTCTTTAGCCAAGGTTGCCTGTCTGGATTTTTCTCATAAACAGCACAAACCGGCGGACGGTATGTCACCGATTGTCGTATTGCTGTCTGACCGAATTGTCTTATATTCATATAAGCCTGTCTGGCCGGCGTGGCGTTGTTGTCCTCTTTAAATCTTGTCGCACAAGCAATGATGAAAGGCACTGGCACGATTCGTATTGCTGTATTCCTCTCGTTGTTAGTGCTGTCAGCCTGCGACGAAGACGAGCCATTGCCCAAGGCATTCTTTCCAAAGCAAACCTCATCGGTGCGCGAGAATGAGGGAGCGATCGTCGTCAGAGTGATGCTTGAGAGAGTTGCGTCAACCGACGTTCAACTTAACGTTCGAATCGACGAAACGTCAACCGCCGTTGTCGGTTTTGATTTCCTTTACGATCCGGTCGTTACCATTCCCGCCGGCCAGTCTGGAGCCGATTTTGTTCTCCACCTCGTGAATGACGACACGAAGGAGGAAACCGAATACGTGGATTTTACCCTGGAACCTATTGCTGGAGGACAACCCAGTCCTTCGTCGATGAACCACCGAGCCGAGATTGTGGACGACGATGTGGGATACATGCAAATCGACCTGGCTTGGGACAGTGGAGACGGCACCCCCGGAGACGCCGACCTCGACCTTGTACTTTGGATTGAACAACCCGCCGGATCGGGGTCGTGGAAGTTTGTAAAGTGGTCCGCCTATATCGGTCCATACTTCGAGCGCCTTTCAATTCCCAATGATACACTTGATCGCGCCTACGGTGTGACAGTAAACTACTACGAAGGGAGCAGCGACCATGTCGAATTTACGGTGACCTATTCGGTTGTAGGTGGCACGCTCGACGGTGCCAGCGGCCCGTTGGCTTTTACCGGCGTGTACACGCTTCAGAACGTAAACTGCTGTGATCCTTTTTGGATCGAGCAAACTTTTGTCAAGGCCGGATTCGACTATTCCGATTTTTCGGAGATCACTATTCCTGAATCAGGCAGTCGCATGAAAATGCTGAAGTTGCCTTCACCAAAGGTTCCGTTATGAACACGAAAAGTGTCCTGTTGTTCATTGCAGTAATCTCCCTCGCCGGGTGCGGTGTGGATGAAGATCCTTCCTATGCGGGGCCATACACCGGCACCATGGGTGGCGACCTTTACTTTGCTTATGAGGACCAGGACGGAGCTATTACCGAAACTGAATTTGAAGGTCACTTTGAATACTCCGACATCGTCGCCAACCTCGCTCAAACTGCCGAAGGTGAGGTCACGATGGTGATTCGAATTAAATTCCACGAAGTGTTTTACATCGATGTCTTCGATGAAAAGCTTCACTTTGAAAACGAGCCAACCGTGAAGCTGGTGGGCCGCGTCAATGGTAATAAAATAATTTTTCCGACGCAGGAGCCAGCAGGAGCCAACGCTCAACTTTCCGGCAATGGTGTGCTGTCTCCCGGGCATCTGACGCTTGATGTCACCATATTGGATGGTGGCTTCGGGTTCAAAACGTATTCCTATTATAGCATTAACATGGAAAAAATATGAAACGACGCGTGATGCTGGTTTGCCTGGCGTGGTTCGTTCTGGCGTGTTCGGAAAAAGGCGAGATCGATCCCGACCAACTCGGCAAAATGGAATACTTCGATGTTGAGAAGGATTACAGCAGCAGCCTCGTCTGGGCCAGGGCGCTCGTGGAAGATAAAGATGGAGATATTTGGGTGGGTACAAGTAATGGCGTAAGTAAAATATCAGCCAAGAGAGTCTCCCTGGAGCTGGAGGACCCCTTGTTCTTCACCCACACCGCCTACCGCGATTCTGATGATAATCTTTGGTTTGGAACTATCGACGGGCCTATCGTCTATCGGCAAGGTGAATGGCTCAGAATTTTCGCACAGGCAAGTTTTGTTGAAACCTGGTCCATTCTGCAGGACCGGAATGGAGAGATGTGGTTCGGTACAAGTTGTTGCGGCACGTTGGTGTTGGGAGAAATTGACGACACGGAGCTGCGCGATCAGTATTTCGACGATGCATGCGAGGATTGCAACTATGTTTATGCGCTCGAAGAAGATGCAGAAGGCAATATCTGGATTGGAAGCAAGGCCCATCTCCAGAAATTCGACGGTGAGAAGTTTACGACATACGACAGCGATGATGGCCTTCCGAATGAGCCCATCCGGAAGATCCTATCCACCAGTTGGGGAGAGTTGTGGGTTGGTACAGAGGCGGGACTTTACAAGATGTCAGGCAATCGGTTCTACCATGTTCCCTTACTTGATGACTTTGGCAGCGACGTGCGTGCTCTGGAGGAGGACGCTCACACTAATCGGGTATTCCTTTCGATATTCGTCAGGGGTTTGCTCGAATACGATGGATTGAGAATGAGAGGTCGTCCCATCATGCCTGCTGACGCGGAGTTTGGGTGGTACAACATCAACGATGTTATGGTCGACAGCAAGGGCGCAGTCTGGTTGGCTGTCGATGACGGCGTCGCGAAAATCAATTGATATGCGGCGAGCACCTGTTCTTTTCCTGATAACGATGATTGCCCTGACAGCCCATGAGTCAGCGAGAGGCCAATCCCTGGATTCAGCAATCCTGAATGAGAACACGCTGACCCGAGCATTAACGACTCATGCACACCAGTTTCGTGCGTACGGTGAGTATCACCTTGCATTTAATCGCAACCGTTTTGAAACCGACGGTAGCCGGATCGATTTGCTGGAAACGGGTACATCGTCTATCCGCAATACTCTGAATTTTCAAGTTCGATATGGCATTACTGAACGCCTTCAAGCTTCCGCTCGCATTACTCATGTGTCGCACACGGAGCGATTGCAAACAGTTTATCGCTATGTGGGGTTCACGGATATCGCCATTGAGGAGAACGTCACGGTGAAGAACAACGGCCTCTCCGACCTGTTACTTGGCCTCGATTGGCGACTACCCGTCGGGCGCCACGACTGGGTGATTTCCGCCGGCGCATTTGTGCCGGTAGCCGAGCACGAGCCTCCGCCTCCGGAAATCTTGTTTTTTGATTCTCCCGACTACTACGATTTTCGAAATGACCACGTCCTCGATATTACCTATCGCAGACCTCAGGGTGACGGAGTCTTCCAGTATCTGCTGGGTTCCACGTTCAAATTCCGAATGAAGAAAATGGCCGTAACAGCTGGATTCGACTACCTGACGTCGTTTCAATCCGGGAAAACTGTTTCGTGGCAATACCGACTTCAGCAAGATAGCACGATCACGTTCAGGGATTCCGAGCTAGACTACCGGTTGGGCTACCGGGTCGGCTATCATGTCGCTGTGGAAAGACAATTATTGCCATGGTTTAGCGCCAACATGTTTTACGACGGCGTAGCGACAAAAAATGGATGGACGTCAAATGGAGTTTTCAAGGTTAGCAACAGACCTAATGCCCTGCACGTAGTGGGTATCGGCTATGAGCTACTGGTCACGCACAAATTCTGGCTTCGGCAGAGTGTGAGTTTTTCAATCGCAGGTATTAACGCGCTTGCGCCCATTGAGATCAAAACGTACTTCATTTACAACTTGTTTCCGGGAGTATTATGAAATGGTGTGTACATGCGGCTACTCTTGTCCTGGTGGTATTGGGCATTCGCGCCCATGCTCAGGTTCAGGAGCAACTTACTCCTGCCGAGCAGAAAGCGCAGACCATCGTAACTCAGCCAATCACGATACAAAAAGGCTTTCTTAGAATTACCGGCGGCGTCCGGTATGAAGTGTTCAGCCAAACCTACGACGGCAACGGCGCTCGCGTGGATAATGTGGAGAAAGGTTTTTTTGCAGCGAAGAATACGACAAGTTTGGCCTATACTTATGATCTGTCCGCAACATTTGGCATTACGGACCGGCTGCAGGCCACAGCCGGCATTCCATATCTGATCACGCGTAAATATTCGTCTTTCCGCGTGACACAAGAAGACTTTAATGATACGACGAATGAGATCGCTGCCACCGCCGGCGCTCAGCGAAAATTGTTCAATAGCGGCATCGGCGATCTGAGAGTTGATCTCCAGTACCAGGTTATTCGCGAACAAGGAACCCGACCGGGTGTCGTGCTCGGAATTGGTGCGCAATTCCCCACCGGTCGTGACCATCCGGTCCGCGTGGTCGATGAATACGACTATATCCCGGCCGTGGGTAGTGGTGAGACCTTCATTCTACCAACCTTGCTGATGCGAAGGATCAACTATCCTTTTTCGTATTCGCTCCTGGTTGATTACCGGCACAGTTTCGGGGGTCGGAAAAAATTGCCACCATATCCCCTTTATCTGCTCATTGATCCCGGCTTCATTACCCGCGAATACCTTGTAAAATCTCCTGGGCGACTGGGCGTGGAGGCGACCCTTAATTTCCATGTCAATGAATGGATTGCATTCGGCAATATCGTGACCTACACCGCGTCCGGTGCCCGCGAGGTATCGCTGGATTCTCATCGGATCGAATTCCTCGAAACCTGGGGGGTTGATTATTTACCCTCCATCGTTTTCCAGATTCGCCGGTACAGGGTTAATCAGATGTTGCGAGTTCCACTGATGGGAAAGAATTGGCCCGCGGACATTTCCTTCGCCGCAAGCGTTGGGTATACCTTCTGATCGAAGCATGACACGAGCAATTGCCGGCTGCCTAATGGTTTTGATGTTGCCCCTGTTCAGGTGCACATCGCCGTCGATAGTTGCGAACCAGTCCATTCAGCGCGGCGACTATTTCAACAATGCCAACAACTACCCGGAGGCGATTGCGAATTACGAGCGATATCTGGAATTGAGTCCCCGGCTTGGAGTCTACCGCAATCCAAAGATGGAAGCGGAGGTTTGCCGCAAGCTGGCACACGTGTATTCAACGCAAGGTGCCTACAACAAGGCTCTGGACTACCTGAAGCGCGGGCTGCTCCTCGACTCCCTTAATGCCAATACCCTCGAAATTGTCGACGATCACCTCTTATTAGGAGAAGTCAACGGATTTACCGGCGACTACAAATCCGCCCTTCGTCATCTTAATTATTCGCTGCACCTCACGGGTGGCATGGCACAAAGTATCAAGAATACGAAACGCGCGTCGCTTGCCCGCACGTACCTGTCACTGGCGCGTGTTCACCTGACGCTCGGGAACCTGGGCGAAGCGGGCAATTACAGTCGCTCAGCCCTGGCAATTTTTACCGAACTCAGGCAGAATGAAAACGTTCTCGAAGTCCGCCTCATCCTGGGAATAATTTCGCGAGATCGAGGATTGCTCGACGATGCCATTCGTGAAGTACTGGAGTCCAAACGACTGGCCCAGCAAGGAGGGCTGAACACGTCGCGCCAGGACCAGACCCTGGGGGACATCTATTTCCAACGGGGCGATCCCGAAGAAGGTATCCGGTACAAACTTCTTGCGCTCGAAGAAGCGCGGAAGACAAAAATTCAGCCGCAAATACTGGTTGCGTACACACGACTCGGAGATGCATACCAGCAACTTGGCGACAGAGTCCACGCCAATTACTACTATCAGGAGGCACTCAAGCTTCAGCAGAAAATGCAATTGGATAATCCCGGGATCGGGGCGGCAGGATTAAACAGCGGTGATGCGAAGCTGGCATATTCGTATTTTATTGGCTCGGGATCCACCATCGGCGCAGGCATTGCCAGCCTCAGACTGGGAGAGCTGAAACTTAAAGAGAACAAAAGCGATTCCGCCCGGGAATTGCTAATACAGGCGAAAGAACTTTTTGGAAAAGCCCAGAATAATGAAGGTATCATCAAGACCGATCTGTTGTTGGCTGACCTTGCTATAAGTCAAAACCAGGACTCCGCCGCAATTCGCTTATTTGAAGAAGTGCTCGGGTCGCATCCGCAGCATGAGGCCCTTTGGCAGGTATGGTACGGTAGGGGTCGACTATTTGAGAAAAATGAGATGCCCGATTCGGCAATTCACGCTTACCGCAAGGCAGCGCGGATCATCGACGAGTTGAGAACCAACTTGTCGGTAGAAGAATTCAAGACCTACTTTGCGAACAACAAAGTGCATGTATTCGATCGGCTGATCATGCTCCTTGCCAGGCAGGGAATGAAGCATCAAAAGAATGATCTGCTCGAGGAATCGTTTAGCATCAATGAGCAATCGCGGTCGCGCACCTTTCTCGACATGCTTGGCAACCGGAAAATTGATCCGAAGAGCCTGGCGGATACAGTCCTGCTCGAACAAGAGCAATTATTGCGATTGAAGATCAACAAGCTGGTGGCGTCTATGAATGACGCGGAAGATCAATCACCAGTGACGCTGGCGCAGTTCCGCGACGAGTTGGTAACGGCTCAATTCGAATATGACAACCTGATCCAGCGTATAAAACTGCTCAATGACAACTATTCTTCCGTGCTGAACATCATGCCGCCGCCAATGCACGATATCCAGCAGGAGTTACCGGATAAGACCGCCGTAGTGGAGTACTGGGTAGGAGAGACCGGGCTCATGATCTGGGTGATTACGAAAGGGGATTTCAATGCCAGGATGGTGGATGTTCCTGCCGGCGAGGTCCTGAGACTGGTGCGGGGTTGCCGTACCGCCATCGCTTCCAGAGACAACACCGTCATGCATGAGATGCTGACGCGCATGCGCGATTGGCTGATAACCCCCATTGCGGACTTGTTGGACGGATATGAGCGGCTCGTCATTGTTCCTCATCGCGGCCTGCACTTTCTGCCGTTCGCCGCGCTCTCAAAAAACAACCGATTCCTCGTTGAAGATTACGTGATTTCACTTTCGCCATCGCTGGCGGTCTATCATTATTGTCTGAACAAACAGACAGGTGCGGGTGATAAGCTGCTTGGCATGGTGTTAGGCGAAACGCCCATTGGCTCCCATCCGCCGTTGCCAGGAACAGAAACAGAGATCCGCCACATCGCGGAGCTATACGACCAAGCAACCATCCGAAAGGAGGAGGACTTTACGGAGTCATACTTCAAGGCGTATGCGGGCGGCTATGACTACCTGCACATTGCGACGCACGGTATATTCAATGACCTGCAGCCGCTGTATTCTTATCTGCTGATGAACCCAACTGAGAAAGATGACGGTCGCCTCACGGTAAACGAGGTTTTTGGGATTAATATCTCCAGCAAGCTTGTCATATTGAGTGCCTGTCAAACGGGACTTGGCGAAATTGACGGCGGCGACGATCTGGTCGGATTGAGCCGCGCCTTCTTATATGCCGGTTCGCCTACCGTGATCGTGAGTCTCTGGAACGTGGACGATGCCACGACAGCCTGGCTGATGACCAGGTTTTACCATTACCTTACTGGAGGGAATTCGTCATCGGAGGCCCTGGCGTATGCGCAGCGAGACCTTCTCAGCCAAAAGTTGGATGCCGAAGCTTCGGCAGGCCCTGCGGTTGGATTTTCGGACGAGATCCGGACAAATATGACGCAGCGCGGTGTGGCAGAAATCCGGAAACCCTTCTATTGGGCGCCGTTTGTTTTGATAGGGAACGGGACTTCGAATTGAAGCTTGAAGTGAGGGACGTTTTCGCGGTCCGGACGGGACTCGAACCCGCGACCTCCTGCGTGACAGGCAGGCATTCTAACCAGCTGAACTACCGGACCTTCCAATTCGGAACTACCTAGCCAGAAAGACGACCGGCATTGAGGCGCTGTTCAGAATTGAGGTGCAAAGATAGCCGCAGGGGGGTTTTTTACAATAAATCAGCCTCATAATTTTAGAAGCCGGTTGTACCTGACCATCCATCCACAAGTTCGACGCTTGGCGGCATTTGACGGACCCGAATCTGAGAATCGTTGTGTAAATTGCCCCACCTCAAATCACTAGCTAATTTTTGAGGTCCATATAGAAGATTTCTATCTGGAAAAAGCAGTTGTGTCAGACGGGTGCGACTGCTTTTTGAATTTCTCACCTAAAGGCAGCACTAATCACGCCACAAGCCCAAGGCTCCGGATCGTTTCCAGCACCGGACTTCCATAAATAATGTCATAACTGCGCACCCATTCAATGTCGAGGATGCTCACGACGTTCCTGGGCACGGGCTGACCATCAATAGCGAATGGATAAAGCAGAATGCGGTTATGAGCAATTCCCATCACGGCGGTCTTGACGGGTCTTTGAAATCCCTGCAACTTGATGTTCAACACGTAGTGGCGTGCAACACTCAACAACAAGGCCTGAAGGATTTCTTTTTTGTCGGTTTTCATGACGGTGCCTGGCAACAGTTTTTAAAAAACTTGTGCCACCGTCATCGCCGTCGAACAGCGGACTCAGTTCCTGGAAGACAACCGAAAATCCTACGGCGTCGTCAGCTTAACCCCGGCAGTTGTTCGCAACAAGGAAACGATTTCGTGGTCGATGATGAAATTGTTTTTGTTGCTGAGTGTGAAGAGCTCCTGGCCTGATCTGTAAAATGACAGGAGCTTCAGGAAAATCTGGTCATAGTAGGTGCGGATGATCTTTTCCTTCTTCAGCACATTGACCAATGAAGGGGAGACTACCTTTTCGGGAATGCGCGAGCGTCGGGCAATCTCCAGCAGGTGGTTGGGGCTGATCGACTCAAAGCTGATGTTGCGAATTTGCTCGATCGCATGCCAGATCGCATCGTATGACTCCTTAAAGAAATGAGTGCGGTTAGTGGAGGAGTCGTGTAGCCTGACGTTATCGTCCTGCTCGGTGATTTCAAAGAGCCTTCCGCTCTCGAGGTGCGTGATTTTCATGATTGGAACACGTAAGTGGGCTAATTGGTTGGCGCAAAGATAATGACCCGCGCCATTCGGGAAACTTTTGTACAGACTAAGTGAACTTTTGGCGGTTGTGTGCGCAAATAAGGCCTTCCACTGAATACGGGGGCGGCATGGTTTTTTCCAGCGCGGCTGTTCTTCGATAGATGTTTAAACGCCAATCGCCTTGCGTGACTTGAAAGTTCACATAGAAAAAATACCAGAAAAAGTTCGCGAGACGTCGCCTCAGGATTACGTCATTTTCCTAAATTCGTGACCACTTGATACCGCCTTTTTCGGATCAAGCACGTGCGGTCTCACCCGTTAGGGGAACTCCAGAGGCCCACGTATTCAAAGCAGTTGCGTTAGACGGACGCGGCTGCTTTTTTGAATTTTTCCGGAAAGGCATTGCTTAACACTAATGAGGAAAAAGATCTTAATCATTGAGGACGATCAGACTGTGCAGGAGATGTTGAAGCTGATTTTCGAAAAGGCTGGCTACGAAATTGAAATCTCCTCCGACGGCCAGTCCATTTATCGTGATCGCGACGCGTGGCCCGACCTCTTTGTTCTCGATAAACAGCTCTTCGGATTTGATGGATTGGAAATATGCCGTCACCTGAAAAAAAGCGACGCGACTAGCAGAAAAACGGTGCTAGTGCTATCATAAACGCCAGGGAAAGAACCGGTAGCCATCGACGCCGGTGCTGATGATTTCCTCGAGAAGCCTTTTAATACTGCTCACCTCATGGCGAAGATCGCGAAACTCCTGTCAGACGGAACTGGTTAATGGGGTTCGGCCTTGGAGCAGGCTGGGCTGGCGGCGACTAGCTGCAATCAGACTTTGGAAGCAGATCGTGCCGTTTCAAACTTCGCCCTACAATTCGTAATTTTGTGCTTTTAACCGGAGCCCATGAATCTTTTGGATTTTGAAAAACCCATAGCCGCCCTCGAAGCCAAGTTGGAAGACATGAAACACCTTGCCCGCGACAGCGACAAGGAAGTTCAGGCCGCCATCAAGGCCCTTGAGAAAAAAATACAGCAGCTCAAGAAGGAGACTTTTGAAAACCTCACCGGTTGGCAGCGGGTCCAATTGTCACGCCATCCTGATCGCCCCTATACGCTGGACTATATTTATGAGATAACTTCCGATTTTATCGAACTGCATGGCGACCGCACCGTCGCCGATGACAAGGCTATGGTCGGCGGTTTCGGCACGATCGACGGACAGACCTTTATGCTCATTGGGCAACAGAAGGGACGCAACACGAAGCAACGTCAGCTCCGAAACTTCGGAATGGCCAACCCCGAAGGATACCGAAAGGCGCTTCGCCTGATGAAGCTGGCCGAAAAGTTCAACAAGCCCATCGTCACCTTCATCGATACGCCCGGTGCCTATCCAGGACTAGAGGCTGAAGAGCGGGGACAAGGCGAAGCGATCGCGAGAAATCTGAAAGAAATGTTCCTGTTGAAAGTACCCGTCATCTGCATTATCATCGGCGAAGGAGCTTCGGGCGGCGCCCTCGGTATCGCCGTGGGTGACAAGGTGCTCATGCTGGAAAACACGTGGTATTCCGTAATCTCGCCTGAATCGTGCTCATCTATTCTTTGGCGCAGTTGGGACTACAAAGAACAAGCAGCCGAAGTCCTCAAGCTTACCGCCCGCGACATGCTGGAGCAAAAACTCATCGATGGTATCTTAAAGGAACCCCTCGGCGGAGCACACACGGACGTCAAATGGATGGCGAATGAAGTAAAAAAGGCAATCAAGCTGCACATGGCGGAATTGCTGAAACTTACTCCGGAAGAACGCATCCATCAACGCATCGAGAAGTTCTGCGCAATGGGTGTTGTGAAAGAATAGCGGCAAATCCAAGCGCTCGCGACACTCTGCGACTGCTCCCTCCACCTGTTCAACCGATCTGGATAATCTTATTAACTTACGGCGCAGCGTTTAATGTTTTGCCGATGAACCTTCATGTTATCAATACGGGATTTTTCAAACTGGACGGTGGTGCTATGTTCGGTGTTGTACCGAAGTCAATCTGGATGAAGACTAATCCACCAGATCAGAACAACCTGTGCACCTGGGCGATGAGATGTCTTTTGATCGAGGATGGTGACCGGCTCACACTCATCGACAACGGTATCGGCAACAAGCAAGACGAAAAATTCTTTAGTCACTATTATCTTCACGGCGAATCGGACCTGATTAGTTCACTGCGAAACGCCGGCTTCCGCGAAAGCGATATAACAGATATGTTCCTGACGCATCTGCACTTCGATCATTGTGGCGGTGGCGTCAAGATGGAAAACGGCAAGCCCGTGTTGACTTTTCCTAATGCGCGCTACTGGTCCAATGCAGATCACTGGAAATGGGCAACCGAACCCAACCCCAGGGAGAAAGCGAGCTTCCTGCGGGAAAACATTCAACCTATGAAGGAAAGCGGACAACTCAACTTTGTCGACGCCAAGTCGTCTCCGGTTCCAGGTACGGATATCCTGTTGGTATCGGGCCACACGGAGAGCATGATGATTCCCCAGATCAGGTATAAGGACAAAACGATCTGCTACATGGCCGACCTGTTGCCTTCTGTCGGGCACATTCCTCTTCCTTACGTGATGGCTTATGACACGCGACCGCTGATCACGATGGAAGAGAAAGCCAGGTTCCTGAACGAGGCGGCCGATAGAGGTTACGTGCTTTTTTTCGAGCATGACCCGGTGAATGAATGTTGCACCGTCAAGCACACCGAGAGAGGTGTGCGACTTGACAGAACATTCCGTCTGGCGGAAATCCTGTAGAGGTTCGATGGACGCTCCACAAAAGAAGATCGGTCTCGTACTTTCCGGCGGTGGTGCCCGGGGTATATGCCACCTGGGTGTGATCAAAGCACTCCGGGAATTCGGTGTCAGGATCGATTGCATCGCCGGAACCAGCGCGGGTTCTATCGTCGGCGCGCTGTATAGCTACGGCTTCGAACCCGAGGAGGTCCTACGCATCATCAACGGCACGCGACTGGCCACATCACTGAAGATTGCCTGGCGCTGGACGGGATTATTTTCATTGGAGGGCCTCCGGGAAATATTCGCTCTGTACATCCCCGAGAATTCCTTCGATGCGCTCAAGATTCCACTCGTCGTCGCCGCCACCGAAATCAGGAAGGGCAAGATTGAATATTTTTCGCATGGCGAACTCATCCCGGCAATCCTGGCTTCCTGTTGTGTACCTGCCATGTTCCAACCCGTGGCAATAAACGGCGGACTCTATGTTGACGGCGGCATCCTCGACAACCTTCCTGTCAAAGCAATTCAGCATAAGTGCGATTTTATTATCGGCTCTCATTGTAATTTTATCCGGTCCGATGTCGATCTCAAGAACATTCGAACCGTTGTCGAGAGGTCAGTACTGATGGCCATAAGCGGGAACACAACGATTAGCAAGACCATATGCCATGTACTGATCGAACCACCCGACGTCGGTAAGTACAGCGGTTTTGACCTGGGAAAATCCCAGGAGTTGTTCGATATCGGGTATGAATACACCAAACAAAACTTCAGCGCTGAGCAATTTGCCATATGATGGTTAATGATGATTCTTTTCGAAAGCAGATCCTGGAGGGCATACCCGATGAACTTCCCGAAGCAAAGCCTTACAATGAAACCATAAACCACGCACCGAAGAGGAAAGACACCCTTTCCGCCCCGGAAAAGAGGCTGGCATTACAAAACGCGTTGCGATATTTCGACCCGAAGCACCATGAGATACTGGCGCCTGAATTTCTTGAAGAGCTGACGCGCTTTGGCCGCATCTATATGTATCGCTTCAGGCCGGCTTATGCGATGCACGCCAGACCGATCGATGCCTATCCGCATAAAAGCGATTCCGCCGCGGCCATCATGCTGATGATCCAGAACAATCTCGATCCAGCCGTAGCCCAGCATCCTCATGAGCTGATCACCTATGGCGGAAACGGTGCAGTGTTTCAGAATTGGGCGCAGTACCGGCTCACGATGCAATACCTGGCCACCATGCGCGACGACCAGACGCTTCACATGTACTCCGGTCATCCGATGGGACTTTTTCCGTCGTCGCCTGATGCACCGCGTGTGGTCGTGACGAACGGCATGATGATACCCAACTATTCCAGCCAGGACGACTGGGAGCGATACAATGCGCTGGGCGTAACGCAATATGGTCAGATGACTGCCGGCTCTTACATGTACATAGGTCCGCAGGGAATAGTTCACGGCACCACGATCACCATTCTCAACGCCGGCAGACGATTGGATCCCTCGGGCAACTTGAAGGGAAGGCTTTTTCTTTCTTCCGGCCTTGGCGGGATGAGCGGGGCTCAACCCAAAGCCGCGCGGATCGCAGGTTGCCTTTCGGTTGTCGCCGAAGTAAACCGCAAAGCAGTTGAAAAGCGTCATCAACAGGGGTGGGTAGACGAGATTATCGACAATCTCGATGCTCTGGTCAAGCGCGTGAACTTGGCCCGAAAAGCAAATGAAGTAGTCTCCATCGCTTATCACGGCAATGTGGTGGACGTTTGGGAGCGGTTTTTTCAAGAAGGGGTGATGGTGGATCTCGGTTCTGACCAGACTTCGCTGCACAACCCATGGGCTGGGGGCTATTACCCGGCAGGTTTATCATTTGAAGAGTCGAACGATCTTATGACCAAAGACCCCAAAGCTTTCCGTGAACAGGTGCAAGAGTCATTGAGGCGGCAAGCGGCTGCCATTAACAAGCACGCGAGCAGGGGCACTTACTTTTTTGACTACGGGAATGCCTTTCTGCTCGAAGCGTCGCGTGCTGGTGCTGATATCCTCAGCCCCGACGGCGAACATTTCCGGTATTCATCGTACGTGCAGGATATTATGGGACCAATGTGTTTTGATTTTGGATTCGGACCTTTTCGCTGGGTCTGTACGTCGGGCAAGGACGAGGACCTCGATGTTACCGACGGCATCGCGCTTGACGTGATGCGTAAGCTCCTTGCCAATGCGCCGGGGGAAATACGCGGGCAACTTCAGGATAACATCAGCTGGATCGCGCAAGCGAAAGCGAACAAGCTCGTAGTCGGATCCAGGGCGCGCATCTTGTATGCCGACGCGGAGGGAAGAATACGAATTGCTGAAGCATTTAATGAGGCGATCAAGCGGAAACAGGTAGGTCCAATTGTGTTGGGTCGCGACCACCATGATGTTTCCGGTACGGACAGCCCGTATCGTGAGACATCCAATATTTATGATGGTTCGCGATTCACCGCGGATATGGCGGTTCAAAACGTAATCGGCGACTCCTTTCGTGGCGCCACCTGGGTTTCGTTGCATAATGGCGGCGGAGTCGGATGGGGAGAAGTTATCAACGGTGGTTTTGGCATGCTCCTCGATGGGAGTGAACAGGCTCTCCGCAATCTTCGCAACATGCTCTCTTTTGATGTTCAGAATGGACTTGCCCGCCGTGCCTGGGCGAGGAACAAAAATGCTCTCCTCGCAATAAAACGTCAGGTCGAGATGACCGACGGACTGCGCGTCACACTACCTAACCAGGTCAGTACCGACTTGCTTGATCGAGTTATGCGCTGATACCACCAGCCCCTCTGGAGGACCTGGTCCATTGGCCTCAGATATCCCCCAAATTGCGGTGGAGCTACGGCAAACAACTACTCATTTCGTTCCGCGTCACCTTACTTCCTTTCGGGAAAAAATTTCCGGATATTTGTCTTTAGATTGGTGACCCTCAATCGCAACATTCAAACCCCATAATTTATGAAACACCTATTCAAGCTGGCACTCTGCCTGTTGCTGGCATTAGTGCTCAATTCCACGTATGCGCAAAAATTTGTTACAAAAGGCTCGCTGATCGGAGCCGGGGGCTTATCGTTCCGGACCGGCAAAACAACGACGGAAGATGACATGTATTCCTCCGAAACCAAATCCACGGGATTCTCGATCAACCCTGGGGCGATGTTTTTTGTGATCGATGACCTGGGCGTGGGTGCCGGCCTGGACATTAGTTCAAGCAAATCATCACAGGAAGATGTGTTCGAATCGACGGGGTCTTCGTTCATGTTCGGTCCGATCGTCAGGTACTACTTCGCAAAAGGACCGTTTGTTCAGGGATCCTTCACGTTTGGCTCTGGAAAAAGCTCTTCAACGTCGGGTGGATTCAATTCCGAATCAAAGTATGGGACGTCAAACTTTGAAGGGGGCGTAGGATATTCCACCCGTATCACCGAGACGATTTTCGTAGATCCTTTTGTTGGCTATTCCGTCACAGGTAAAACGTACGCAGACTCTGACGCGACATATTCGTCCGGGGCATTTTTCATCAGTGTTGGTTTTACGTTACTGCTCATCAGCAAATAGCGAATCCCGGGAATTAATATTATCTTTGTTTACAGTAAACCTTGCCGGACCTTGAAAATCCGGCTTTGTTTTTGCAATGGGTGTTAACCAACCAAATAACAGATTATGAAAAACCTAGCAAAATTTCTCTTGGCAACGGGATTGTTGACCGTGATTGGTTACGGGGCAATGAGTCAGGTGCAGTTGGCCGTCGGGGTCAAAGCTGGACCCAACTTTGCCAAGATAAACACGGACGCATCTGCAATGGAGAACTATGAAAACAGGACCGGTTTCCACGGCGGAGCCTTCGTACTCATCAAGGCGACCAAGATCGGCATTCAACCCGAGGTGATCTTTTCCCAGCAGGGTTCCAAAGTGACGATCAACAGCCAGGATTACGAATCCAATTTCAATTACATCAACATTCCCATTATCATCAAGTTGTACACCGTGGCAGGGATCAACTTGCAGGCGGGTCCGCAGTTTGGATTTGTGTCGAGCGCCGAAGCACCACGTCCTGACATCTCCAACCCGCAGCAGATCACCGTGGCTGATGTTAAAGATCTGACCAAGGGCAGCGACTTTACTCTTGCCTTGGGAGTGGGTTGGGATCTTCCCTTTGGATTGACTATCGACGCACGGTACAACCTGGGACTTTCGCAGATTTATGAAGACGCTCCTTTCAGCAATCAAAGCGATGACGCCAAGAACCAGGTGATCCAACTTTCACTTGGATACAAGATCTTTAAGCTCGGAAAATAATCGAGAATTATTTCTCGCAGAAAGAGGCCGGGTATTGCCCGGCTTTTTTTATTCTACGACCAGGAGATAGTAATTCTTTCTCCCTTTTTGGGCTAGCAAGTATTTGCCTTGAAGCAGCGCATATTCCGGTTTCGAGTTCGGATCGTCTACTTTCACCTTGTTCACACTCACTCCGCCACCCTGGATCATCTTTCGGGCCTCGCCTTTGGAATGGAAGACAGCACCTTTCGAAACTGCGGAAAGCAAGTCTGTAATGGTGGCCGCAGACTCGTATTCGGAGCGAGAGACCAGGATTCGGGGCACGCCTTCGAATACGGTCAGCAAGGTCGCCTCATCAAGCTGCGCGAGATCCTCTGTTGTCGAATTTCCGAAAAGGATTTGCGAGGCGCGGACAGCCTTTTCGTATTCATCCTTTGAATGAATGCGCATGGTGATATCGCGCGCGAGCACCTGCTGTAACTTTCGTTGTTCGGGAGCCTTTGCATGAAGCGCAATCAAGGATTCCACTTCCTCCCGTGTGAATTGAGTAAAGATCTTTACGAAATTGGCCGCGTCCTCGTCAGAGACGTTGAGCCAGTACTGGTAGAAATGGTAGGGTGACGTCTTCGCAGCATCGAGCCAGACATTCCCGCTCTCGGTCTTTCCGAACTTGGTACCATCAGCCCGTGTGATCAGCCGCGTTGTCAGTGCAAAAGCCTCGCCATCAGCTTTTCGCCGAATGAGTTCCGTACCGGTCACGATGTTGCCCCACTGATCGGAACCACCCATCTGGAGCTTGCAGTTGCGGTTTCGATACAACCAGTAGAAGTCGTACCCTTGTACAAGTTGATAAGTGAATTCCGTGAACGACAATCCACCCTCAAGACGTTTCTGCACCGAATCCTTGGCCAGCATATAGTTTACGGTGATATGCTTCCCAACATCGCGGATGAAATCCAGAAACCGGTATTCCCGGAACCAGTCGTAGTTGTTGACCATTTCCGCGGCGTTCGAACCACTGAAGTCCAGGAATTTTTCGAGTTGTCTTTTTACGCACGCCTCATTGTGACGAAGCACTTCTTCTGAGAGCAGGTTTCGCTCCGCGGACTTGCCTGAGGGATCACCGACCATACCTGTGGCACCACCCACCAGCACCAGCGGCTTATGGCCAGCTTGCTGGAAGTTGAGCAGCGTCATGACCTGTGCCAGGTGTCCGATATGAAGGGAATCCGCTGTGGGGTCGAATCCGATATAGCCAGCCGTGGGCTCCTTGTTCAGCTGTTCTTCCGTGCCCGGCATGATATCGTGCAACATCCCTCGCCAACGGAGTTCTCCGACAAAATCTTTCTTGCTCATGAAATGCCTTATTTTCCACTGCAAATATAGAAAAGCAGGGCACTTATGCAGCAGCAGGCGTTCCAACGACCGACGTCAGCGTTTTGTGCTCCTGATTCTCACCGTGTGAACATACTTCACACAAAGTGCCATTGTATAAGTCGAAATACCACCCATACAATACAGGATACCGGCGCTTCTCCCGCGCACGTTGGATACATTCGATCTTGCTCAAATTCCGGACTTGTTGTTCAATGTTCAATTCGCACAGCCGCCTTTCCCGGTGCCGGGAGTCAAGCAACTCCAGTTCAGCCTGATGCAACTCGTAAAGGTGAGAGACGTCCCTTAGCCAATCCCGAAGGTGCGGCCGGTCGCTTTTCCTGTTGACGACACTGCGAATGCCACTGCAATGGCTATAGCCGCACACCACAATGTGCCGTACATTCACTACTTCCACCGCATCCTGAATCATGGCCATCATGCCGATGTCGTCGTGACGAACTTGCGATCCCAGGTTGCGGTACACCAGAATTTCACCTGGCTCGGTGTTGGTGACTTCCGCCACAGGAATCAGGCTGTCGGAGGATCCTATCCAAAGCATACTCGGGGAGTGCATCGAAGCAAGTCTCTCAAAATATTCTTTATCAAGGCTAATTTTTTCTTCGGCCCACGCCTTGGCTTCCAGAAAGAGCTTTTCTTTGATAGTCATCGTCTGAAGATCGGGTTACTTGAATTGACGGATTGCCTAAGTTCAACATCGATATTTCTGTTGGATGCCGACGCTCGAAAATCATTGATGGTCTCCAGAATGTCCTGGTCGATAAACGCCGAGCGCGACCCGTCGATGATCACCAGACTGCCATCGGGAATTTGATGAAACGTTTTTCTCAGCAACGGCTTGTTTAGAAAGGATACATCCTTCGTTAAGCGGATCAGGTAGTTACCGTTCTCGTTCACGGTAAACAACGCCTTGTGATAGTTTACTTTCAGTACGAAGAAGAGGCCCACCAGTATTCCGATGGTAATGCCGACGAGAAGGTCAGTGACCAGGATGGCGGCGATCGTCACAGCGAAGGGGATGAACTGGTCCTTTCCTTTTCGATAGGTCTCCAGAAAGACGGAAGGCTTTGCGAGTTTGTATCCAACTGTCAATAGAATTGCCGCCAATGATGCAAGGGGTATCGTATTCAATAGTTGGGGCATCAACATCACGGCAAACAGCAATAGACTGCCATGGGTTATGGTCGCCACCTTTGTTTTTCCTCCGGCGGCAATGTTGGCCGAGCTACGCACGATCACAGCAGTAATAGGGAGACCACCGATCAGCCCACTCACCATGTTTCCGATGCCCTGCGCGCGCAGCTCCTTGTTCGGGGGCGTTGACCGCTTGTACGGATCAAGCTTGTCAACTGCCTCGATGCTGAGCAATGTTTCAAGGCTAGCCACGATGGCAATCTTAAAACCAACAATCCACACTTCGGGCATCAGCGCGCCAGAGAATTCCGGGAAGGCAAACTGCGCTGCGAAGCCGGACACGTCGGTGGCGATCGGAAGAGAAACAAGATGAGTCTTATTGATCACGAAGTCCGATGCCATCGCTCGGAACAACTCATTTATCACGACGCCCGAAATGACAGCAACGAGCGGTCCTGGCAACATCTTCGCAACCTTCAACTTCTTTATCCAGCGCGTTTCCCACAGCAACATTATCCCGAGCGAAGCCGCGCAAATGATGACAGCACCGGCTTGCGGAAACAGGAACGCGTTAATGATCTCGCTGAAGGTATTTTCGCCATCGACCTGTGCAAAGCTCTCGTCCCCCTCGAAGTCGCGGTCGTAGCCAAGGGCGTGGGGGAGTTGCTTGAGCAAGAGGATCAGGCCAATAGCGGCGAGCATGCCCTTGATCACGGCCGAGGGGAAGTAATTTCCAAGTGTGCCCAGACCACCCCAGGCCATCGCGACTTGCAGCAGTCCGCCGATGAAGACTGCCACAAGAAACAGTCTGAAGTCCCCCAACGAAGCAATTGAGGCCAGGACAATTGTTGTTAATCCTGCGGCCGGACCACTTACGCTGACTTGTGACGATCCAAGGAATCCAATGATCAACCCTCCAACGATTCCCGATATGATTCCCGCGAACAAGGGCGCACCGGACGCCAGCGCAATGCCGAGGCAGAGTGGCAGTGCCACCAGGAATACCACAACCCCTGCCGGGATGTCGGTTTTCAGGTCCTTCAGAAACTGAAACCGGTTTCCGTTGTCAAGCTCTGCCATTATCTTCGACCTTTGCTTGCCCGTTCCCAACCCTGTAAATTCCAGGTAAAGCGCTGGTGTTGCCAAGGCTCACACCAAGATCTTTGATTAGGCCGGTCTTCAGACTATATACCCATCCGTGAATCATGGGCTCATTTCTTTCAAGCCAGGCGTTTTGGATAATACTTGTCTTGCTCAGATCGAGTACTTGCTCCTGAACATTGAGTTCCACCAATCGGTCAAAGCGTGCCTGTTGATCTTCGATGGCATCCAACTCCGCGCTGTGAAGCCGGTATACGTCTTTGATAAACCGCAGCCAGTTGTCGACGAGGCCGAATTGTTCGCTTCTCATGGCAGCTTCGACGCCGCCACATCCGTAATGGCCACATACGATGACGTGCTTGACTTTGAGGATGTTCACCGCGTAGTCCAGCACGCTGAGCAGATTCATATCGGAATGGATGACCATATTGGCGATGTTCCGGTGAACGAAGATTTCGCCGGGTTGTGTACCCGTAATTTCATTGGCAGGGACGCGACTGTCGGAGCATCCGATCCACAGAAACTGCGGGCTTTGGCCTTTTGAAAGCCGTTCGAAAAATTCAGGGTCGTTCGCCGTTTTTTGCCCTACCCATTTCCTGTTGCCCTCCAGGAGCGATTGATATAACTTCATAAGGATTCCTCGTTGAAAGTTTTACATACATTCTGAGCGGCGCAGCCGCAATAACCAATCTTGAGGGAAGCAACTTCCCTTCCGTGCATTATTTAGCAAGTTGTGGGTAACGTGCCGTGGTGTGGCACGGTCAGAAGTCAGGCCTCTGGAGGCGGGGTAACTTTATCTAATCCGTAGTCCCGGATGGCGTCAGCCCCATGATTCCACTTCCGGAGATGCGCAAGTACGTAAAGCATGGAATCGGTGGTATGGAAGGGCGACAGAAAAAAGTCGTCAAGAGCTATCGATTTTTCGTCGGGGAGGTCGCCGCCGATGTCCCGCTCTTCTTCCATCCCGACGTTTAAGATCAACTCTGCGATGTTTTCGACAAGATCCCTGTCAACTTCCATCTGAAGCATCTTTACTTCAGAAAGGAAGAAGCCCATGTTCAGGAAGGCAATAGCCGTGCATACTGTGAATACCTTACTGATCGCGCTTGTGCGGAAATACTTCATCGGCTTAAAAGTACGCGATTTTTTCCAAAATGTTTCCGATTATTCAGTTGCCGGCCTTGACGGAACGCCAAAATTGCTGTAATCATTGCCGATCAACAAACATCTTAAACACTGAAAACCAAAATCTTATCATGAAGCAGCCGGACGCACTCAACATGGTGGCCG
>CAZLWX010000019.1:42924-46556 GCA_964563295.1 uncultured Roseivirgaceae bacterium | reverse complement strand
TGGTTCCGGGTTCCTGGTTCCGGGTTCCAAGTTGCATGTTTGCAGGTTCCGAGGTCGTATGGTGAACGTCGCCGGTGGGCGGCAGACAGGCTACTAAGGCACCAGGGCACTAGAGGGATTTCTTGCGAACTCAACGATCGCCCGATGCCAGGGGCATCGAAGGTTTGTAGAAGGACGCCTTCCTCCAAATCCGTGAACGACTCCGAAGGAGTCGAAGGAAAGGCACTATGTCGCGACAACGTTCGGGCTTCGCAGGAGCGACGCCTTCTGCATCGGGTTGATTTTGCGCAAGAATTGGGTTGGGTACGCGGCGGCGCACGCCGATTTTCGCGTATAAATAAATACATTTATGATAGTGACCGAACAGCACCTCAATTACCACCGCATTGAACAGGCGATTCGCTACCTGGAAACCAATTTTCGAAGTCAACCCGAGTTGGATGAGGTAGCGGAGCAAGTTCATTTAAGCCCGTTTCATTTTCAACGGATCTTCACCGAATGGGCGGGCATTAGTCCGAAGCGGTTCCTGCAATTTCTTACGGTCGACTTCCTAAAGGAGAAACTTCAGGAATCGAAGAACCTGATTGAGGCTGCGGAGGCCGCAGGGCTATCAGGCCAGTCGCGGGTGTACGATCTTTTTACGACACTCGAAGCCATGACGCCGCAGGAATATAAACTCAAGGGTTCTGGCATCCGAATTAGTTATGGATTCCACGACACTCCATTTGGAAAGGCTTTGATCGGTATTACCGAGCGCGGGGTTTGCTGGCTATCATTCCTTTCTGCCGATGAAGATAAACGCGTGGCCATCGGGGAAATGAAAGAATGTTGGTACAACTCGGTCTTCCGTGAGGACTCAGCGCTTGCCGAAAGCTTTGGTCAACGAATTTTCGGAGGCGACCATTCCGGTGACAGGCTTCACGTGTTCGTGAAAGGAACGAATTTTCAGGTTAAAGTGTGGGAGGCATTGCTCCGCATCCCGGCTGGAGGGGTGACCACGTATCAGGACCTGGCGCGGACGGTTGACCGGCCCAACGCATTGCAGGCCGTTGGTTCTGCGGTCGGCTCCAACAATATCGCCTACCTGATTCCCTGTCATCGTGTGATCCGAAAGGATGGGGTGCTCGGGGAATATCGCTGGAACTCATCGCGCAAGAAGAGTATTATTGGTTGGGAAATGGCACACGTATCGAAGGCTAACAACCATTAGCAAATAAAAAAGCGCGCAAACAAATTTGTTGGTACTTGCAAGTCATTGTGAAATCAACTTATCTTAGCGCGACAAAGGACATGAAAGTCAACAACACATACTTTTGGTTTTACTACTACTTTGAGACCCGAGCGGGACTTTAAGAGTGGTGTGTTGTTAAAGATATAACCAGAATACTCAAGGAAGTCCCGGCAAAACCGGGACTTTTTATTTTTGGGCACCTGGCGAGGAATAAGTCGAGCATAATGGCAAGGAAGACTAAAACACGAGTTGCAATTCAAGGTATCGCGACGAGCTATCACGAGGTGGCCGCATTGGAATACTTTCAAGGTTCTGTCGAAACAGTTGAATGCCTCTCCTTTCATGATCTGTGTGAAAGCCTGGAACACGGACGGTCAGACTATGCGGTGATGGCCATTGAAAACTCCATTGCCGGTAGTATCCTGCCTAACTATTTCCTTCTTCAAACCTACCACTTCAGTATTATCGGCGAGCTCTATTTGCCGATACACATGCATCTTCTGGCGTTGCCTGGCGTGAAGCTCGGCGATATCCGGGCGATTGAATCTCACCCCATGGCTATTCGCCAATGTTCCGAGTACATTCATTCGCTGAATGGCATCGAAGTTCGTGAAAGCGACGACACCGCACTGTCGGCCAGGAAAGTGAAAGAAAAAAAGCTTCGAAACACCGCTGCTATCGCGAATGAGTTTGCGGCAAAGAAATTTGGTTTGCAAATCCTGGAGAAACGAATCGAAACACATAAGAAAAATTTCACCCGCTTCCTTATCCTCGCCCGCCGCAGCAATGGCAGGAATGAGAGTAACAAAGCGTCGATTTCATTTGAGGTCGCCAACGAGGTTGGAAGCCTCGCAGAGGCCCTCATGATTTTCAAGAATCATGGCATCAATCTCACCAAGATCCAGTCCATCCCGATAATCGGGAAGCCTGCCGAGTACTCCATTCATATTGACGTCGAATGGAAGAAGCGGAAAAGTTATGACGACGCCATCGGCGAGGTTCTCAGGCAGGTGAAGAACCTGAACATTCTCGGGGAATACAAAAAGGGCAAGATTGAATACAATTGATTTAACCTGTAATGATTACGACAGCAAACAGAATCGCCAACGTCGAGGAATACTACTTCAGCCGTAAGCTTGCGGAAGTGCGTAGTCTCGATTCGCCGGAGTTACGGGTGATCAACCTGGGGATTGGCAGTCCAGACCTGCCGCCATCTTCGGACACGATCGACGCGCTAGCGACGTCAGCCAGAGGTGCTGGCAACCACGGCTACCAAAGCTATAAAGGTATTCCGCAGTTCCGAAAAGCCGTTGCTGATTTCTGTAAGCGCACCTATGACGTTTCCCTCGACCCGGAAACGTCGATACTGCCACTGATGGGCTCGAAGGAAGGAATCATGCACATCACGCTGGCATTTGTCAATGCCGGTGAGGAAGTGCTCGTGCCCAACCCGGGTTATCCGACGTACTCGTCCGTGGCGACACTTGCCGGAGCAACCTTGCGGACTTACGACCTACGCGAAGAGAACGGTTGGGCCATTGACATTGATGCGCTGCGCAAAGCGGACTTATCAAAAGTGAAGCTGATGTGGGTCAATTTCCCACATATGCCGACCGGGCGGACGGCCTCGCGGGAGGAATTGCAAGGGCTTGTCGACCTGGCGCGTGATAAACAATTCCTCATTGTAAATGACAATCCCTACAGCCTGATACTCAATGATCAACCACTGAGCATCCTATCAGCTGGCGGCGCGTTTGATGTTGCGCTGGAATTGAATTCGCTTTCCAAGTCACACAATATGGCTGGATGGAGATTAGGTTGGGTTGCCGGTCGCAAAGAGTATATCGACGCCGTCTTAAAGGTCAAGAGCAACATGGACTCCGGGATGTTCCTGGGACTTCAACATGCGGCCGTCAAGGCTCTGGCAAATGGAAACGACTGGTTTGAGGCGCTCAACGCCACGTATCGGGAACGCCGTGAGAAAGCGAAGGAAATCCTTGACGTTCTTGGCTGCGCGTATGCTGAGCGGCAATCAGGATTATTCATCTGGGCAAAAGTGCCGGCTCGCGTAGGCAGTGTCGAAAAATGGATTGATGACATTCTGTATGGAACCCGAGTCTTTATAACGCCAGGATTCATTTTCGGAAATGCCGGAGAACGGTATGTGAGGATATCGCTATGCAACACCGTCGAGGTTTTGGGGGAGGCGCTTGAGAGAATAAGAAAGTTTCATGTAAGTATGCCATCGCACAAAGAAAAAATCGCCCACGAAGCAAAATGAAAACTGCAATTATAGGAGTAGGATTGATTGGAGGCAGCATGGGCCTGGACTTGCGCGCGGCGGGTGTCGCAACATCTATTGTGGGTGTGGACGCAAATGACGACAATGCGCGGCGTGCGC
>CAZLWX010000019.1:0-42824 GCA_964563295.1 uncultured Roseivirgaceae bacterium | reverse complement strand
GTCGCAACATCTATTGTGGGTGTGGACGCAAATGACGACAATGCGCGGCGTGCGCAGGAGATTGGACTTGTCGACGAAATCCTTCCGTTGGAGAACGCTGTCAAGGACGCGGAGCTTATAGTGACGGCAATTCCGGTGAATGCGATTCGGTCGGTGTTGTTAAAGGTATTGGCCAGTGTCGGTGACCAGGCGGTTATTATTGATACCGGATCCACGAAATCACAAATCTGCAAGGCGGTGCACGATAACGCGAGGCGACACCAGTTTATCGCCGCACATCCTTTGGCAGGAACGGAAAACTCGGGACCGGATGCCGCACTGCGCGGCCTTTTCCGGGAGAAGACAAACATCATATGCGAGCGTGAGAAGTCGTCTCCGGAAGCTCTTCGAGTTGCTGATCAGGTTTTTTCAGCATTGGGAATGAGGACCATTTTTATGGACCCGGTTGAGCACGACAAACATGCCGCCTATGTATCGCATCTTTCACACGTGAGCGCGTTCCTGTTAGGACAAACGGTCCTCGATATGGAGCAGGACGAGAAGAACATCTTTAATCTTGCCGGCAGTGGATTTGAATCGACGGTACGACTGGCGAAAAGTTCTCCCGACATGTGGGCGCCGATCTTCGAACAGAATGCCGAGTACCTGAGTCAGGCCCTGCTGGAATACATCATGCAACTGCAGCGATTCCAGTATCATTTGATGAAACGCGACATCAAGGAGCTGCACAAGATCATGACACAGGCCAACCGCATACGTACGGTACTTGAAGGGCTGGAGATTCAGCATGAAAAGAATTTGTCGTTGAAAAATAATAATGATAATCACAAATAAACAGTCACATGAAAAAGGCATTGCAACTTGAACCGATCTCGACCTGGCTTCCCACCGGAGGAAAACCGGTGATTATCAGTGGCCCATGTAGTGCGGAGACAGCGGACCAAATGGTCGAGACGGCCAGGCAAATAGCGGCAACCGGAAAAGCGCACGCCCTGCGCGCGGGCATTTGGAAACCGAGGACACGCCCGGGTCAATATGAGGGCGCAGGTGTTGAAGGACTCGCGTGGTTAATCCAGGCGAAGAAAGAAACCGGCCTGCCTGTTACCACCGAGGTAGCGAACGCCGCGCACGTGGAGGCATGTCTCAAAGCCGGCGTCGACATTTTGTGGGTAGGGGCACGGACCACCGTGAATCCATTCTCGGTGCAGGACATCGCTGATGCGCTGAAAGGCGTTGACATACCGGTGATGGTAAAAAATCCTGTCAATCCGGACCTTGAACTCTGGATTGGTGCGTTGGAACGACTCAACAAGGCAGGCATTGTGAAAATGGCGGCGATTCACCGCGGTTTCTCATCATTCGAGAAAGGTCCTTTTCGCAATGCACCGATGTGGGACATGGCTATTGAGTTGAAGACAAGGATACCAGAGTTAAATATTATTTGCGATCCAAGTCACATTACGGGATCGCGTGACCTGATCGCGCTTATCGCGCAGAAGGCTTTTGACCTCGACATGGACGGTCTGATGATTGAAAGTCATATCAACCCGGATGCTGCGTGGAGCGACGCAAAACAACAAGTGACCCCAGCCGTTCTTGCCCGTATCATCGATGGATTGGTCGTACGTGAAGTGACGTCGGACAACAAGAATTTCAAGGATACGCTCAGTGTCCTTCGTGATCAGATCGACCAGCTCGACGACGAGATCATGCAAAAGCTGGCAGCGAGGATGAAGATCTCCGAAAAGATCGGTCAATATAAAAAGGACAACAATGTGACTATTCTCCAGGTACGCCGATGGGAGGAGATCATCAATACGCGGATCGCGCTGGGTAAGGCAATGGGGTTGACCGAAGAGTTCACCAACGACCTTCTGAAATTGATTCACCAGGAGTCGATTCAGGTGCAGACGCGGGTGATGAACAATTCATTAATTCCTAATTCCTAATTCCCGGCACTCTAACGGAACCTGGAACCCGGAACGCGGAACCTACGACTCAGCCTTAGCAGCTGCATGCGTATCGTCCTTGCCGGGATCATGTTGAGGTGCCATGGAGATATGGAAGCCGGTGACAAAATAGATCTCGTGGCTGGCAAAAGTTTCGTTGATCCTGAGGTTGATGGCCTGTTGGATGTCCATGTAAATGTTATAGTCCGGACTCAGCACGTAGTACACAACTTCAAAGCGTAAGCTCCAATCGCCGTAGGATGCAAAATGTGCGCGGTCGAATCGGGCCCTTTCCTGCTCCTTCACAATGGATTTCAATAATTCCGGTATCAACCTTATTTTTTCAAGCGGCGTGCGATAGTCGATATTCAGGTTAAACACCACCCTGCGCTCGTACATCCGCTTATAATTGTGGATGCGTGAATTGTTAAGGTTCGAATTACCGATGATGATCTGTTCGCCTGAGAGGCTCCGAATCCGCGTCGTTTTTATGCCGAGATATTCAACCGTACCAAGTTTGTCGTCAACAATAATGAAATCGCCGACTTCGAATGGCCTATCAAAGAAGATTACGAAGTAGTTGAACAGGTCGCCCAGAATATTTTGTGCGGCTAACGCGATCGCTATACCTCCAATGCCAAGTCCGGTGATGATTGTTGTGACATCTTTGCCCAGGTTGTCCAGGAGGAAGACGATTCCGATAACCCAGATAAAGATGTTAATCACGAGCATTAATCCGCCCAGCTGTTTTATTTTTTGCTCTCCCTTTTCCTGGCGTCGGATCCTCGATTCGAGCATCAGCATAATCACCGACGAAGTCAGGCGGATGATGTAATACGTGATAATGACAGATATCGCAACGGCAATTACGCTTCTGACTTTTGGGCTGAGGTCGAGCAATGTAAGGCTCCAGTAAACGATCCCGAACTGGAGGATGGGCAGACCGAACCGGTCAATTCGTCCCAGTACAAAGTCGTCGGTCTTTGAACTTGTCCGCGCGGTGATCTTCTTGAAACGGTTAATGACCAGGCGTTTGATTACCGCCAGGATCACTATGCTCACCAGGATTATTCCCAGGACAATCAGGTATTCCCTGACGGTGTTGTTGTAGTATTCCTGCTGAAGAAATTCGTCCATAGTAGAGATGTCGAAATTTAATGGATTATGATTCGATGCGTAGAATGAACTTCTTCTTTTTTCATTTGAAAAGTCAAAAAACCATACCAAATTCAAGATTATTGCCAAACCTCACACCTATGAAAAGCCTTCCGTGGAAAAAAATTGCCATCGGCGTTGCCAGCGCCGCCGTCGTGATTGCTGGAGTGTTTTATTTCACATCGTCGACCGGTAGAAAGCCTGTCACGACGCGTGTTGATCCGGCATTCGTAGAATACGTCAGCTCGTACACAGCAGGCGTGATCACGTCGGGATCGACTATCAGGCTAGTACTCGCGGAAGAGGCAATTGACTCTACTCAGGTCGGCCAGGAGAGTAGCGTCAAGCTATTCAATTTTAAGCCATCTCTCAATGGCAAGGCGGTGTGGCTCGACAGAAGAACAATTGAGTTCCGTCCTGAAAAGAGAATGATGTCAGGACAGACCTATGAGGCGGAGTTCTTTCTTTCAAAGATTATTGAGAGTGTACCGTCGGCTCTATCGACTTTCAATTATAGTTTTCAGATTATTCCCCTGCACTACGAACTGGCAGTTGAGAACGTCAAGCCATATGTGAAGACCGATCTCAAAAGGCAAAAGATCGAAGGGGTACTCCAGACATCGGACTTTGCCGAGAATGCGGCGATCGAAAAAATGATCACCGCGGCCCAGGGTGGAAGAACATTGACTGTGTCATGGAATCACACAGGGGAAGGAAAAAATCACCGTTTTGTAGTTGAGGACGTAGCACGTGTTGATCAGGCATCGCAGGTGAAGATCACGGTCAGCGGGACACCCTTGAATCTTGACCAGCATGAGTCGCGCGATGTCGAGATACCGGCGTTGGGTGATTTCAAGGTGACAAATGTGCGAGTAGAGCAGAGTGCGAATCAAAATGTTATCATCCAGTTCTCGGACCCTTTGAATGAAAAACAAAACGTGGCTGGTCTGATCAGCATTGAAGGCCTAAGCAGCCTGGACTATGAGATCCGCGACAATGAAATTCGCGTATACCCGCCCGTTCGTCAGAAAGGATCAAAGGTTGTGGTGGTCGAAGGCGGAATACGAAATGTGCTCGATTACCGGTTGAAACAAGGCGGACGGTATGATGTGATGTTTGAGCAGCTGAACCCGGCGGTGCGTTTTACTGGTGATGGCAACATCCTTCCATCTACCGAAGGACTCGTTCTTCCATTTGAAGCCGTCAATCTCAAATCCGTTGATGTCAGAGTCATAAAAATCTTCGAATCCAACGTAATCCAATTTCTTCAGATCAACGACATGGATGGTAACTCCCAACTCCGACGGGTTGGCCGCCCGATCCTTACAAAGACAATTTCGCTTGAAAATACGGGCGTGACGGATCTGGCGGGCAAGTGGAACCGATTTACCCTCGATTTAACAAACCTGATCAACACCGAGCCCGGGGCTATTTACCAGGTTCGGATCAATTTTAGAAGATCGTATGTTGCTTTCGGCTGTGACGACGACGGCACAACAGATCTTCAGCCTCTGGCAACAGAGGAAGATTGGGGCGCGCCTCCTGATGAAAGTTATTGGGATTCGTACGAGTCATACTACTACGGTGATGACTACGACTGGAGGGAACGCGACAACCCGTGTCACTCGTCGTACTACGTTGGCGACAAGTCTATCAAGCGAAACATCATCGCGTCTGACTTGGGCCTTCTGGCGAAGCGCGGTGGCGATGGAAACACCATCGTCTTCGCAAATGATCTGAAAACAACGGAGCCGTTGAGTGGCGTCGTTGTGGAACTCTATGATTACCAGGGGCAGGTTTTGGGGACGGCGACCACCGATGGAAGTGGAAAAGCCGTTGTTTCGACGCCGGGTAGTCCTTTTGTTTTGGTTGCCAAGCAGGGCGCTCAGCGCGGTTACCTGAAACTCGTGGACGGAGAGTCGCTGTCGATTAGCAGCTTTGATGTCGGCGGTGAGCATATAGATAAAGGATTGAAGGGGTTTCTCTATGGTGAACGTGGCGTCTGGCGGCCCGGCGACTCCATTTACATGACCTTCATGCTTGAAGATAAGATGAAGCTGTTGCCGGCCTCGCATCCCGTGGTGTTCGAGTTGGAGAATCCGATGGGCCAGCTTGCTAACCGGCTTGTGCGGTCGGTAGGTGAGAATGGTTTTTACCGTTTTGCAACTGCGACGTCTGCGGATGCACCCACAGGAAACTGGACTGCACATGTTAAGGTTGGCGGTGCAGAATTTTCGCAAACGGTGAAGATTGAGACCGTGAAGCCCAACCGGTTGAAGATCAACCTCGACTTTGGTGTCGACAAGATCACTGCCGGCAACAGCAATGTATCGGGAGATCTGGTGGTGAGTTGGTTGCATGGCGCACCTGGAAGAAACTTGAGGGCGGAATTCGAAGTCATCTTGACCCGGGCATCCACCAAGTTCCCGCGGTATCCCGATTACGTTTTTGAAGACCCTTCGCGGGATTTCTACAGTGAAGCTCAGGTCATATTCGACGGTTACACCGACTCCGAAGGGCACGCCAGCATCAACGCGACACTTGAACCTAACGAAAACGCTCCCGGCATGCTCAATGCTGTTTTTCGCGGTAAAGCATTTGAAGAAAGTGGAAATTTTTCGATCGACAGGTTCAGCATACCCTACTACCCCTATGAGTCATTCACGGGTATACGCCTTCCACCTGGGGACCAGGCGCGCGGAATGCTGCTGACGGACACCACGCATACGGTTGACGTCGTCACGGTCGATGCCGATGGAAATCCTGTCTCCCGTGATCGCATTGAGATGGCCATCTATAAACTTCAATGGAGATGGTGGTGGGATAATTCGGAAGAAGACGCCATATACATGAGTGGGTCATATGCCCAGCTAATCAGCAGCGGCAACGTCAGGACCTCCAATGGAAAAGGTAGCTGGACATTCCGGATCAATTATCCTGAGTGGGGACGATACCTGGTGAAAGCGTATGACCCCGTTTCGGGGCACAGCACGGCAAAGGTTGTTTACATCGATTGGCCGGGCTGGGCGGGTCGCGCACGGCCAGGCAGTGAAGGGGCAACCATGTTGTCGTTCAGCTCCGATAAACCGGTATACAATATTGGGGAAAAAGCAACAGTTGTGATTCCGGGAAGCGGAGCCGGCCGGGCATTGGTCAGTATAGAGAATGGGAGCCGTGTGATCAACAGCTACTGGGTACAAACACAAGCGGGTGACACACCGTTTTCGTTTGATGTTACCGCCGAGATGACGCCGAACGTCTACGTCAACATTACAGCCCTTCAGCCGCATGGCCAAACTGCAAACGATCTGCCCATACGATTATATGGTGTTATCCCTATCCAGGTTGAAGATCCAAAGACTCACCTGGAACCGGTGATCGAAATGAAGGACGTTCTTGAACCCGGGGAAGAAGTCGTAATCCGTGTTTCCGAAAAGACCCGGCGCACAATGACGTATACGCTGGCGATGGTTGATGAAGGACTACTCGACCTGACACGTTTCAAGACTCCTGATCCATGGAAACGCTTTTACGCCCGAGAGGCGCTGGGTGTTTCGTCATGGGATGTGTACGACAAGGTCATGGGTGCATTCGGCCGCGTTGAACGACTTCTGGCTATCGGAGGTGATGGTGAAGCCGAAACCAAGGAAGACGACGCGAAAGCGAACCGGTTCAAGCCCGTTGTCAAATTCCTCGGGCCATTCACGCTTGATGGCGGAACGGATGAACATCGATTCATTATGCCACAATACATCGGATCAGTTCGAACGATGGTGGTGGCGGGTTATCAAGGTGCCTATGGGTCAGCGGAGAAGGCAACGCCCGTAAGGAAACCGCTTATGGTGCTGGCGACATTACCGAGGGTTCTTGGACCGGCGGAATACGTGAAATTGCCGATCACCCTCTTCTCGATGGAAGAAAGCATTCGCAACGTCAAGGTGGATGTGAAAGTCTCGGGACCGTTGTCGGTACGTGAAGCCACAAAGACCGTCGCGATGCCGGCAAGTGATCTGACAATTGAATTTGACCTCAATGTCGATAGTCGCCTGGGTGTCGGCCGGGTTGAGGTGACGGCTTCATCTGGATCGTTCAAGGCTTCTGACGTAATTGAGATCGATATACGCAACCCGAACCCACCGGTTACGCGCGTTGAGGAAGGCATACTGGCAGCAGGCAAGAGCTGGAACATCGAGGTCGCACCGGCTGGCATGGAAGGGACGAACACAGCAACACTGGAGGTGTCGACCATGCCGCCGATTAACCTCGGACAGCGCATGAAATATCTCTTGCGATATCCTCATGGATGTATCGAGCAGACCACGTCGTCGGTCTTCCCACAACTTTACGTCGATAAAATAAAGGTTCTAACGGACGGTGAAATGTCGACTGTTCAGAATAATGTCCGTGCGGGGATCGAAAGGCTGAAGCTGTTTCAACTGCGGGATGGTGGATTTAGCTATTGGCCAGGAGGAGAAAACGCCGACAGCTGGGCGACGACCTATGCCGGCCATTTTCTGATTGAAGCGGAAGCACGGGGATACTTTGTGCCCAATGATATGATCCGCCGGTGGAAGCGATACCAGCGATCGAAGGCGCAGGCATGGCGTCGGGTTGAGGAGCAGTACAGTAGCGAATTGATCCAGGCCTATCGGCTCTACTCCCTGGCTCTTGCCGGCGATCCCGAACTAAGCGCCATGAATAAACTTCGGGAGCAGGGCAACTTGCCGCCGACGGCTGCCTGGATGCTTGTCGCAGCGTACGCAAAGGCTGGACAGCAGGAAGCAGCGCGCACACTGATGGCTAACCTGCCAACCAATATTCAACCTTATAAGGAGCTGGGTTACTCCTATGGATCTGATTTGCGCGACAAGGCAATCGTACTGGAGACATTGCTTTTGTTGAATGAGAAAGAAAAAGGCATTGACCTGCTGAAGCAGATCTCGGCGGCGTTGAGCAACGACAATTACTGGATGAGTACACAGACGGTGGCATGGTGCCTCAAATCCGCGGGCACGTTTGCAGCGTCCGAAAAGTATGGAGCGCTGAAATTCCATTATTCATATAATGGAAAAGAAGTTGACGCGTCAACCGAGTTGCCAATCGCCCAGGTGTCATTGCCTGTTGATGGCGTAAATTCCCGCAGCCTGAGCGTGCAGAGCCAGAGCTCCGGCACGTTGTTCCTAAGGCTTATCAAAGAAGGCACACCAGCTCGTGGGGATGAGACCGAAGAATCAAGCAACCTGTATCTAAGCATAGCCTATACCGATCATGACGGACGCACCGTTGATCCCGGTAGTTTGGTTCAGGGCACAGAGTTTCTGGCAACCGTCACTGTTTCCAATCCCGGTGCCCGTGGTGTTTACAAGAACCTTGCGCTCACCCAGATCTTTCCTTCTGGTTGGGAGGTCAATAACCTGCGGCTGACAGACGACGACTCCGGTATGCTGGGTGACACTCCAAGTTACCAGGACATTCGCGATGATCGTGTTTACACGTACTTTGATCTGTCGCCGGGAGCGCGGAAGAGATTTCAGGTAAGGTTGACGGCAAGCTATGCCGGTACGTATTATCTGCCGGCTGTAAGCTGTGAGGCTATGTATGATCGAACGATCTACGCGCGAAAGAAAGGGCAGGTTGTTCAGGTCATAAAACCCGTAACACAATGATCTGAGGGTAACTGTGGGAAGGTGTCTGGCAGTACGATGCGTGTCAATATTTTAAAGAAGCCGGCGATCAGGAAAGGGGCGATTGCGTTAACGATTTTGCCGGTCGTCGCTTACTACTTTTGCCTTCCAGAGAAGTTGTTTAATGATCCCTACTCCACGGTGATTGTGTCAGCAGGCGACGAGTTGTTGGGAGCAACGATCGCTGCTGATGGGCAATGGCGATTCCCGGTTTCGGATACCGTTCCTTACAAGTTTGCTGAGGCATTGGTTGCGTTCGAGGACAAACGATTCTGGTCGCATCCAGGTGTCGATCCGTTGTCCATGGCGAGGGCTGCAAAGCAGAACTTTTCTGCTGGACAGGTTATCAGCGGGGGCAGTACCCTGACTATGCAGGTAATTCGCCTGTCTCGCAAAGGGAAGCCACGCACGTGGTTCGAGAAACTCCTCGAGGTTGTGCTCGCCACGCGCCTGGAGCTCCGCAGTACCAAACGCGAGATTCTTGCCCTCTACTCAGCACATGCTCCATTTGGTGGAAACGTAGTTGGCCTCGAAGCTGCCTGCTGGCGTTACTTTGGCAGTGATCCACGTTCGCTCTCATGGGCACAGGCCGCACTCCTCGCTGTTCTGCCCAATGCTCCATCGATGATTCATCCGGGAAGGAACCGTGCACTGCTGAAAATCAAGCGCGATCGTCTGCTCGACAAGCTCGAGGCGAATGGGTTGATCGATCCATTCACTTGCACATTAGCGAAGACCGAGAATATTCCAGGGGAACCTTTGCCTCTGCCGAGGCTCGCGCCACATCTCCTTGATCGGGCCATTGCCGAGGGCCATGCCGGCACCCGAGTGCGGTCGACTGTCAACCATGTCCTACAGGAACGTGTGGCGGAACTAGTGCGTGAGCATCATGAAAAACACAGCGCCAATCATGTCTACAATGCGGCAGCAATTGTGCTTCGTGTGCAAACGGGCGAGGTGGTTGCTTACGTCGGCAACGTCGAGGGGCTGACGGGTCACGGCAATGCCGTGGATATTGTCCAGGCACCGCGCAGCACGGGCAGTATCTTGAAGCCAATATTATTCGCCGCCATGCTCGATGAAGGAAAGATATTGCCGGGCACGATCATACCGGATATCCCGACAATGATCAATGGATTTGCGCCGAAGAATTTTTCGAGGCAGTACGATGGAGCCGTTCCGGCGAACAAAGCTCTTATCCGTTCATTGAATGTTCCGGCCGTACACATGCTCCGTGAGTTTCGGTACGAAAAATTTCACCGGCTTCTTCGCGAAGTCGGGATGACGACAATCACACAAGGTCCTGACCACTATGGGCTATCGCTCATTCTCGGAGGTGCGGAAGGTACACTTTGGGAAGTCACCGGTGTTTACGCATCAATGGCCAGAACACTCAACAACTATTTTCAGCACGCTGGCGTGAATCGCTATTCGAAAGGAGATTTTCACTCGCCGAGATACATGCAGGAACCATTTGAAGCCGAGTCCCTCGAACAGCATTCGTGGCTCAGTGCCGCTTCTATTTACCTGACATTTGAAACTCTCAAGGAACTGTATCGACCAGGTGAGGAGACCGGGTGGAGGCACTTCAGCAGTTCACGCGACGTAGCATGGAAGACCGGTACGAGCTTTGGGCTTCGCGATGCGTGGGCGGTGGGCGTGACGCCAGAATATGCTGTTGGTGTGTGGGTGGGTAACGCCGACGGCGAGGGCCGGCCGGGGTTAACAGGCACCGATGTCGCGGCTCCATTGTTGTTCGATATTTTTTCAGCTCTTCCCCGGGGCGGCGGGTGGTTTGAACGACCGACGCCGGAATTGCGCAGGGTGACAACATGCCGGCTCAGCGGATATCGAGCGTCTCCTCGTTGCACCGAAACAGACTCCATATGGATAACGACTGGTGGACTGGAAACGATGGCATGTCCGTTTCACAAGACTGTTCACCTCACGCAGGATTTTCGTTATCGTGTGCACAGCGATTGTGCTTCCCTTAGTTCCATGAAACATGTGAACTGGTTTGTGCTCCCTCCGGTGGAAGAGTACTATTACCGGCAGAAAAACCTGTCTTATCACTCGCTGCCGCCGTTCCGGCCGGACTGCGAGGCGTCATCGTCTGAAGTCGCGATGGATATGGTGTATCCGCGACCAGGAGCGCGCATTTTCATTCCTCGCAATCTCGATGGTCAACCCGGCAGTTCAATTTTTGAAGTCGCCCATCGCGAGCCTGCTAAGGCGGTGTATTGGCATCTCGATGGTGTGTATATCGGATGCACGCGCAACTATCATCATCTCGCACTTGCACCTGGTGAGGGCAAGCACGTGCTCATCATAGTTGATGAAAATGGAGAAGCAATTGAACGCCGTTTCGAAGTGATTTCTGAAATGTAGGCTCGCCAGCGGTGAAAAATATCGAATCTTTATTAACTTTCATTAGCCAAACCTACCTGGTGCCATGCGATTGATCCTATTTTTTGCACTGGTGTTGCCCGCTTTTGGAACTTCACATGCTGTGAACGCCGGGCCGGAGTACCCCAATTATGTTGTGATCGGCGCGTTTGCGTCGCGAGATAATGCTGTGCGCTTTACCCGTGATGCTGTTGCACACGAGTTCGACGCCCATTTCGACATCAATCCAAATCGCAACCTGTATTATGTATTTGTGATGGTGACTGGTGACAGGCCTGCGGCCATCCGGGAAGCGACCCGGCTGAGGAAGGAGACGTCCTATTTTGACGCCTGGGTATACCAGGGTGTTATCGGCCAGGTTGCTGCGGAGGCAGGTGAGTCATCACAAGACATCGACCCTGTCACACAGGGAGCCATGACGGTCACTGAACATGCGTCATTGGTGGAAACGCAGGCGGTGCCCGTGGAGACCAACGAAGAGACATTGCCGTTACCCGACAGTGCCGTCGAGACCGCCCCTCCGGCAAACAGGCCGGCGCTTGATGCCGTTTCGCGGGCCGACACCGAGGAACGAAATTTCATTTTCGCTGTCAAACGTGGAGTCGATAACACGGTTGTTGATGCCGACGTCGACATGGTTGATCCCGAACGGTCTCGAAAAATCCGATCATACAAAGCGAATGAATCCGTAAAAGTGGATGTGCCATCGAGCCTGACGAAGGTTTCGTTTGTCTGCGAGTTGATGGGATACAGGAAAGTACAGAAGACTATTGATTTCAATGCGCCGATTGGTGACGGAATAATCAGTGACGGCGAGGGAAATATTATAGTGCCGTTCGAGCTGGTGCGGTTGCAAAAGGGCGATATCGCCGTGATGTATAATGTCTTTTTTTACAAGGATGCCGCCATTATGAGACCCGAGTCGCGTTATGAGGTGAATCGCCTCCTTGAGATGCTGAATGAAAATTCCAATTATCGGATTAAATTGCATGGACACACGAACGGTAATGCACGCGGTAAGATCATTACCATGGGCGAAAGCAAAAACTTTTTTTCGCTGACCGGTGCGAGAGAGGGATCCGGATCCGCAAAAAAGCTGTCAGAGGAGCGGGCAAACGCGATACGTGAATATTTGATGGACAACGGTATCGGGGAAGATCGGATCGAGATCAAAGCATGGGGCGGAAAACGTCCACTTCACGACAAGAACAGCGCACGGGCGCAGGAGAATGTGCGCGTGGAAGTGGAGATACTCAATCTCTAGGCCAGTCACTTTTTACATATGTCATTACGATCCTTTGGACTAGCGGTAACGCTATGCCTTGCTTTAACGGCTCGCGCGTACGCTCAAGGTTCTTACCACGTGGTCATCGGCGCGTTTGAATCGGAAGACAACGCGAAACGAATGTGCCAATCTGCCTATGACGTCAATGTTTGGGCGACCTATTCCTTTAATGAGGAGAAGAAAATGTACTACGTGTATGTGAGAAACACGCGTAGCCTGGCCGATGCCAACCGCACGGCAAAGGATATGAGAGCTGAAGGTTTTAGCGACGCGTGGGTGTACAAGGGGTCGTTAGGAGACGCATCCTTCGTTCCTGGCAACGAACTCGCACAACCCGATGAACGCGTAATTGTTTCGCCGGAAGTTAAGCCAACAGCACGGGAACAGGTTGAACCGGAAACGACTATTGAGGCTGAAGCCCAACCTTCACAAGCTGATCAAGACGCGAAAGCGCCTGAGGAGCCTGCCATAAGTGAGAACGTCAGGCCAGCAGGCAAACCATTTATTTTTCGACTTACCAATGAGGCGACGGGAAATCCGGTCACCGGCATGGTGCGTTTGCAGGAAGCCGAACGTTCGCCCCAATTTCGTCCATACCAGGCGAATGAAACGGTTTACATCGTGCCACCTAACAATCGGAGCGGGAAGTGGTATGTGACCTGCCAGGTCATAGGCTTCCGGTCGTTCAAGAAGCCTATCGATTATAACGATCCACAGCGGGATCGGGATGTGCAGTTGGGAAGCGATCAGGAGATCATTTTCCCTGTAACGCTCACGAGGGTTAAGCGCGGCGACTATGTAGAGATGGATGAAGTTAAGTTTCTTCCGAATTCAAGCATTCTTACGCCCGATTCGAAGCGGGAATTGATGGAGCTTCTGGCCATGATGAACGAGAATCCAAACTACAGGATTCGACTGCATGGCCACACCAATGGCGATGACGGTCGTGACATTATTGCGTTAGGTCGGAGCAGGGACTTTTTTGCTCTAAACACTGCAAACGAACGGCGTGCAGGGAGCGCAAAAGAGTTGTCGGAATTGCGCGCGGAAACCATCAAGCAATATCTCCTGGCGAATGGTATCAGTGATGACCGTATTGCTGTCAAGGGTGAAGCAGGTAAGCAGCCCATCTTTGATCCTCGTGGTACCAATGCGGGCGGCAATGACCGGGTGGAGGTGGAGATCACCCGGCATTAAGTTCAGCTCGTCATGGCCTTCAGTACATCGTGCTGCGTAATAATGTGAACGCGCTCATCCGTGTCGCGGACCAGCACCGCCTTATTGTCCTTATTCAACAGGGACGAAAGCACGTCCAGCGTACTGTCGGGAGCGACAAACAGCATAGGCTTGTCCATTACATCGCCAACACATTTTTTCTGAAGTTGAGGGTCCTGTATGATCTTTTCCAGGATGGATGACGATGTGATGCTGCCCACGAAGTGACCATCGTCCGTTACTGGGATCTGGTCGATTCCTTCGCGATTGAACATCAGTATCGCATCTCCAACTTTCGCGGCTTTACTTACCGTAATAAGATTTTCTTTGCCATTGCGAAGGGCAATGATGTCGCGCGCCGTACCAAACGACCTTGCTTCCAGGAAGCCATGATCTTTCATCCATTGGTCATTGTAGACTTTTGCCAGGTAGCGCGTGCCATGATCGGGAAGAAGGATGACCATTACATCACCGTCCTTCATGTTTGTGCGGGCATATTCGAGTGCGCCGTGCACCGCCGAGCCACTTGACCATCCAACAAACAGACCCTCTTCGCGCGATAAGCGCCGGGCCATAACGGCACCATCCTTGTCAGTAACCTTGATGAAAAGGTCAATCACGTCAAAGTTGACATTCTTAGGCAGGATATCTTCACCGAAACCTTCGGTCAGGTAAGGATAGATCTCATTCTCGTCAAAGATTCCTGTTTCTTTATATTTCTTGAATACCGATCCGTAAGTGTCAATCCCAACCGAGACAATCGCCGGTTTTTGTTCCTTCAGATATTTGGAGGTGCCGCACATGGAACCACCCGTGCCCACTGTTGCGACATAATGCGTGATCTTTCCTTCGGTCTGTCGCCATATCTCAGGTCCTGTTGTTTCGTAATGTGCCTGAGCGTTCGACAGGTTATCGTATTGGTTGGGGTAAATCGAATTGGGTATTTCCTTGTTGAGTTTTCGGGCCACGGAATAGTATGACCGGGGGTCATCGGGTGCTACGTTGGTCGGACACACAATCACTTCGGCGCCAACAGCTTTTAGGATGTTGATCTTTTCCTGGGACTGTTTGTCGGCCATAGTGAAGATGCACTTGTAGCCGCGAGCTACCGCGGTGAGCGCAAGACCCATTCCCGTGTTTCCAGAGGTTCCTTCGATTATTGTTCCGCCTGGTTTGAGTGTTCCCGCTTTTTCGGCATCCAGAATCATTTTCAAGGCCATGCGGTCCTTCGTTGAATTGCCGGGGTTGAAGTACTCCACTTTTGCCAGCACAGTACCGGGCAGGCCCCTAAAGATTTTGTTCAGCCGGACCAACGGAGTGTTACCGATCGTATCAACAATAGAGTTGTAAATCATGGATGAGAAATTCGATCAAAAATACAAAAATCACTGGAAAGGGTTCGATAAAATGCGAAAGGAATGGGATCAACGAGACGAGCGGATAGTTGGTTCGACGCAGAGCGTCTTCAGATCAACCGGCCACACCGGCAAGCAGGTATAGAACCGCCATTCTCACGGCAACGCCGTTCTCTACCTGATCAAGAATTATCGAATGTTCGGAATCCGCTGCATCACTGCTGATTTCTACGCCGCGATTGATGGGGCCAGGATGCATGATGATGATTTCCTTCTTGAGGTTGTCAAGCATCGTCTTGTTGATGCCGTAGTAAATGGAGTATTCCCGCAAGGAAGGAAAATATTTTATCTGCTGTCGCTCGAGTTGAATTCGGAGTACGTTTGCTACGTCGCACCACCCGAGAGCCTTTTGTACGTCTAATTCGACCTGCACGCCGAGTTGTCCAATGAATTTCGGTAGCAGCGTCGGCGGTCCACAGACCATTACTTTTGCTCCTAATTTTTGGAGGGCGAAAATATTGGAGAGCGCCACGCGGGAATGCAGGATATCTCCGATGATGGCGACTTTTTTTCCGGACACCGACCCAAGTTTTTCACGAATAGAGAACGCATCCAGCAAGGCTTGCGTCGGATGTTCATGTGTTCCATCACCGGCATTGATAATGTTGGCTTTGATGTGGCGCGATAAATAGTGCGGTGCGCCAGGGCTGGCGTGACGCATCACAACCATATCCACCTTCATGGCGAGGATATTGTTGACGGTGTCCAGCAGTGTCTCGCCTTTCTTGACTGAACTTGTGGCCGCTGAAAAATTTACCACATCAGCAGACAATCTTTTTTCCGCCAGTTCGAATGAAAGGCGCGTGCGCGTGGAGTTTTCGAAGAAAATGTTGGCGATAGTAATATCGCGCAGCGTAGGAACCTTCTTAATGGGGCGGTTGATGACTTCCTTAAAGTTGTCGGCCGTTTCAAAAATTAATTCAATGTCCTCACGGGTAATATTCTTGATCCCTAACAGGTGCTTCTGACTGAGTTTGGTCATAGTAATGAAATAGCAGGAATGCGCGTGTCCTTTCCGGTGCCAACAGACAAGCTGTTGCTGTTTATCCTGGTCATCCGCGTTTGTTTCTTATCTGGCATAATTCCCTTTTATCCATTTGCCCTATCCTGGCTCTTCGACACGGACTCTTGTTGTGCCGAGCTGATTAGCCAAATCTTGTTGCGTTTGTGGCCTTGTGCCTCCAACTCGACCAGCACCCGCTGAGAGGCAAGGGTATTCACCGACCGACCGATGTAATCGGCGGCGATGGGCAACTCGCGATTGTATTTTCTGTCAATCAGCACCAGAAGTTCTACCTTGGCCGGTCTGCCGAAACTGATCATCGCATCCATAGCGGCGCGTATCGTCCTTCCCGTAAACAATACATCGTCGACGAGTACGACATTTTTGCCTTCGATTATGAAGGGTATCCGGTTCTCGTTTGGTTTCACGGGCGTTTCTCTGCGTCTGAAATCATCCCGGTGGAACGTGGGGTCGAGGTAGCCAAGGGGGACAGGGTTCCTGATGATGGTCGAGAGCTTCCGGCAAATGTGCTCGGCCACGAAAATACCGCGCGGCTGCATACCGATAATTACGGTGTTTTCGAAATCGCGGTGGTTTTCAATGAGTTCCTGACAAAGGCGGCTTAGGGTGATTTCCAGGAGGTCAGAATCAAGGATTAGTTTCTTCTGCATAGTCGCCGGATGCAAATATAGGCATTACCTCCCAGAGCCTCGCTGAATCACACTCGAAAAATTCCGGGAACCAAAACAACCCCTAAAGGTCGGTTATCGCTCGTAGGTAACCTTGTTAATATAAAACACTCGTCGATTGGCGGTGCCTGGGGCCTGATTCGCGATTTCCTGAACACCATAGGCAAATAAGTTGTCGCCATACCAGTACTCGAGTTTTCCCGGCTCTTTGCGAGCGCGCCTGACGATTTCTCCTTCTCTGAAGGTCCGGATGGGGTCAACGGTTTTGCCTTCGAGTACTTCGTGCCCCTTAATGATCTTTGTTCTGATTTCGTTGTCGTAAATGTATAGCAGCGCGATATAGTCGTCGCCAACCTCGATCTTGACGAACTGCTCAAGTGTGAATGTACGGACGTCGTTGATCTCAAAACTGTTGTCCCACACGAGCTTGCCATGCTTGTCGAAACACATGACCACGGCATGCGTGTAGTAGTAGCCGTCGAATATTCTGCCGTCCTGAATGATTGCACCGGGTCTGACATACGGTGTGAAAAATCCAGTCCGATCAACGCTGGTGTATTTGGGATAGAAAGCTTCGCCGAGAAGGATGTAATGGTCATTGTAAGGAATGAGCTCGTGCACGAGAAAACGGTAGTTAAAGCGTATACGCTTACCTTTTACCTTTTTTCGTTCAATTCGGGACTTGATCCGCTGCTCCCGTTTGGCCTTCATGTACTTAAAGAAATTCTCCAGGTCGGCGAAGTTGTAATACCGGATCAACTCCATTCCCGAGGGATCGATGCTGGCGATGAACATTCCACGCGAGAATTCTGCGGACCGGTTGCCATACACTCCCGCGACCAATTGCATATTTTGGTCCGTCTTTACAGCTCTTCCGAAGATCAGGTGCTTTTGTTCCTCCGGGCTCAACGCCAAATTGCGCAGAAGTTCGCCCTGTGCGTCATAGCTTTTTATCCAGATTGTGCGCTGTCGCAAATAATTGCGAGCACTGATCAATACGTCGAATGTTCCGTCGGGGTAGGTTTTTACCTGCGTTAATTCGCCTGCCTCATTAAAGAGCCCAGGCAAGACCTTCGACTTTCCCGTTGCAAAAGTGTAGTGAAGCACGACCGGTACCCGGTTAAAATATCCGCCGATGAGCGCCGCCTCATCGGTAACGTGAAATTCGGAAGGGGAAAAGGGAATAAAACCACGAATTGTGCTGAAGTCATACTCCCCGGTATGTTCATTTATCCGGTAAATGAGAAAGTCATTGATCGAATAATCGCGGTAACGAAACAAGAGGTATAATTTTTCCTTGAACGATTCCTTTCCCATCATCACATAGTTTTTCTCAACGGTCAGAAATCCGCCCCATTGTTCGTTGAATGCGGTGTCAAGTTTGACGAGTCGGACGAGGACACTCTGAGGAGACTGATAGTTCTGATACAGGAAGAGTCCGTTTGTTCCGGCAGGGATAATTTCGTAGTCGTCATTGAAACCGAAGACCGGGACCTCATAGCGCGCGGTTTGCAATATCTGGCCCGGCGCTGTCATGTAGGAGAGCGCTAACACGACCGTCAATATCAATCGATCAATCGACGATGACTTTGTTAACATAAAAAACGTCGCGAACACGATCTCCCTTATTATGCACGTTTCGGATCGTTTGATAGCCCCACACGTAAAATGAATTCCCAACCCACTGCCGGACGCCATCGTCGTGCTTTCGATCCGAACGGATCTCGCCGTCGGGAGAGCTGGTCTGAATTTTTTGAATCTTCTCGACCGCGGATCCATCGTGCACATTAATCACCTTGATGTTCAGGTCAGACTCCGACTTGTAAAGAAAATATACATAAGCGTTGTGGTAGACATAGTCGGTAACCTGTTCAAGTCCTGGTTTCTTCAATTCTTCCAGTTTTATGCTGTGATCCCACAATCGTTTTCCCTGGGGATCGAATGCTACCACCAGTCCTTCATATGTTCTGATCTCGTCCGGAGGCCGTTGGCTGGTGCCGAAACTATTATAGGGCCGGTACATCCCCATCCCGGGAAAGTACCCAGGCCAAAAAGGATTGTAGTAGGAGTAAGGACCGTAGTAGGGGTTGCCATACGGATTGTTGTAGTACGGGTTCATCTGGTTTGAAGGATTGTAAACCTCCGCCAACAATAAAAACCCTTCGGGATGTTCTGCAATCCGAAACGGTACAACATAGGCACTGAAGGATGGTTTCCGGCCATCAAGGGCATCTTCGCGGGCATTGTCCTTCACCCGCTGCGCCCGTTTCGGGTTGAGATAGTCGGTGAAATGATCAAGCTCTCCGAAGCTCAAGTAGTTGATTTTCTGTTCGCGGAATGGATCGACTGGCATTGCAAAGAAGCCAAAGGACTGTTTATTTTGTCTTTCGCCCCACGTGCCCGCCAGCAGCAAATCCTCACGCTGCAACGTGCTGGCTATACTGGTCTGGAGCGTTCGATCTTCATCGACAGGCACGATGTCTTCCAGCAGCAGGTTGCCATTGGAATCGAAGGTTCTGAAAACCAGCTTGCGTTCACTCCGCAAACTGCGATCGATCAGGATGGCGTTAAAAGTCCCATTCTCATTCACGCGGAGATCCACCAGCTCGTTGTCTTTCTGGAAGAACCCGGGCAAGACCTTAACCTGATTGCTTTCCATGTCATACAAGAAAACAGTGGGTTCGTTGCTGACATAGCCTCCGAAGACTGCGTTGTTTCCGACCTTGGTAAAATGCGTCAGTCGAAAGTCGAGATCCGGGTCAAGCTCCTTCCGCGCAAGCTCTTTCCCGTCCGGGATGTCAATCTCGATAATGGAAAAGCTGTGTTTGGTGGACTCGCCGGTGCGATACAGCAAGTACAGGCGATTCGGTGCATACTCATAACCCATCAGCTGATGGCGCTGGGGAATTTCAAGCTCCATATCCCGGCGTCCCGACAAAGCAGTATCGAGGAGGACCAGTTCCCAAATTCGACGAGACCCGTTAAACCGGTCTTTTTCGCGAAGCAGGGCAAGGCCTTCTTCCTCCAGGTTGATCAGCGAGAAATTGTCATCATTGATCCTTTGCTTGACCTCAAAACGGTGGATTTGACTGACTTGCGCGGCAGCGGGTAGGGAGGCGGCCAAAAGAAGCAAGAGCATAACCGGCCACCGCTGACGTGTCAAAAAACAATCAAGTGTTAACCTCATTTTAACCTCCTTCGCTTAGCGACATGATCAGATCGAATTCCTCGTCCTTCACGGGTTGTACCGACAGCCGCGATGCCCGAACAAGGACCATATTGGAGAAACGCTTGTCTGATTTTATTTGTGTCAGGGAAATAGGTTTTTTCAGTTTCTTTTCCGGCGCCAGGTCCACGACAGCCCAATCTTTGTCAGTTGGGTCAGGATAGTGTTCTTTCAGCACCTTCGCCCGTCCGATGACGGCTTTCTCGTCACCGGTGTGGTAGATAAGGACCACATCCCCTTTTTTCATTTTTTTCAGGTTACTGCGGGCCTGAAAGTTTCTCACGCCATCCCAGGTAGTCTTTTTATCCCGAACGAGGTCGTCCCAGGAGTATGTGTCGGGTTCGGTCTTGACAAGCCAATAGCTCATAAGTGAATGGAATAAAATGGAATGATTCGAAGTTAAGAATTGTAGCGAGGATTTGAAATGTGTAAAATGTTCGTTGGTCAGGAACCGGGACGAAAAAATGTGTCGTTGGTGAGGAACGCCAACGACGCATTATTTCTTTTAGAACGAAGGTTGGTGTGGGAACGAACTAATAGGCTCGGACCAACTTGCCTTCCATATAGTTTATGTAAGACCGGTTGACGACTTTCATGCCGCCAGGAGTTGGATAATTTCCAGTAAAATACCAGTCGCCGGCATGGCGTGGGCAGGCCTTATGCAAGTTGTCGACGGTTTGGAACACGACTTCCAATTCGGCTTGCATGTCGGCGGGCCTCACGATCTCGGCGATCTTACGTGAGAGTTCTTCATCGGTGAACTGGTCGTAAAGGACTTTGACGTAATTGTGCTGGTTCTGGTGACCGCGCGCCCGCACGCACTTCTCGTAAACTTCACCGAGAAGGTAGTCCTTGCCATGGTCCTTTAACAGGCTGATCATCGCACGGAAAGCCACGAAGTCACCCATTCTGCTCATGTCGATTCCATAACAGTCGGGGAACCGGATTTGGGGCGCTGAAGAGACAACCACAATCTTCTTGGGACCGATCCTATCCAGCATTTTGAGGATGCTCTTTTCCAGGGTGGTACCGCGTACGATCGAGTCGTCGATCACGACCAGTGTGTCTTTACCTTTCTTGACGACCTCGTAAGTCGTGTCGTAAACATGGGCAACCATCTCATTGCGGTGTAGGTCGTCGGCGATGAAGGTCCTCAACTTGACGTCTTTCACGACTAACTTTTCGACCCGCGGCCTGAAGGAGAGAATCTCTTCGAGAGAATCGACCGTCGGCTTTCCGTCGATGATGATTTCTTTTTGCTTCTTGATGAGATAGTCCTCAATGCCCGCCATCATTCCGTAAAATGCGGTTTCGGCCGTATTCGGGATATATGAAAAGACAGTGTTTTTCAGGTCGAAGTTAATCGCGCGCAACACCTGGGGAACAAGCAATCTTCCAAGTTGCTTGCGTTCGCGATAGATGTCGGGGTCATTTCCACGGGAGAAGTAGATGCGTTCGAAACTGCAGGATTTCTTTTCGCCGGGCTTAATGATCTGATGCTGGGAATATTCTCCACTCTTGGAAATAATCAGCGCGTGGCCCGGGAGAACCTCTTCTATCTGGCTGTATTCGACGTTGAATGCTGTCTTGATCGCGGGTTTCTCGCTTGCGACAACGACCACTTCATCGTCGGCGTAGTAGTAGGCGGGGCGAATTCCGTTAGGGTCGCGGACGACGAATGCCGATCCGGCCCCCGTTAGGCCTGCCATCGTGTATCCGCCATCAAAGTCCTTGCATGCTCGCTTGATCACCCGGGGAAGGTTGAGTTCGCTCTCGATAATGTCGGAGATCTCCCTGTTAGAATATTTGTCCTTGTACTTTTCGAACAACGCCTGGACTTCCTCGTCAAGGAAATGACCGATCTTTTCCATGACGGTCACGGTGTCGACCTTTTCCTTAGGGTGCTGTCCAAGATTCACCAGAATATCGAAGAGTTCATCAACATTGGTCATGTTGAAATTCCCGGCCATCACGAGGTTGCGGCTTCTCCAGTTGTTCTGCCGAAGGAAGGGATGCACATTTTCGATGCTGTTCACTCCGTGTGTGCCATATCGGAGGTGGCCGAGCCATAGTTCACCCGTGAATGCTACTTTTTCCTTGAGCCAGTGCTCATCGTGAAACTTCTCCTTTCCGATTTTCTGCGCTTTTCTGTATTTCTTACTGATCTTCTTGAAAAGCTTTTCGACCGGTTGTGATTTTATGGAGCGATAGCGGCTGATGTAGCGATGGCCTGGTTCGACGTCGATCTTGATGTTGGCTACACCGGCTCCGTCCTGGCCCCGGTTATGCTGCTTCTCCATCAGGATGTACATCTTACCCATCCCATACGTTGGACCGTATTTCTCGATGTAATAAGACAGGGGTTTTCGCAGCCGGATTAGGGCAATTCCGCATTCGTGGAGAATCTGGTCGCTCATAAAAGGTCAGTTATCCGCAGCAGCACAGGTCGGCTGGTTCACCATAAACGAATTCCAGGCACGAAAAATTCTTCCAAAAAGCCAGGCCAACCATATCTGACTATTCTACAAAGTTAGTTCTATTAATCCAACCCATCAACAGCCCCGGAATGAAGAACAAGGCCAGCACGAGTAAAACAAGCAGGAGCCCGAAAAGATTTTCAAGCGGGGAACCAAGGGTGGCATTTTGGCCGTCGGCCTCATTGGGTGTTGGAGTGACTGACCCGCCGGACCTCAGGAAAGCCAGCCAGGGAATCCGCAAATAGTAGAATAACGAAACCACGGTGTTGAGGAGGCCGATGACCAACAACCACAATAAGACAGGTTTATCGGTGGCCTGATAAGAATCCCACAAGCCCGAGAAAATGAAAAGTTTCGCGGTGAAGCCGGCAGTTGGCGGCAATCCGACGAGCGAAAGGAAGCCAATCAGCATAAATAAAATTGGAATCGGGTGACTTCTGCCGGCGCTGGTGAAGTCCTTAAGGTCAACTATTCCCCGGGCCTCAAAAATGTCCAGGTAATGAAAAACCAGAAAATTCATCAAGGTATAGACGGTGGCATAGAAGAGAAGGAAATTCAGTCCTTCCGGAGAAAAAGCAGCCAGTCCGACCAGCAGAAATCCGGCATGAGCGATCGAGGAATAGGCCATCAAGCGTTTTGCATTCGATTGCAAAAGAGCCGAGAAATTTCCAACAGTTATCGAAATGAGCGAGATGATGGCAATGATAACCTGCCAGTCCTGAACAGATTGTCCAAAAAGGTTCACGCCGAGGATGAATCTTGCCAGAATGCCAATTCCCGCAAGCTTGGGAACAATCGAGAAGAAAGCCATGACAGGCACGGGCGCTGCCTGGTACACATCGGGGACCCATGGATGCATAGGCGCCGCCGCTATTTTATAGAGGATGCCGGCAAGCACCATAAATGAAGCTATTGTGATCAGCGGCGAGTCGTTACCCATTAGGTTGGTCAGGAAGCGGTCGTCATTGAGGTTCAGCGTGCCGGTGAAGCCGTAAAGAATGGACAGCCCGTATAACATGATCGCCGAGGCAGTTGCTCCAAACAGGAAATACTTAAGGCTACCCTCGCTTCCTGCCTTGTCAAACGAAAAACCTGCAAGAACATAGCTGGCGAGCGAGATCATCTCCAGGCTGATAAAGATCATCAGGAAATTGTTACTCATCACCAGCAGGTGCCCGCCAAGCACGGCAGCCATGATCATTGCCATGTATTCAGACGAGTGTTGACGAGCACGGGAGGCCGACAAGACACACGCTAATATCGCAGCGGAATCGAATAGTACTTTCAGATAGTTGGAAAAGCCATCAAGGCCGAGCATTCCCTGAAAAATAATGGCTTGCGTGCCGATGCCGGTGTATGCAACAGTACCGATTGCAACAGCAAAGAAGGCGATCGCGAGCATCCAAATGACAGGCCGCGATATCTTCACCATGCCTGCCAGCAGAAGAACTATGAATCCAAGACCCAGCACCAACTCAGGCACCACCAATGAGAGGCTATTGTCAATGCTCTCTAACAGCTCTTTCATTTCAAAACATCATATTTTTTCCCGAGCTGATGACCCATTCCGAAAACTGTTCGGCCCACGGGTTCAACCACGTCAGGAGAAGTTGAGGAATGACCCCAAGGATGAGCGCTGCTGTGCCAAGCGGGATGAGCATGGCCGATTCCCGTTTGTCGAGATCAACGAGCTGCTCCTTTTTGCCGGGCCCTTTTAGGTCGAACGGACCAAAAAACATTCGCTGGATTGTCCAAAGGAAATAGGCCGCACCCAGAACCAACCCGGCTGTTGCCAGCACAGCGAAGCCCTCGTGGAGCAAACCGTTGACGGAATTTGAGCGGAAAGCTCCCAGCAAAACAAATATTTCGGCTATGAATCCTGAAAATCCCGGTAGGCCCATGGAAGCAAAGAACGCCACCAAAACCACAGCCATGAATCCGGGCATTTTCGAAGCCAGGCCGGAATAGTTGTTGATGAGACGATCGGTAGTCCGGTCGTAGAGTACACCTGCGATCAGGAACAGCATAGCCGAGATGATGCCATGGCTTACCATTTGGTACACTGCCCCACTTACGCCTTCTGCGGTCAGCGAGGATAAGCCCAGCAACACGAAGCCCATATGCGAAACGGATGAGTAGGCGATCAATCGTTTCAAATCTTTGGATGCGAGAGCATTGAGGGCTCCGTAGATGATCGACAGGACGCCAATCACAGCAACCGTCCAACTCATGTCTACAGCCACGTCTGGAAAGACAGGATACACGATTCGCAGTAATCCATAAGCGCCGATCTTCAGAAGCAGGGCGGCGAGTACGACAGAAACCGGGGTGGGAGCTTCCACGTGCGCATCCGGTAACCAGGTGTGCAGTGGCACCGCGGGAAGCTTGATCGCGAATCCGACAAACAGGAGCATGAATGCCCACCATCGGGCCGGAAGGCTGCCCAGAAGCCACGGGTTGTTCGGATCAAGGATTGAGTTTGAAATGAAGTTCATCCCGGTGCTCATGTGCAGGATGTTGAACGTGTGTACCAATTGGCGTCCACCCGACGGATCGTTGACAGAGATCGAGAGGGCGATCATGACAATAAGAATGAGAATCGATCCGGCCAGCGTGTAGAGGAAGAACTTGATAGAAGCATACTCGCGCCGTGGCCCGCCCCAGATGCCGATGAGGAAAAACATCGGTATCAGCATGAATTCGAAGAAGAGATAAAAGAGCAGGAAGTCCAGCGCCGAAAATGTTCCCATGATGGCGCCGTTCAATATCAGTAGGAGGATAAAATATCCTTTGACATTCTTTTCGATCGTCCAGGACGATATCGTCGCGACGAGCATGATCAACGTCGTTAGCGCGAGAAGGGGAAGGCTCAGCCCGTCGATTGCCAGAAAATACTCAGCCTTCAATGCTCCCCAGGTTCCCAGGTTGACGGTGAACCATTCGTATTTTTCCGCAAGCTGCAACCCGAAGGCTGGATTGAATTCAGTAACAATCCAAGCCAGCCACAACGACTGAAGGATGCTCGCCGCCAGCGATAAAACCTTGAACACCGATGGGACTCTGCGCGGGATAAACAACGCGATGATGGCAGCCAGGAATGGAGTGAATATGATTGCGGATAATAAGTGTCGCATCGTCAGTTGGTGATGCCGTTCGAAATTATATTCACCATCGGAACCGGGATATGGACTAGTCCATGGTCGAAATTAGAAAAATAATGATTGCGAAAATGGACCAGAAAATATAAAGCTGAATTCTTCCACCCTGAAACGAGCGCGTGAAACTACCCAGTCCTGATGCCAGTCGCGCAAATCCGTGGACGACACCATCTACAAGGGATTGGTCGATCCACGCGGCTACATGGGCGAACGTAACCTGTACATAGGCCGTCAAATGAACGAGGCGGTCCAGTATATGGCGGTCGATGTAGATGGCTGCCCCCGCTGCGGCGAGTGTAAGTTTCTCAATCGACCGATGGTAGGCGGCATCGAGGTAGAATGCGTTTTCAAGCAATTCATTTCGGTCGAATCGTGCTTCGCGGAAAAGTCTGTAGCTCGCCCACAGCGCTAGAAAAATCCATCCTGCGGAAAAAAGTGTTAGCTGAGGAATGTGGGTGTATTGGCTGGAGACCGGCCAAAGCCATCCCGCAAAATCAAAGGGGTTGGCGGAAACCACGAGCCATAGAGACGCAAGTGCCAGCGCGATCATGGGCAATCGCATGATCAAGGGTGCCCGAAGGGCAACCTCGAGGGAATTTCTTGATTCCCCCATAAAGACATACCAGATCATCCGGAAACTGTACAAAACAGTGACGAATGAAACTCCCAGCATGGCGGCGAGCATAATCCAGCTGAGTATTCCATCAGTCATCCAAAGGGCGGTTAGGATTGCTTCTTTTGATAGAAACCCGGAAAAGAATGGTATGCCGCAAAGGGAGGCCGCGGCCAGCACAAAACAAAAGAACGCTGCGGGTAATTTTTTTCGCAAGCCTCCGAGTTTCCGGATATCCTGAGGGTCGATATGGGAGTGCGATCGAAGCTGCGCCATGTGTACAGAGTGCGTTACAGCTCCCGCGCTAAGGAAGAGACATGCCTTGAAGAACGCGTGGCTGATGAGATGGATAAATGCAGCATCTACCAGCCCCATGCCCAATGCCATAATCATGATGCCAAGCTGGGAGACGGTGGAGTAGGCGAGTATCCTTTTAAGATCAAAGTTATACAGCGCCGCCGCTGCTCCTGTTACCGCGGTGATCATTCCGACCCATGCCACCACCTGAAGCGCTTCCGGTGTAAACAATGGGAATATCCTCACCAGGAGGTACACGCCAGCCGCGACCATGGTGGCGGCATGTATCAATGCGGAAACGGGAGTTGGTCCTTGCATGGCGTCGGGCAGCCAGGGGAAAAGCGGAAACTGGGCTGACTTTGCGACGATGCCACAAAAAATGCAGAGTGTGGCAATCGATCGCCATTCTCCCTGCGCGGAGAATAGTTCGTGAATTGAGAAAGTTTGGGTGTCGGCCCAGATGATCATCAGTCCGATAATGAATCCCACGTCGCCGATGCGATTAAAAAGGAAAGCCTTAAAAGCCGCGCTGCCCGCCCGGGGGATCGTGGTCCAGTGGCCAATCAATAAGTACGACGAAAGACCCACCAACTCCCAAAAGAAAAACATGGCCAGAAGATTGTCGGCCAGCACAATTCCCTGCATGGAAAACGTAAAGAATCCAAGCATCGCGAAATAACGTCGAATAGCTTTATCGTCCGCCATGTAGCCCACCGAATAGAAGTGAACGAAAAATGAAATCGTGGATACGATCACCAGCATGACACAGGAGGCACGGCTTAGGAGAAAATCCGCATAAATCCGCTTGCCGGCAATCTCAAACCATTCCCATCCCATCACTACCCCTTCATGGTTCCAGAAGAAGAACAGGACTTTTGTAGCGCATGCGGCGCTTGCGAGTAAAAGAAAGGTAGTGTTAAGACCAACGGACCATGAATACCGCTCTCGCGTGATCAGTGCAAGAAAAAAGGAAAGCAATGGCAGGAACAGCGTAAGGAATGCGCACGCGAATATGACAGGCGGGATGTGAGTGGCGTAAGTCAATCGTTGTCTCTTAGTTCGCGAATTTCATCGGGGACTGACGTGCGGTAGTAATGATAGACACGCAGAATTATTGCCAGGCCGACGGCGGCCTCGCAGACTGCGACAAGGATCACGAAGAGCGCAAACATCTGACCGTCGATGCTCCGTGGGTGAAGCTGATTGAACGTCACCAGGTTAAGGTTAGATGCATTTAACATCAACTCAACCCCGATCAGCATCATTACAGTATTTCGCTTAATGATGATAACGGCTAACCCCACAGCAAACAACCACGCCGCCAATACCAGTTGTTCATCAGCCGGGATCATGATTGTCTTGGTCTGGTTTGAGATGTGGCAATGGCCGCGCCCACGAGTGCAACGAGCAATATCAACCCTGACATTTCGAATGGAAGCGCGTAATAGGTAAGGAGATTAATACCAACGGAGGTAATATTCCCTTCCTGTAACCCCGATGACGGGCTCGTCATTGTGAAAGACCCGGGAATGAAATACACCAGAAAGCAGAGTATGATTCCGGCGGCCAGTGCGCCGCTAAACATATTGGTATTGGTGACGACGAGCGCTTTGCCGGAAATTCGGGTAGTCAACATGATGGCGAACAGGATTACAACCAACACGCCACCCGCGTAGATAACGATCTGGGCGACAGCCAAAAGTTCGGCATAGGACATCACGTAGAGCGCGGCGACTGCCAGGAGGCACGCCAACAGGTACAGTGCGGCGTGAAACACGTTCCTTGTCAGCAGTATTGCAAGGGCCGAGAGTCCCGCCACGAGCCCGAACGCATAGAAGAGTATAATTACTGCATTCATACGGATGGGGGAGTTGATTGCCCGGGAGGCTTTAACTTAGGACGGATGGGCATGGACCCTGTAGACGCCGCCGGTTGCGATGCTGTTTTCTGTTTCAGGTGCTCCGCCCACTGGTTTCGTTTATCGTTTATTTCGTCCGGCGTCATCTCAGCAAAGGCAAACGTATGTTCACGGATATCCGTAACGCTGAAGTCATAGACTTTTGTCATGGTCAGGCATTCTGTGGGACAAACTGTCGTGCACAGGCCGCAGAAACAACATTGGCCCATATTGATGTCGAATGTGGCGGCGTAAATGCGTTTTGGGGTCCCGTCAGAAGTTTTACCAATCTCTTCGACGGCCCTGATGGGCTCAATGGTGATGCAGTCCACCGGGCAGATCTTGGCACATTTATCACATACAATGCAGTCATCAATTTCGTTGTGAAGCCTGTATCTGCCTGTGTCAGGAACCGGCATGATCGAGTGTGGATATTGAATTGTTGATATGCCGTCTGGCTCGTGAAAGTATGTTGGGTCACCGATGAAAAGCGGTTTTCGGCTTTGGCGTGCGCGCGACAGGTGTCGGAGCGTTATGGCCAGACCCGACCACAGCGAGCCGAAAGCGAATGCGATATTCTTGAAATAGGAACTGAAGCCGCTCATGACTCAGCAAAAATAGGAGAAAGGTTGATATGGTGAGACGAGCGCTTACGCCTTTGGGAGGCTGAAAGTGAACTTGCTTCCCTGGCCAGGCTTGCTCTCTACCCAGATTCTTCCGCCATTCTTTTCAACAAATTCTTTACACAGGATCAGACCCAGGCCGGTACCTTTTTCATTCGCAGTGCCACGGGTGGTGTAGGGTGCGGTCTTGTCAAAAAGAATTTTTAAGACGTCGGGCTCCATACCGATTCCGTTGTCGGTAACGGTCAAAAGCCATTCAGAACCTTTCTCTTCAGCGGCGATGATTACATGTCCCCCATCGTTGGTGAATTTGATGGCGTTGGTCATCAGGTTTCGGATGACCAGGTTAATGGTATTCGAGTCGGCAAAGGCAATCGCATGGTGGGGCACTTCGTTTACGAGTTTGATCTGTTTGGTCTGAACTGCGCCGAGCAGTTGAATATTCTCGTCGACGAGTCGTCTCAAGTCTATCCTGTTGGCCTGGAGGTTAAGTTTATCCATCTGAAGGAGGGTCCAGTCTAGCAGGTTATTGAGCAGCGTCCTGGTGTGGTTGAATCTGGTCTTAAGTTCGCGGACATGGTTTGGTAATTCTTCAGTCTTGACTCCGCCTTTATCGAGCAGGTCGAGCAGGCCCGCCAATGCGTTTATCGGAGAGCGGAGGTCGTGCGAAATAATGGAGAAGAACTTATCCTTCACCTGGTTGAGCCGCTCGAGTTCTTCGCTGCGTTTTTCCATGTCCTGCTGGTGCTGGAGCAGCAACGTATTGATTTGTCTTCGCCGCTGTCCACTTCTGTAGACAGTCACCAGGAGAATCACACTCAAAGCGACTAATACAACGAGGATGTTACGGATGAAATCCTGTTTCTTGATCTGGTCGTCGCGGAGGTCACGAGCCCGGCTCAGCGCCGCGATCTGGCTGTCTTTCGCTTCCGTTTCAAATCGCAGCTGATCACGCAGCAGCTTTTCCTGCATATCCTGGCTGAACATACTGTCCTCCAATTGCTTGTATTGCTTGAAGAAGTTCAGCGCGGTCCGGTAATCGCCTTTGAGCTCGGCAAGGTCGGACAATTTGTGGTAGCAATTGATCGCGAGGATGCGCGCGTTGGTGTTCCTGGCTGTTTGAAGACTGCGATTGACAAGTCGGGTAGCATCGTCATACTTTCCCTGGGCCATGAAGACCATCCCTCTGCCATACTCAACTTCTGCCTGAGCAAATCGGTTATTGGTTTTTTCGTGCATCGAGTACGTCGTATCGTAATAGGCCAATGCCGTCTTGTAGTCGCCGGTATTGAGGTAGCAATTGGCAATCTTCGTCAGCGTTCGCGGTTCAAGGATCCGCAGCCCTTGTTGGCGAGTGAGTCGCAAAGACGTCATGAGGGTTTGAAGAGCTGAATCGTAGTCGCCCTGACGCAACAGTACGTCGCCGATCTCGTCATAGGAATAAGGGATACCCTCCAGGTCGCCGATGCGTTCGCTCATCTCCCGGGAAATCTCGAGGTGATCGAGCGCGCGATCGTATTGTCCCAGCTCTTTGAAGACACGTCCAACATTGTGAAGGGCAACCGTCATGCGAAGTGAATCGCCAATCCTGGCGGCAATCCTGTGCGACTGGGTGAAGAAATAATACGCCTCGTCGTATTCGCCCAGGTCGAGATAATCGTTGGCGATATTATTATAGTCAACGGAAATTCTCAGGCTGTCGCCGATAGCCAGGCTTTGCTTCAACGAAAGGTCGTCGTATCGCAACGCCGAGCTGTAATCACCACTCAGCGTGAAAAGGTTGGCGATGTTCTGGTAGGCGAGTATCTTGGTCTTCTTGAGATCAGGTGCTTCCGCGAGCTTCAGCGCTTGTTCCGCATACTCCTTGCTCCTGTCGAAGTCGAGGTACTCGTATTCGCGAGAGAGCCTGACCAGGACTCGAGCCTTCATGGAATCTGAGGTTGCTTTTGACAGCTCGTTCTTGAGACTATCAATTTCTGATTGCCCAAAAGCACCCACAGCCAGGCACGCCAGCACTCCGGCGAGCAAGGCAGACACGCGCGCAACGTTTATGTGAATGCGATCTTCCAAATGGCGAAAACTATAACTAGTAGCAGTGCCAATGGAGTCAGGTACTTCCAGCTGAGGTTCATGAGCTGGTCTACCCGCAAGCGGGGGTAGGTCCACCGTACCCACATTTGAACTGCGACGAAAAATAAAGATTTACTCGTCAACCAGAAAATTCCCCACACAGTCGAGATTATGCTACCGGTTTCCCCAGTTGTCCAGGATGCTAAACGGACGGGGCCAATATTCGGTAGTGGGGTATTCCAGCTTCCAAAAAACAACACTGCCCCTAATATACTTACTAAAAGCATCATTGCATACTCCCCCAACATAATAACGGCCCAGCGAAAACCTGAATATTCCGTGTGGTATCCAGCCACCAATTCCGACTCTGCTTCCGGAAGATCAAATGGAGTGCGATTCGCTTCAGCCAGGGAGGCGATGAAAAAGACTACCCAGACGGGTATCAATAATGGCATTCGAAATATATTCCAGGATAGAAATCCACCGACTCTTGCAAGTTCAACATCGAGCGCACCAATGTCGAACAGATACAAAGGCTGCGTCGATAATATCCCTTGATCCCGGGAGATTACCTGGAGGTCGAGGGTACCACAGAATATTGCGACACACAAAACCGAAAGCCCGAGCGGAATCTCGTATGAGATAATCTGAGCCACTGAACGCATCGTACCCAGAACACTATATTTATTATTAGAAGCCCAGCCTGCGATAAGTATCCCGACAACGTCCAGTGATACAATCGCGAGCAAAAAGAACAGGCCGGAGGAGATCGCAGCTCCGCTCCAGCCCGGCGCCAGTGGCAGCACTGAAAATCCTGCAAAGACCGAAATGAAGATTATGAGGGGTGCCATTTTGAACAGTCGACGATGCGCGGCATCGGGCACGATATCCTCCTTCTGGATCAGCTTCAGCAGATCGGCCACCGTCTGCAAAAGCCCATAATATCCGACTTCCATCGGTCCAAGCCGGTCTTGAATAAAGGCTGAGATTTTGCGCTCGGCATAGATGGCCAGAATTGTATAGACCACCAGGAAGGGAAGGATGAAAAGCAGCGTAGTCAAGGCTGAGTAATACTCCCCAATTTGACGATTTTTTCTGAATCGGGAGCATTAGTCCCAAAGCTGATGTTTCTCCAGCTGAACGGTTTGATGAAAAAACATTCGTGCCGATGACTCGAACGACTCGGTGTAATCTGAGACCAGAAAATGGTCTTCGGCGCCGGGCTCCTGGTTGAGGAGATCCTCGTTTCGGAGATAGTCTTGAAGGGCCTGTGCAACTACCTCGGAAGAATCGAGAATTCGAATTCTGCCTTGATAGTATTCGTTGATTTCTTTTTTTATCAGGGGATAGTGTGTGCACGCCAGTATCAAGCCTTCAATATCCTGAAGAACGGGATCAGACAAGTACTGGGCGATGATTTCATGACTAATCTGGTTATTAAAGAATCCTTCTTCAATCATTGGGGCCAGCAGTGGTGTGGCGAGTGACTGCAAGGTGATGCCCTTATTGGAGTCGTCGATCTTACGGGCATAAACGCCTGACTGCACGGTTCTCTTGGTTCCAATCAACCCCAAATGACGGCCCTGAAAGTCCCGGGCGACCAGCGATACCATTGGGTCAATCACGTTGATGATGTAGGTATCGCGCCTGACATATTCCTTCAACAGTTCGTAGGCGGCCGAGCTTGCCGAGTTGCACGCGATGACGATCACCTTGCAGCTTTTCTTCAGCAAGATATTGGCAATTCGCACGGAAAACGCCTGGATCGCAGCTTCGGACTTGTCACCGTAGGGAAGGTGAGCTGTGTCGCCGAAGTAGATCATGTTCTCGTCGGGCAGAAGTTTTTTGATGGCGTGTGCTACTGTCAAGCCGCCGATGCCGCTATCAAATATTCCGATTGGCCGCCGCTGTTTTGCTTTTTGGTCCATGGCTTAAGGAGCCTGCAAAAATAGAAAAAGCAAGCCGTTGAGCTTGCTTTCTTGAGACTTGAATTTCCGATGGTCAGGCCATATTCTCTGCAAGCCTGGCAACGGGTACCTGGCGAGCTTCGCGGTGGCCGCAATAACTGCATTTGTAATGTTTGACGAGCACACCCGCTTCACTGGTGGTCGGTGCGGTCACAATTTCCTCGCGGTCAATCTTCATCGTTACATAACCGCACTCTGAGCATTCAATTGTGTGTTGGTAGGAGTCATATTTTTCGATCTTCTTAAAGCCGGTTTTTTCATCCAGCCACACGTCGTAGTCGACTGAGTGCACTTCTTGTTGTTCGCGGAATTGTTCTGCTTCGAGGTGCGCTTCTTCCTCGGCCTCCGTGAGCTTGCGCATCACGTTCCCAGCAGGCGAAATGCGAGGTTTATTCCTCAGCTTGTCAAGCCGCCGCTCGACATAGCGCGGATAGAAGATTCGCACCAGGCTATAGAAAATAATATAGGTCACGACAATAAATGCCATCGTAAAGAACGTCCGGACCCAAAACCAGGTCTCCGCGCTCCTGAAAACGCTCGACGAAATCGTTGCTGCAAGAGCGTTGAGGTACAGCGCGACGGCCAGAATGATTGCCATCACCGCGTACCAGAAGTACCTAATCTCGTGAAGGTTCACATAATCGTACTTGGCTTTGTAGTCCTTGATCTGGAAAATACGAAACTCATGATACAGGAGAATAAGCACGGCAATGCCTGCGCAGGCATACGCTCCGTACTTCAGATAGGAATCAAAAACCTGGACGAAAGGAGAGCTGGTTTCCATAGTTAGATGGGTTTTGAGTGCCAAGTTAAATTTATCAAATTAATCGGCTTTGCTAAATATTTCGGCCCGAATTTTCTGGGGTCATTTCGCGCTTGGCCGACTATTCGTATTATTGTGCGCACCTAAACGCCGACAGCTTATGGGAAAAAAATTATTGGAAGGCAAGAGAGGCATCATTTTCGGGGCTTTGGACGAAAACTCCATTGCCTGGAAGACGGCGCAGAAAGTAACAGATGAAGGCGGAACATTTACGCTAACCAATGCACCCATCGCCATGCGGATGGGTAAAATCAATGAACTTGCCAAATCCTGCAACGCCGAAGTTATTGCCGCCGATGCAACTTCCGAACAAGACCTCAACCAGCTTTTCACACGTTCGATGGAAGTCCTTGGCGGCAAACTGGATTTTGTCCTGCACTCTATCGGGATGAGTCCGAACGTGCGCAAGAACCGATCGTACGGTGACCTGAATTATGAGTGGTTTCTGAAAACACTCGACATATCAGGCATTTCTTTCCACAAAGTGATGCAGACGGCCGAGAAGACTGATGCCATGAATGAGTGGGCTTCGATCGTCGCGCTCACTTACATCGCAGCCCAGCGAACATTCCCCGACTATTCCGATATGGCTCAGGCAAAGGCGGTGCTCGAATCAATTGCCAGGAGTTATGGCTATCGCCTCGGCAAGACAAAAAAGATTCGCGTAAATACTATCTCTCAGTCGCCGACCAAGACAACGGCGGGAACGGGCATTTCCGGATTCGATGTATTTTTCGACTATGCCGAAATGATGTCTCCGCTGGGCAATGCCTCCGGCGAAGATTGCGCAAATTACATTGTCAGCCTTTTCTCCGACTACACGCGAATGGTCACAATGCAGAACCTAATGCATGACGGAGGATTTTCGTCTACCGGTATTACCGAGGATCTCATTCAGCGACTGACGAAATAGCAGAGTTGTCGGCAACGACAGCATGACTATGGTCTTTTTTCCTCCATGCAAGATCAACCTGGGCCTCCATGTTACGGCCAGGAGACCTGATGGCTTTCACGACCTTATTACCTGTTTCTATCCCGTCCCGTTGACTGACATGCTGGAAATACTTCCGGCAAAACAATTTTCCTTTCAGCGTTCAGGCATCCAGTTGGATGAAGACCCAAACGCCGACCTATGCGTCAAGGCTTACTCGCTGCTAAAAGAGGAAGCATCAATTCCGCCTGTGCAGATGTATCTGCATAAGATCATTCCGACCGGCGCGGGTCTCGGCGGTGGTTCGTCCGACGCGGCATGGACACTGCGCGGTCTCAATGAATTATTTGGTTTGAATATTCCTGTTGGGAAACTGAAGGTACTCGCATCCCGCCTGGGCAGTGATTGCGCATTTTTTATTGATGGTCGTCCAGCCATTGGCAAGGGGCGTGGTGACATACTGGAAACGGCCGAGCCCAATCTCGCGGGTTGGTACCTGGTTCTGGTTCAACCCGGCGTTCGCATAGGAACATCCGACGCTTATTCCCGCGTCGTCCCTCAGATACCCAATCTCGATTTACGCGAAACGATTGAAAAATTTCCGGTGGCCGAATGGCGACACAGGCTGATTAATGATTTCGAATCATCGGTGTTTGCGCGATTTCCTGAAGTCGCGAACGTCAAAAGAAAGCTCGATCAGATGGGAGCTGTATATTCAAGTATGACAGGTTCAGGTTCCTGTGTCTACGGTCTGTTTGATCGACCGGCAAACCTTTCAGTGGAGTTCAGGGGAATGTTCTATTGGGAAGCGCGATTGTGACGCCTAGTCGATGAGCATAGTCTTCTCGAACCGTTTTCGCAGAAGCGGATAGGTCAGCACCGCGCCAAGTATGATGACCGTTCCAATATAAAAATTCAGGTTCATCCTTTCTTGTTGTCCAAAAATTATCACGGCCATAATGATACCGTATACTGGCTCGAGGTTCAGCGTCAGCTGGATCATGAAGACTGAAATCCTTTTCATCAACTCGATAGCAACGGAATATGCGTAAACGGAGCACGCAACGGCCAGCACGGCGATGTAGAACAGGTCCATGGCTGTGGGGGATAGTCCGAAGGCGTCCGCCGAATCAGCTGCCTGGTTATGGATGATTACGAAAATGGTCAATGTGAGGAACGCGCCGATCATTTCATAAAATGTGATTGCCCGTGGCGAGATGCGTTTCACGAGTCGTGAGTTGAAGACCGAGAATATTGCCGCGGTGAGCCCGGCAAAGACTCCATACAATAAGCCAAGTTTGTATTCAAAGTCGAATGAAAAAATGACGTAGAGTCCGGCGATGACGAGTGACCCTAAGACCAGCTCATACTTTTTAACTCTTGTCTTATTGTACCAGGGTTCCAGCAACGCAGTCCAGAGCGAGTTCGTAGCAAACCCCACGAGACTCACCGACACATTGGCCACGCGGGCCGAGCCGAAGAATGCAACCCAGTGGACCGCTACGATTGACCCGATGAGCAACAAGCGTATGAGGTCGGTGGCGTTGACCTTGAAAGTGCCTCTGTACATCCAAATGACGATAGCCATGCCAGCAGCGGCGAACAATGCCCGAAAGAGAACGAGTTCAAGAGCGGTGACGGTCACCAGCTTTCCGAGTATTGCCGAGAATCCCCAGAGAAATACAATGAAATGCAGCTTCAAGTAGTCTTGCGAGGCGGCCATTATCGCGGAACATATTTATACATCGCGATCGAAATGATGGTGAAGACGATGTTGGGTATCCATACCGAAAGAATAGGCGGAGTCGACCCTGCCTCGGCAAATGTTCTAAATAGTGTGAAGAAGAGAATGAAGGCGAACGACAAGGCAAATCCAAGCGCAATCTGCAGGCCTGTACCTCCTCGGCTCTTTCTTGAAGAAACAATCACGCCCATGAAAACAAGAATGAAGATCGTGAACGGCGACGTATAGCGGGAGTACAACTCTACCTCATAGGCCTCCACCCCTGTCGAGCCACGCGAGTGCAGTGTTGCGATGTAGTCTTTCAACTCGGGGATCGTCATACCATCGAATTTGCGGTAGTCACTCTCGAATTCTTTCGGATGGATCACCAGCGAACTGTCGATCCGTGCGCCGGAGATAACGCTGTCGCGTACGAGGGCTGTCTTGGTTGTCTCGAAACCTTTGATGGCTTCGGGATCAACTTGTGATTCAAAAACCTGGTCGATATGCTTGATCTTGTAGTCGTACAGCGTCCATTTCTCCTTGGTGGAGTCCCATTGGATCCGGCTGGCGGTCAGTTTTTCAACCAGCCGCTTTCCTTCGAAACGTTCCAACGTGAAGTGGTACCCGATGTCGGAATTATTATTGTAGCTCTGCAGATAGAGGTAGACGTCCGGCGCCACCTGGATATGGATATTTCGTTTGTCGTAATAATACTTACCCTTGAGATACTCTACTTCGAAGGCAAGTCGTGTTTTGTTGGAATCCGGAATTATCCAGCCATTCAGGATGAAACTCAATATGGCCACAACTCCCGCGCCCACAAAGTACGGCACCAAATATCGTCTGAAACTGACGCCCGCGCTCAGCATCGCGATGATCTCGGTTCTGACAGCCAGACGAGAACAAACAAATACGGTGGCAATAAATATGGTGATCGGCGTGATCAGGCTTCCAATCCACGGCAGAAAGTCTAGGTAGTAGCCCAGGATAGCACCTGAAGACAGTTCAGCCTTGGCAAACTTGTCCATCTTGTCAGTCATATCAATAACTGAAATGACCGCCAGCAGGATGATGACCACAAAAAAGAAAACGGCGAGGAATTGCCGAAGCACGTAGTGGTCAAGGATTTTTAACGGGTTTCTCAATTTGATTCCTCAAGTTTGTCAGAGCCTTCGCGAAACTATTTTTACCATCCGGTTTTTCCATTCGGAAAACGTGCCGTCTTCGATTCTTCGCTGCGATTCGTGAACCAGCCAAAGGTAGAAAGTCAGGTTCTGGATCGTAGCAATTTGCGCGCCTAGAATTTCCTTATTGATCACCAGGTGACGAAGATACGCCTTCGAATAGAAAGTGCTTGCATAGCCACCGAGGGCGGCATCGATGGGCGATAAATCGTCTTTCCATTTCTCGTTTCGGATGTTGATAATTCCCTCCGAAGTAAAGAGCATCCCGTTGCGGCCGTTGCGGGTCGGCATTACGCAGTCGAACATGTCAATGCCAAGGGCTATGCATTCGAGTATGTTTTCGGGTGTGCCGACACCCATAAGATAACGGGGTTTGTCGGCCGGCAACAGTCGGCATGCGAGGTCGGTGATAGCGTACATGTCTTCACGAGGTTCACCCACTGACAACCCACCGATCGCATTGCCGTCCAACCCTAACGATGCTACAAATTCGCAAGATGCTTTTCTAAGATCAGGGTACACGCTGCCTTGCACGATAGGAAAGAGAGACTGCGGATATTCGTATCGCGGCTCCGTCGCGTTCATTCGGGCGATGCAGCGGCGCAGCCACGAATGGGTGAGGTCCATCGATCGACGGGCATAGTCAAATTCACACGGGTAGGGGGTACATTCATCGAAGGCCATGATAATGTCGGCACCGATTGCGCGCTGAATGTCCACAACCGATTCGGGCGTGAAGGTGTGCTGAGACCCGTCGATATGCGATCGGAACGTCACGCCGTCCTCAACAATCTTTCTGTTGTCGGCAAGGGAATAAACCTGGTAGCCACCGCTGTCAGTCAGTATTGGCCGATTCCACCCGTTGAACCTGTGCAGTCCGCCCGCTTTTTCCAGCAGGTCAATACCAGGCCTGAGATAAAGATGGTAGGTGTTGCCCAGGATAATTTCCGCTTTTATGTCGTCTTCCAGTTCGCGTTGATGGACAGCCTTCACCGAGCCGGCAGTGCCGACGGGCATGAATATCGGAGTACGTACCCGGCCGTGTCCTGTTTCTAAGAACCCCGACCTGGCTGACGACCCGCGGTCATTTGCCGTAATGGTGAACTTCATACCGCTGATTTTCGTTGGTTAGCGCTCGCGCGCAAAAATACTTCTATTCAATCAAATCAAGCGAGGTCGCGCGTAATGTGGCCACCGCTTAGTGGATATGGGAAGCGAGATAGGACTCCAGGTTTTCGCCGGTGATGATCTCCAGTGGCAACAGATCGCGGGATGGGGCGGTCTTATGCAAGATAAGATGGCCAACCAGGTGATTGATACCCAGAAAAGCCTGTCGCTTCGGGTTCTGGTTGATCAGGAAGTTGATGATGCCTTTTTTCATGAATCGGATGTTGTCTTCGAGCATATCATAGCCGATCAGCTTAAGATCTTTTTTGCCTGCCTTTTCGACGAAAGCTGCGGTGACCGAGGTGCCGGTTGATGTGCTTACGAATATCCCCCGGAGGTGAGGCGTATCCACCAACCGAGATAGTTGTTTTTCGAAATCGGGTTCGCCGGGGGTGGAGACATTGAGCGTCTCGACCGTGTAGCCGGAAAGATTTTTTTCAATAAAGTACTGACGGAACCCTCGCTCTTTCTCCAATAGGTGCACGGAATTGTCAATATCCTCGTTGATGTGCAGGACCGCAAGCGTACCGGACGCGCCCGCCTGCGCAAGATGCATCAGTTCTGCGCCGATCCGTCCGCTCTGGTAAAGATCCTGACCGATAAAACTCAGGGGGTCAACTTCCGGGATGTTGGTGTTGAACAGCACATACGGGATTCCCTGTTCCCTGAATTGCTGGAAATAGGGCAGCGTCTCGCGGTAGAAAATTGGAGCGACAAGAATGCCGTCGGGAGCAGCGGTCTTAACCGACTCGGCAACATCGCGGAACGAACTCTTGTCATACAGATTAAAAAAGTAGGGCTGGACGGACACCCCGTATCTCAACCATTCTGCTTCCGCCTGGCTGATGCCCGACTTTGACGAAGCCCAATACGGGTCTTGCTGCGGATTTGGAATGAGTGCCGCGATCCGGTAAGTCTTGTTTGCTCCCAGCGTGCGGGCGATCAGGTTTGGTTTGTAGTCAATCTGCTCCAGCACCGACATTACTTTTTTCAACGCTTCCTCTGAGACACGTCCGCGTTCATGAAGCACACGGTCGACGGTTCCCACAGAGACACCCGCCAGCTGGGCGATGTCTTTGATTCGAATATTCTTGGAATTCATAGTGTTACTTAAAAAGGCCGTGTTTCCGTACACAATTGGGATGTTGGCGCGCACAATTTATACTTTTTTTGAAAATAAGCAACCGGTGGGGAGCATGTCTTGGCAGGGTGTCCGACTGCAGGTTCTTCTGGCCGAAATAATTTTTGTAGGGAAACTCAACCGCTATCTTTGTGCCGCGCGATAAGCGCCCCTCAGGTATTCAAACCCCCGTGGACTTTGCAGATTGTATTTTTTTTCTTCCTCGCAGCGGTTGCTCTACAATTGCTGTTTCTGATATCATTTCTCCTGGCCGTCGCACGCAAGCGTCACACGATCGCTTCAACCTTTCCACCGGTATCGGTAATTGTTTGTGCGCATGACGAAGAGCAAAATCTTCGGTCACTGATTCCGCTCTTGCTGGAACAGGAGTATCCGCAATTCGAGGTGATCATTGTGGATGATCGCTCCAACGATGGCACTTATGATTACCTTCTTCAGGCGACCCGCGAGCATCCGGCGCTGCGGATGGTGAAAGTCGACCGTGTTCCTCCACACGCGAACGGAAAGAAATACGGCCTGACCCTGGGTATCAGGGCAGCCTCGCATGAGTGGATTCTGTTGACTGATGCGGATTGCAGGCCGGCGAGCAAAGCGTGGATCGCCGGAATGAGCCGGCATTTTTATGACGGTGTTCAAATTGTGGCGGGAATTTCCACTTACCGGAAGGAGCGAGGGCTCTTGAACCTTTTTGTGAGATTCGAGGGAGCGCTGACCGCCCTGCAATACGTCGCATTTGGCCTACTGAATATGCCGTACATGGGGGTAGGTCGCAACCTGGCGTACCGCAAGTCACTTTTCCTGGAAAACAAAGGATTCAACCAATTCCTCGGGATCATCGGCGGCGACGATGACCTGTTTGTGAACCAACATGCCACGTCTAAGAATTGGAGAGTGGAATTAGGCGCAGAAACCAACATGCTTTCCATACCTGAAAAAACGTGGAAGGAATTTTTTTTGCAGAAAGTGCGTCATCTGTCCGTGGGCAAACATTACCGGTTTGTCCACCGTTTCATTTTAGGAGCATTCATGCTTTCGGGGATTCTAACGTGGTTAACGGGATTGCCGGTTATCATTGCTGAGCCATCATCCTGGTGGGGAGCAACGTTGTTTGTGGTGCGCTTTATTGTGCTCGCTATCGCGATCCGGGTCATCTTGAAGAAAGCCGGCATTTCATTCGAGTGGTGGGCGATTCCGTTCTTAGATTTTCTTTATTCGATTTACTATATTTCAACAGGCCTCAAAGCGTTAACATCGAAGAACATACAATGGACGAAGTAAAACGCGACTTTTCCAGTAAAGCCATGGAGGACTTTCGCCTGATCGACCAGGCGATTGGCGGCGATGACACGGCTTACGCGAAACTGCTGCAGCGCTACAAACGTCCAGTCTATCAAATGATCCTGAAGATGATCCGCAACGTCGATGACGCCGAAGATCTTACGATTGAATCGTTTGCCAAGGCGTTCAGAAGCCTGGACCGGTTCAAAAAGGATTTTACGTTCAGCACGTGGTTGTTCCGGATCGCCACAAATAACACCATCGATTTCATCAGGAAGAAAAAATTGAACACGCTCAGTATTGAGAACACCTTTACCGATGACGACGGTCAATCGGTTTCCATTGAGGTGGAAGATGAAAACCTGAATCCTCAGGAAGAGACGATCAAGGCACAAAAGGCTGAACTCATCCAGATGTTTGTCGACAAGCTGCCCGCAAAATATCAGAAACTAGTCCGCTTGCGTTATTTCCATGAGATGAGCTACGAGGAGATCGCTGCCGATCTCGACGCTCCCCTTGGAACAGTGAAGGCTCAGCTTCACCGCGCCCGCGAGCTGATGTTTGAAATGGTGAAAAACAAACGGCATATTATCTGACGGACTCCTTGCAAACCGCTGATCTGATATTCCGGTATTTCCCCGACCTTACCCAAACGCAGCAGGACCAGTTCGTTAACCTGCTGCCCCTCTACCAGGAATGGAATAATAAAATCAACGTGATTTCGAGAAAGGACATCGATAATCTGTACGTGAATCACGTCCTGCATTCGTTGGGCATTGCCAAAGTAATAGCATTCAACCCAGGGGCATCCGTGCTTGACGTTGGAACAGGCGGTGGCTTTCCCGGGATCCCGTTGGCCATTCTTTTTCCACATAGCCATTTTCACCTGGTGGATTCTATTGGTAAGAAGATCACTGTGGTGAAGGACGTCGTTGCGGAGTTGGGGCTTAAGAATGTGGTTGCTGAACAGGTGAGGGCCGAGCAGGTCGCAGGTCAATACGATTTCATAGTTAGCCGTGCCGTGACAAGACTGAAGGAATTTTATGCATGGGTCAACAAGAAGACCAAGCGGCACTCAACACACAGCTTATTTAATGGCATTCTCTATTTGAAGGGCGGTGATGTTGATGAGGAGCTAGCCGAACTGAAAAAACCACACCAGATTTTCGAGCTCTCCGAATTTTTTTCCGAAGAGTTTTTTCTCACCAAGAAGGTCGTCTATATTCCTCTTTAGCTTCGGCTATTTCTGGGTGGCGAATCTGCTTCGGAGTTTTCTAAGGTTGATACCGAATTTAGCCAGAAATCGAATTCGCGGTGATCATGCTTTTCATCACATCGAAAGTTTTCTGCCTGAGGGCAGGCACATCGGGAGTCCCCAGTCCCTCGGTCGAGATCTCTTCCCCCACATAGATCCTGATCTTTCCTGGCCGTAGATTAATTGTTCC
>CAZLWX010000018.1:0-46628 GCA_964563295.1 uncultured Roseivirgaceae bacterium | reverse complement strand
CCAGTAAATACGGCCTATCTTGGGGTCCAGGATAGTCCCACCCGCATACTCTTCGTCGTCCCTGGCCATGTCCTTGATGATCTCCATACCGATCACTTTGCGGTTATATCGTTCATCGTCCTCCGGGCATTCGTCGCACACCGGGTCCGTGTCAACGCCTTCTCCTGGGAAAATCTTGAGGACCTTGCCGTAGATCTTCCCGCTGCGCTCGTAGATCTCAACAATCGACTTCTTTTCGCCGGTATTGTCGTCAATCGTGATCCAACTGCCGGTAATGGTTTGCGCATTCGCGGAAAACGGCAAAATCAATAGAAAAAGGATGGTAGCTCTCATTGGGATGACACAATTGGTGTGCAATCAAAAATAGAAAAAGCCCCTGTAACGGGGCTTCAATTTACCTTTTATTTCCCTACCGCTCCGGCAACCGGTCATCTGTCGCCGTCTGTTCTGTTTTTACGTGCGTTTTATCGGCTGATGCGGGATCGTGATTGGAAATGTGCGGCGCGATAATCAGCGCGACGATCGATGTGAGTTTGATCAGGATATTCATCGAAGGCCCGGAGGTATCTTTGAATGGGTCGCCGACGGTGTCTCCGGTAACCGATGCTTTGTGAGGTTCTGATTTCTTGTAATACATGGTGCCGTTAATATCAACACCTTTTTCGAATGACTTCTTGGCATTGTCCCAGGCGCCGCCAGCATTGGACTGAAACATACCCATCAGCACACCGGACACGGTTACGCCCGCGAGAAGTCCGCCGAGCACTTCAGGACCGAACGTGAAACCGACGACAACAGGGACGATAAGCGCTATTGCGCCGGGGGCGATCATCTCCCGGATGGAGGCCCGCGTCGAAATAGCCACACACTTTTCGTATTCTGGCTTCGACTTGTATTCCATGATCCCGGGAATCTCCCGGAACTGACGCCGAACTTCATTGACCATGTCCATCGCTGCCCGTCCAACAGCGGCAATGGCGAGCGAGGAGAAAATAAATGGTATCATTCCGCCGACGAAAAGACCTGCCAATACGGGAGCCTTGTAGATATCGATAGCGGATATCCCCGAAATGCCGACGAAAGCGGCGAACAAAGCAAGTGATGTCAACGCGGCTGATGCTATCGCGAATCCTTTGCCGGTTGCGGCCGTCGTGTTGCCCACCGCATCGAGGTTGTCGGTGCGATGACGGACCTCCTCGGGCAGCTGACTCATCTCGGCAATTCCACCAGCATTGTCCGCAATGGGGCCGAACGCATCGATCGCAAGCTGCATGGCTGTTGTCGCCATCATTCCCGCCGCGGCTATCGCCACGCCGTACAGTCCTGCAAACGAGTAGGAGCCGATAATTCCACCTGCGAGCACGAGAATGGGTAACACAGTCGATTCCATCCCAACGGACAACCCACCTATGATATTGGTGGCATGGCCGGTACCCGACTGCCGGACAATAGATACGACCGGGCGCTTGCCCATTGCCGTGTAATATTCAGTGATCATACTCATCAGGGTACCAACGATCAGCCCGATGATAATGGCAATGTATACATCACCAGAACTGAATGTCGTACCGCGATGTACCATGGTGTCGGGCAGCAGGTTAACGACAGCAAAGTAGGATGCGATTGCAGTGAAGATTATCGCTGACCAGTTCCCGATGTTCAGAGCGCGCTGAACACTGTCCGTCTCCCTGGTGATTCTTACGAACCAGGTTCCCACGATAGAAAAGATTAGTCCAATTCCCGCGATCATCATCGGTAGGAGGATCGGTGACAGTCCACCGAAGTTATCGGCGGCGGCGTCGATCTCCTGACCAAGGACCATGGTGGCGAGAATGGTGGCAACGTATGATCCGAAGAGGTCGGCCCCCATGCCGGCAACGTCTCCAACATTATCGCCGACATTGTCGGCAATCGTAGCCGGGTTTCGAACGTCGTCCTCGGGAATGCCGGCCTCGACTTTTCCGACCAGGTCAGCGCCAACATCGGCGGCTTTTGTATAAATGCCTCCGCCGACACGGGCGAAAAGAGCGATCGATTCCGCGCCAAGCGAAAAGCCGGCGAGCACTTCGATGGCGCGCTTCATTTCAATGCCGGTGATTATCGCCCCATCCGGTACAAAAAAATTGAAGAATACAATGAACAATCCTCCCAATCCGAGTATAGCCAGTCCGGCGACTCCGATACCCATGACTGAGCCCCCGGTAAACGATACCCTGAGGGCTTGCGCGAGGCTGGTACGGGCGGCGTGGGTGGTGCGGACATTAGCCTTAGTGGCGATCTTCATGCCGACGTAGCCGGCAAGCGCTGACAACACAGCACCAATCAGGAATGCTACTGCAATTATGGGATGAGAATCATCCACCAGAGTACCGGACCATCCCAGCAGGATTGCCGCGATGACGGCGAAATAGGCGAGTATTTTCCATTCGGCCCTGAGGAAGGCCATCGCGCCGCGCGCGATATACCCGGACAGTTCCTGCATGTTCGCTTCACCCGCTTCCTGCCTGGTCACCCAGGCCGACTTCATGGCCATCGCTATAAGCCCGATCACGCCGAACGCGGGAATGAAATATATGATATTACTCATCTTCTGGTAGTTTGATCTGATTAAAAAACCATCCGGGAACTTCCAGATGGCCGTGAAATTTGCGCAAAGATAGAATAACTGCTAAAACAGCCAAACAAGGGGTTATAGGCCAAACATCCGTTTCAAGGCTTGCCACAAACGTTTCCGCCTTTCTTCATCCTGATTCAGCTCGATGAGATCATCGGCCTGCACCACGCTAAAACCTTGTGCCTCGATCACCTCGTACGATGCCATTCCCTCAATCGCCGCGCCGAACACAATGACATGAGAGTTCCTCTCTCCCGAAAAATCATCGAGCGCCACCTCACTGCCCGTCATGATTTGAACGGATGACCGCGACTGTTGAATGGCATTCAGTATTCGGTCCAATTGGTCGCGTCCGGCAGGGACATACTCCTCGATTGGTTTCGGCAGCACGATAGTGACCTGCGGCGGAATGCGGTAAATCTCCTCCTGGAAAAGATATGAATTACTCAACGCTATGCGTGTTTTATTTCGAACAGCGATTTCAGCTCGTTGGCATCCTGTGGATTCATTCTGCCCGCGAGGATCAGACGCAACTGCCTGCGACGCAAGGCTCCCTCGTACAAGGCAATCTCCTCGGCGGTTTCAGGCTCCACCTCAGGAACGTCTGTCGGACGTCCGGCCGCGTCTACAGCGACAAACGTGAAATATGCCATGTTACTGTCGATCTTCTTTCCGGACGGGATGTCCTGGGCATCGACGTCGATTCGTACTTCAACAGACGAATTGAATGCACGCGTGACACGGGCACGCAGGGTCACCACATTACCGAGCTGAATGGGATGACGGAAGGAGATGTTGTCGACAGAGGCCGTCACAACAATATTGTTACAATGCTTTTGGGCGGAGATTGCCGAAACAATATCCATCCAATGCATCAGTCGGCCCCCCATCAGGTTGTTCAATGTGTTGGTGTCGTTCGGAAGCACCAGTTCCGTCATACTCACAAACGAGTCGCGCGGAAATTTTTTCTTTCGGGTCATATGGAGATTAGAGATTGGTGCGGTTACGACAACGATTGCACCCTGCTACTAAATGTTAGTTCGCACAAAAATCATAAAAAATACTTTGCAAACCACTCAACCATTTCATTATTTCGGCACTCGTCGTTATGAATGCAGGCGTCATCGTAAGTTCTCGTAAAGAAACCCGGCAAACCGTCGGGCTCGCTTGCATTGCTCCCGTCCACACGACGATCATCACCATCACCATCACGATTACGGGGTAACCCGTTCCATTTACCATACCACCATGCGCAGTTGCGCCCATTTCCAGGAGATGGCGGCCTGACAACCTTATTTCTCGAAACCATTTGCGTAACAATCTCAGTACATGAAAATTTTGAAATTCGGCGGATCATCTGTTTCGACACCTTCTCGAATCAGATCCGTTATTGAAATAATCAAGCCCCGACTCAACAGCGAGATCGCCCTGGTGTTTTCGGCCTTTGGTGGAGTCACCGATCAGCTGATTCAAGTCAGTGCACTCGCGCTCGAAGGTAACGCGGCGTATAAAGACAAACTCCTCGAGCTGCAAAAGCGACATCTTGAAGCGGTCCGCGAGCTTACGTCGGTGCAATACCAGGGCAGTGTCCTTGCTCAGGTGAAGATACGGATCAATGAGTTGGAGGACGTACTCCACGGCGTGTACCTCGTCAGGGAGCGAACACCGCGGACGCTGGATTACATTATGAGCTTTGGAGAACGATTGTCGGCGTACATTATCGCGGAAGCGTTGAAGGACCGGGGAGTCGCCGCGAGCTACCTCGATGCCCGGGAAGTCGTTCGCACAGACGATCATTTCGGGCAGGCACGTGTCGACTTTGAGCTGACGAACAAGCTCATAAAGGATTACTTCCGTCACCACTCGGAGGTACAGGTGATAACCGGCTTCATCGCGACTTCCGAAAGTGGAGAAACGACGACGTTGGGAAGGAGCGGCTCCGACTACACCGCGGCAATCTTTGCCGGTGCGCTTCATGCGTCGGCTCTCGAGATCTGGACCGACGTCGACGGAATGATGACTGCCGATCCACGACTTGTGAAGAAAGCATTCACGGTGCCGCGCATGAGCTACGAGGAAGCGATGGAGCTTTCCCACTTCGGCGCACGTGTAATCTTTCCCGCGACCATGCAGCCCGCGATGGTGAATGGAATACCCATTTGGATACGCAATACGTTTGACCCATCGTTCGAAGGCACGCTCATACATGCCGATTCCGGAAACGGCGCGCTCATAAAAGGAATCTCGTCGATGAATGGCATTAGCCTGCTGAACGTGCAGGGAAGCGGGCTGCTCGGAGTCGTTGGCGCTTCGATGCGGCTCTTCGCGACGCTGGCGCGTGAAAAAATAAATGTCATCCTGATCAGCCAGGCATCGTCGGAGCACTCCATCTGTATCGCCATCGAAAGCCATTACGCGAAAAAGGCGAGGATCGCGCTGGAGAGAGAGTTTCAAAACGAAATCCGCAATGAAGAAATTGATGAAATTCACGTTGAGGGCGACTTGTCGATTGTGGCGGTTGTGGGCGACGGCATGAAGCACAGTCCGGGCACGAGCGGCAGGATGTTCGGCGCATTGGGCCGGAACGGTATCAACGTAGTGGCTATTGCCCAGGGCTCTTCGGAACGCAACATTTCGGCGGTTGTGGCTCAGGCGGATGTCGCCAAGGCCCTGAACTCGCTGCATGAAGCGTTTTTCCTGTCGGACAGAAAAGTGCTGAATATTTTCCTGGTCGGTACCGGCCTGATCGGAAGCGCGTTGATCGGTATGATAAAAGATCAGCATAAAAAGCTTGCGAAGGAAAATCTCCTGGAGGTCAATGTCATCGCGGTAGCCAATAGCAAGCGGATGCATTTTGATGAAAATGGTGTTGCGCTCGATTCGTGTATTTCCCGGATGAAGAACGAAGGCGAACCGATGAACATGTATTCCTTTGTCGCCCAAATGTTCGCCCTGAACCTACCCAACAGCATCTTTGTGGATTGTACGGCAAGTGAAGAAGTGGCTGGATTCTACGAGGCCATCCTGACGGCGAACATATCGATCGTAACCCCTAATAAGAAAGCGAACTCGGCTTCCCAGGAGCAATATCGCGCTCTCAAGGAAACCGCATTCCGCCGCGGAGCAAAATTTCTTTTCGAAACCAATGTGGGAGCGGGGCTGCCGGTGATAAACACGATGAACGATCTGCTGCTCAGCGGCGACAAGGTGGTGACCATCGAAGCCGTGCTCAGCGGAACATTGAATTATATTTTCAGCACGTTTACAGCCGGCAGAAAGTTTAGTGACGTGGTACGCGAAGCCAGGGCGAAGGGCTACACTGAGCCTGACCCGCGAGACGACCTGAGCGGAATGGATGTGGCCAGGAAGATGCTCATTCTTTCCAGGGAGGCCGGACACTCCCTCGAACTTGGGGACATCGCCGTGCAGAACCTGGTGCCCGACGACTGCCGGGGAGATCTTACCATTGATGAATTTCTCGGAGCCCTCGCAGAGCATGACGCCAAATACGATTTGCTTCGAAAGGAGGCGGAGGAAAAGCGTCAGAAGCTTCGGTACAGGGCAGTGCTGCATGAGGGCAGGGTGTCCGTCGAACTCGGCGCGGTAGACGACACGCATCCCTTCTATTCCCTTTCCGGCAGCGACAACATCATTTTGCTCACCACCGAGCGGTATCACGACCGGCCGATGGTGATCCGAGGACCTGGAGCCGGCGCCGCCGTCACTGCCGCTGGCGTGTTCGCAGACATTATTCGCATTGGTCACTATGCTAAGTAGAAATAGAAAATCTGTGCGCGCCTGCGCTCCGGCCACCGTGGCCAATGTCTCCTGCGGCTTTGATATTTTCGGGTTCGCCGTAGAACAGCCTTGTGACGAGGTTGTCGTTTCATTCAATGACCGTGATGACGTTCGGATTTCATCGATCGAAGGCGACGGGGGGCGACTGCCCGCTGACGCGCATCAAAACACGGCAGGGGTGGCAGTAATCGAATTCCTGAAAGCGCTGGGCAGCCCCGAGGGTGTTGACATTGCGTTGAAGAAAAGACTTCCTCTCGGCAGCGGCATGGGCTCCAGCGCGGCGAGTGCGGTGGCGGCGCTCGTAGCAGTCAATGAATTGTTCGCGCAACCGTTTTCCCGTAAGGAACTGCTGCCGTTTGCGATGGAGGCCGAACGGGTGGCCTGCGGGTCTGCGCATGCCGATAACGTTGCACCCTCTTTACTCGGGGGCTTCATCCTCGTCCGCGGCTATGGTCCCCTCGACGTAGTCAGCCTTCCTGTACCGAAGCGATTGTACTGCACACTCGTACACCCGCATCTGGAAATAAAGACCGAAGACTCACGTCTCGTGCTCCGCTCTTCCATTCCGCTGAAGGACGCCGTCGCACAATGGGGGAATATTGCAGGATTGGTGGCGGGACTGATGAAGCCAGACTTCGGACTGATCGGGCGCTCGCTAAAAGACATTGTGGCCGAGCCGGTGAGAAGTCTTTTGATTCCGGGATTTGAAACCATCAAGGAGAAAGCGGTCGAAGCCGGCGCACTGGGTTGTGGTATCTCTGGTTCCGGACCGACCATCTTTTGCCTGTCCACGGAAAAAGATCTTGGCTACCGCGCGGGAGTCGCTGTAAAGGGCGTGTTTCACAAGTTTAAGGTAGAGAGCGAATTGTATGTATCAAGAATAAATGGCCAGGGCGCAACTGTCCTGGAACCACCGAATTAGACCGATGAAATTCTACAGCACAAGAGATCGCACACACCTTGTCAGCCTGCGCGAGGCGGTCGTGCACGGGCTCGCTCCGGATCAGGGACTCTATATGCCCGCCACGATTCCAACATTATCCTCCGACTTCTACGCCGGACTTAAAGGGAGGTCGTTCCACGAAATTGCCTTCGATGTGGCGGCATCCATATTTGGTGGCGATGTTGAGCCGGCTGCGCTTCGGCGCATCATCGACCACACACTTCAGTTCGATGCCCCACTCGTTGAAGTTGACGACAACCTGTTCGCGCTTGAACTCTTTCACGGCCCAACGATGGCATTCAAGGATTTTGGCGCGCGTTTTTTGTCGAGGCTTCACGGGCATTTTGCACGGGTCGAAAGTCGCGACATCGTCGTATTGGTGGCCACATCCGGCGACACGGGTGGCGCGGTAGCCAATGGCTTCTTCGGAGTCGAAGGAACGCGGGTTGTGATTCTCTACCCTTCAGGAAAGGTAAGTCCCCTCCAGGAGAAGCAGTTTACGACACTGGGCAGCAACATCACCGCTGTTGAAGTGAATGGAACGTTTGACGACTGTCAGCGGCTTGTGAAGGAGGCTTTCGCCGATGATGAACTAAATAGATCCTGTTTGCTCACGTCGGCCAATTCCATCAACATCGCGCGGCTTGTGCCGCAAATGTTCTATTACTTTTATGCGTTTGGACAAGCGCGGTTGCAGCCCTCGATCTTCTCCGTCCCGAGCGGGAATTTTGGAAATCTCACCGCCGGGTTGATGGCGCGTAGGATGGGTCTTCCGGTAAGGACATTCATTGCCGCGACCAATGCCAACGACGTCGTTCCTGAGTTCATGAAAACGGGCATCTTCAGTCCTCGTCCGTCGATTGCGACGATCAGCAACGCTATGGATGTCGGAAACCCGAGCAATGTCGAACGCATGATGGATTTGTACGATCGCAATATTGTCGCTCTTAGGGACGATGTTGTCGCCTTTTCCTGCTCGGATGACGAAACACGCGAAGCGATGCGACAGGTGTACCGAAACAAGGGTTACATCCTCGATCCGCACGGCGCGGTAGCTTATCTCGCGCTCAAGAATTTTGTTGCCGAGACGAGATTTAAGGGTACCGGAATTTTCCTGGCCACCGCTCACCCGGCCAAGTTCAAGGAGACCGTGGAGTCAACGCTGAACGTTACAATCGATTTGCCGCCCAACCTCGCGCGATTTGCATCGGCAAAAAAGTCTACACGGCGGATAGCGCCTGCGATGGGAGCACTGAAGGATGTACTCCATGATGTCTTATCTTGAATAGTCAGCCCTTCCATCCTTGTTCTCCAAGGAGAGGAACGAACGCAAAGTTGGCGAACTCTTCTTTCAACAGCTTGCCATCTTTTTTTCGGATACGCACCATGACCTGCGATTCGCGATCGCCCACGGGTATAATCAGAATGCCACCTTCGGCCAGTTGGTCGGTTAGCGTTTTAGGAACAACCGGGGCTCCGGCCGTCACCAGGATCTTGTTGAATGGAGCCCGCGACGGCAGGCCTTTCGAGCCATCACCGAAGTGAAAGTGCGGGCTGTACCCGATCTGGGGTAGGAATTTACGAGTGTGTTCGTAGAGTTTTCGGTTATACTCTATAGTATAGACCCGGGCACCCATTTCCAGCAGTATGCAGGCCTGGTATCCGGAGCCCGTTCCAACCTCCAGGACCTTGTCGCCGGGCCTGATTTCCAGCTTTTCGGTCTGGAAAGCGACCGTATACGGCTGGGAGATCGTTTGTCCTTCGCCGATCGGGAAAGCCTTATCCTGGTAGGCGTGTTCCAGCAGGGCATCATCGAAGAAAAAGTGCCGTGGAACCTTATCTATTGCCGCTAAAACGGCGGGGTCGGAAATTCCCTTTTTTTGAAGGTTTTTTACGAGTTTTTTTCGTAATCCTCGCTGCTTATAATTGTCCTCAAACATGCTATTTTGACACGAAAAAGCCATTTTTTCAGGCTCGACAAAGTTTCAAAAAATCTTTAGGAAAATTCGAAGTTATGCCCTTACTTTAAAGTCCTCTCCACACAGTGATAAAGCTTTTTTGCCATAGCGTTTTCCTGTGTAACCTGCTCCTGCCAGTAGCCTAAAAGCCTACTGCAAGGGCAGGTATAGGAGGGACCTTCCAGACGGCAATTTCCGCCCGAATTTTCATCTACTTCTTCAGCCGCCTCACACCGATTGTCAATGCATTCATCGGATTGACGCGTATAAGCTGGTCGATATCCGATTGTGCAAAGCCTGCTTGCCGCAATGCCGGAATTAACTTCGTAAATAAGGCGGAATAACCCCGAAAATCTCCACCTCCCGGCTCGCCGGGTTTGTACCAACCCGCATCGTGCGAGACCAGCGTTCTATCCAAACATTTTTCACCCTTCAGGTGGTTGAGTTGTTCGACGTACCACTCAACATTGTCGTCGTTCAGTCCATCGAGGCTAACCCACGCACCATCGCGCGCTGCTTCAACATGCGTTGCCGTGTCTTTTTCATTCTGAGCGTGTACCCAGATGAATGCTGATGGACTCACTCGTTCCTTTTTCAGTATGGCGATCTGTTCCATCGCTGCCACGGCAGGTCCGGTGTGCGAAGCAATAGTCAGGCCCGTTCTGAGGTGGGTAAGCGTTGCTGCTCGAATGAGTTTCCGTGAGATCTCTGACAAGGTTCCGGCGTTGACACTGATCTTGATTAAGCCCGGTTTTACGCCTGTCTTTTCAATGCCGAGCTTCCACTCATTAACCCATTTCGCCGCGAGCTGTTCAGCGGTATCCGTAAACGCATGTTCCGGCAGAAATTTGTGATCGGAACCGCCATAGTAACCGGTGTTTGTGATGATATTCAAGCCGCTGGTTTGCGACAGCTGTTTCAACAATTCAACATCGCGCCCCAGGTAATTGGGAGTACAGTCTACGAACGTTCGACACCCAAGGCTTTTCACTTCATCGAGAAAGGGCAGCACGCGGTCGGCAACCTCGTCACGGTTCCAACGCTCCGGGTCGATGAGACGCGCGCCGATAAAATCAACAAGAATGTGCTCGTGAGTTAGCGTTACGCCCATGTCGCCAGGGGCTATCGGACCTGTTACAGTCATCACAACCGGACTGTCTCTGGACTGCAAGGCGCGCAAACCGAAAATGGGAAACGCCGTCAGCAACCCCACAAATGATCGTCTTGATAGCGTTGCCGTCACCTCTTGAAACCGTTCTTTATTCTTTCACGTTTCATCATTATCTTTGCGTGTCAATGAGAACACCATTTGCACAACCGGCACGATCGGCGCGCGCCCTGGCGTTGGCGATGGTATCGCTGTATGCGTTGTTTTCGGTCGGTGTTCTCAAAGCTACTCATTTTTGCATGGGCAGGGAAGCCTCGGTGTCCCTGTTTACGATCGAGGCTGACAAGTGCCCCTGCAGTGTCTATGCAGGCGAAGCCGATACCTGTTGCGGCGACTCACATGAGCTGATCAAGCTCGACAACGCGCAGAAACTACTCACCAACTGCCCGATGCCGGTAGCAGCGCGGTTTGTCCTTCATGAGGTGTACACCTATCTGCCAGCGGATGAGTCCGAAGAATTGCGGGCCGTTCAGCCCACCGATCACCGGCTTCCGCCGCCGAAAGTCCCGCGATGGAAGCGCCTTTGCAGCATTGTCTACTACGGCTGAGTACCGAATGTCAGCGCGCCCAATGGTGATAACCTTTTTCGGCGCGATGTACTGATCTTTTTTTTCTCATTCGGTAATTAATCATCCTATGAAAACAATCGTGTTAATATTTCTTCTTGGCGTCATTTCAATGGCGGCGCCTGGCGCATTCGCTCAAAAAAAGAATATAAGGGCCAACATAAAAGTCTACGGCAACTGCGGTATGTGTAAAGCGCGGATCGAAAAAGCTCTGGATCGGTCAGGTATTAAAACAGCCACCTGGGATCCGGAAACCAAAAACCTGGACGTCGTCTACAATTCCAAAAAAATAACGGAACAGGAAATCCATCAGATCGTTGCCTCCGTCGGTCACGATACAGATAAAGTTAAGGCCACTAACGAGGTATACTCCGACCTGCCCTTCTGCTGCCTTTATCGCGACCACGACCACGGTAATATACAGGACAATCCCGGACAGCATAATAATCATTAGTCATGAAGAGCAGGATCAACACATGTGTGGCCGCCCTGGTGGTCACCATGGCCTGCGTGCTTCCGGCGTGGTCGCAACAACTGATGGGCCTGGTGATCCAGCGCAACGATCAGGGTGTTGAAGAACCATTGCCCGGAGCAAACGTCAGGTGGGAGGGTACATCGACCGGCACCATTACCCGCGAGAATGGAATATTCCTGATCGACCGGGTCGCCGGAAGTGACCGGTTGATCATCAGCTACATCGGTTTCAAGAGCGATACGATCCTGATCACGAACCAGACAAGCCTCAAGGTGGAGTTGCAGAACCTGGCGCTGGAAGAAGTCGTCATTCAAGGGTGGAAACCGACAACAGGCCTCGATCACACGCGCGGTGTCAACACTGTCGTAATGCTTGAGAAGGAACTATTCAAGGCGGCTTGCTGCAATCTTTCGGAGAGCTTTGAAACAAATCCCTCCGTGGACGTGTCCTTTACCGATGCCATCACTGGCACCAGGCAGATTCAGATGCTCGGCCTTTCGGGACCCAACACCATGATCTCTATTGAAAATATGCCCGGTGTTCGCGGCCTCGCATCCAGTCAGGGAATACAGTTCATTCCTGGCACCTGGATCAACTCGATCGAGGTCACCAAAGGAGTGGGACCGGTTGTCAATGGCTATGAAAGCATCGCGGGTCAGATCAATGTGGAGATGAAAAAACCGCAGGAAAGTGAGAAGGTATACGCAAATGCATACGTGAACCAATCCGGCAGGACCGAGGCCAACGTCAATCTCACGATGATGGCTGGAGAAAAATGGGCCACGACCTTCCTGCTACACGGGAGTGCACGCCCCTTTGAGATGGACCAGAACGCTGATGGATTCCTTGATTTCCCTACTGGGAACCAGTTGAACGCTATCAATCGATGGGTCTTCAATAGCGGCACTGGATGGCTCGGACAATTTGGCATTAAAATCCTGCGCGACCAGAAAACAGGTGGCCAGCAAGGATACGATCCCCGTGAGGACAAGTTTATAGGCAGCAAGTATGGCCTTGAGATCGCAACAAACAGAACGGAACTATGGGGAAAATTAGGCTATCAGTTTGCCGATCAACCCTACAAGAGTATCGGACTGCAGTTGTCGGCGAGCAACCACGATCACGACAGTTACTATGGCTATACGGTACATGATGCGAAGCAGCGTTCCGGCTACGCGAACCTCATTTATCAGTCGATCATCGGATCTACCGATCACAAGTTCAAGACGGGACTGAGTTTCCTGTTTGACGACTACGATGAAAGTCTGTCAACACCCTTGGGCATCCGTTTTGATCGCGATGGAACGAGTGAAACAAAAAATGTCGCCGTTTTTGACAGGGTAGAACGGGTGCCAGGCGCATTCTTCGAGTACACGTATGAATACAGCCATCAGATTGCTGTCATCGCCGGGCTACGCGTTGACCGTCATAATCTCTTCGGCACGATCGTGACACCGAGGATTCATACACGTTTTGACCTTACTCCAACGTCTTCCCTTCGGCTTTCTGCCGGCAAGGGAACGCGGGTGGCCAATCTCTTCATGGAAAATACCGGCGTGCTGGCGTCTTCGAGAACGATCGTACTTTCACGGTTCAACTCGGATCACGCGTACGGATTCAAACCTGACCAGGCATGGAACTTCGGCGCGAACTTTTCGCAAGACTTCACGCTTGACTATCGTTCCGGTACCATCACAGTCGACTACTTTTACACGAACTTCAAGAATCAGGTCATAGTCGATCTTGACCAGTCGGCTCGGGAAGCCAACTTTTATTCCCTTGGCGGGAAATCGTATTCTCACAGCTTCCAGTTTCAGACCGACTATGAAGTTATTCGGCGTTTGGACCTTCGCCTCGCTTACCGCTACCTTGACGTCAAGGCAGACTATGCCAGCCTGGGGTTGATGCAGCGACCGTTGATTCCGAGCCATCGCGCATTCATGAACCTCGCATACGAAACCAGGAATAGCTGGAAGTTCGATTATACATTGCAGTGGCTCGGAAAGCAACGCATACCCGATACTTCGGTAAACCCACAGGGATACCAACTTCCTGCGTATGCTGACGACTACGTGCTGATGAACGCGCAGGTAACCAAAGACCTGAAAGATAAGTGGAGCCTGTATGTCGGCGTTGAGAACATCGGGAACTACACGTTGAAGAATCCGATTGTCTCAGCCTCTGAACCGTTCAGCGGCTACTTCGATTCCTCGATGGTGTGGGGGCCTGTGTTTGGCAGGATGGCCTACATGGGGGTTCGCTATAAGGTGCGCTAGGAACGAAACCGCGGGTCAGAATGGTTACTCCGTGCCCGGCTTCACCTCGAGAGCAAGGATGTAGTCGCTCGGCTTGATAGATTTGGTGGTGTACCTGGGGGGATTCACGTGAAGCAGGGTAATGGTGTAATTGTTCCCCAGGACATTCAGCGTGCCGGTGGGATGCAGGGTGCTTATTTCCAGGCTGTCAACGGCTTTCTCGCCCTTCAAGGCAGAGATGAGCACCGTGACTTGACCGGCCCAGATGCATTGTGCATCGACCGGGCATCGTGAATCATCGATTACGCCCTGAAACCGAACAGCGAGGCCGTTGTCGGGGTTGCAAACGACTTCACCATTCCGCAGGCTGAGCGTCACCTCTGACTCAAACAGGTTCGCGTTTTTAGTGCAGTCCAGGTCATGGTAGGAGCATCCGATGAGCGATGCCGCCAGGAAAATCGTGATGACAGTGATCTTCATGTGCCTTTAGACGCGGCAGGAAACAAAAAGGTTGGAATGGATCAGAAGCCGATTAAAATAAAAGGCGCCCAAAAGTATGGGGCAGAATACTGATCACTTTCAAGCAAACTAAGCTTGGCTTGACGGAGATTTGCGGCATAGCCGGGAGTTTGATGTTCCAGCAGGTTGTTGTAAAACTTCGTCATCAGGGAGGCCGTCGACTCGTCTGCCACACTCCACAGCGATACCACCAGGTTCCGGGCCCCGGCGTAAACCAGGGCGCGTGAAAGTCCGATCACGCCTTCTCCCTTGGATATCTTACCCAATCCGGTTTCACATGCCGAGAGCGTTACCAGCTCCGCGTCAAGCTGCAGATTGTAGATCTCGCCGCAAAACAGGCTTCCGTCTTCGGCTGCTGCGCTGTGCTGGAGGAAAATGCGTGACCGTTCGGGGTTCTTTTCATCGACGACACCATGTGTCGCAAAATGAATGAACCTGTATTTCTTCAGGCTGCTGGTCTTGATCAGGTGCTCATTGGCCTCCTGGTGCAGGTACAGGTCGTGTTCAATGTTGCGCGAGGAAAACAACTGTGAGATGTCGTTCACTTCCAGTTCGGTGGCGGGCAGTTCATTGAGGTTGTCTGACGGAGGAAAAGTTACGGGTGCACACAGGAAAATCGAAGGTTGCTTCGCGCCTTGTTGAATTGATTTTTGCAGCAGCAGTCCGGCAGAAAACTCATAGCGCACGGAATATTTCCTGATCAAATAGGGCATGCTTCTGTAATCAAGTTCTTGATCTACTTCCTTAGTGAGCAGAACCTCAAATGGGATGACGCCCAGCCTTCCAGTCGGGAGCACCACCAGATGGCGCACGGCCTGGGGCAGTCGCCTGGGCAGGAGCAATGTCGAAAGGTGATTGGCAGCCTGGGTGTACGCGTCGGTGACATTGAAGTACAAGGCATTGCGCAAGCCCGTGATATTTTTTTCAAAATCTTCGCTGATCCTGTGATCCAGGATTTCCATACCGTGGCGGGTGATGACAAACGTGTAAAGCCTCTTGTCGCGCGAGTCCACGTTGCCATAGTCGTCCATAAAATAGCTCAGCATGGCCGTATTTTCATCAAGAAGACCCTGGAGGTTCCGCACAGACGGTACCTTGATATTGTATTTCAGATTGAAGTAAGCCGGGAATTCTTTTTCCAGGTTGGCTACAAATTCTTCATACGTCTGGTTTAGGGAGAAAAGGGTCTCGCGTAAGTATTGCTCTTCTTCGGGTGATGGTTTTTGAGATAATTTCTGCGCCGTAAAGGCAATAGCCGACTTCAGGGTGTTTTCTTCTTCGAGCAATTCGGGCGGTATGCCGGCGAATGATTTTGCTTCGGCATCGGAGATCGCTTCAAGGAGCACCGCCGATTTACTTTTCTCGGCAAAATAAAAAGCCAGGTCGCGATAAGGCTTCTTTTTCCATGCTGCGGTCGCTGCTTCGTGAGCGATGCGCACACCGTTCGCATATACTTCGTTGGCCACCACGCCCAGCGCAATCTTATCGCTTTCATTTGTGCTTTGCTGGCGCAGTTTGTCGATGAGGGAATCGCAGCTCTGCAGTGTCGTTAGGGCGAGCACGAGATCTGCGAATTTCAACGTTTTGCCAAAGTAGCGAGCTTCAAAGGCCTCGGCCTTGTACATCAATGAGTAGAGCAGAACATTGCCGTGATAAAAATTTTCCAGCACCGGGTTGATACTTGTGTCGACATTTTCAAATCCACTAACGTTCGCAATCAGCGCCTGCTGAAATTGATCAAGCGCTGAGTCAAACTTGCGTTGGGCGAGCTCAGCGTTGCCAATGGCGTTGAGCACACCAGCGATATCGGGATGTTTGTTTCCATAACTCTGGCGATACATGTCCAATGCCTGAGCGTAATAGTCGCGGGCGATTTCGGTGTCGCCGATCGCCGTGTAGGTTTGACCCAGGTTCGACAGTACAAATGCCTTGGTCTGATGGGGCTGACTGTACACCTTGTTCCAGATTTTCAGTGCCGATTCAAAGTTGTTTACAGCATCGCCATACAACTCGAGTTCGCGATAAGCAACTCCGATGTTAGTATACGAAATGGCAATCTTGGGATGATCCATTCCATGGAGTTTGCTGTAGATCGACAAGGCTCGCTCGTAGTAGTCAAGGGCCTTGTCGTTATCGACGCCCAGGTAGACGAGCCCCACATCATTGTAGGCGCCGGCAATAAGCTCGTGCTCTTCGTCCAGGATAGATTGACGAATAGACAACGAGAGGAGTAGTTGTTCTTCGGCCTGGGCGTTCTTGCCGGTAAACTTATAAACCTGGCCGAGCAAGTTCATGGCTTCGGCTGCCTGGAGTGACTGGGTGAGGCCTTCAACCTGGAAATATTGCAAGGCGTCCTGCAGTTCTTCGAGCGCGCGATCATTTCTGCCAAGATTCATGTACAGTGCGCCAAAATTTGTACGGGTCACACCCCGATCGATTCCTTCGGGAATAGTTTTCAAAAGCGTCTCTGCTTCATCAAGTTTTCCAGAGCGGATCAAAGCCTCTGCCTTCTTGTTTTTCAGCCTGGCGTTCAACACTTCGTCCTGAACGTCGAGGTGCTGGTCGATCAAGGCGATCGTTTTCTCATACTCGGCATTCAACAGGAGCGAATCGGCGGTCTCGATCAGGCGCTGGCCAAAAAGACTTACGGGCCACAACAGCAGGCAAATGAGAAACCTGTTCATCCCTAGAATCGGTAATAGTAACTTATGGTCGTGACGTATTCGCGGGTAAGTCCGTCGGGGTTGATCTTGCGTTGTGTAATTTTTTGGCCGAAAAGCAATTTGACTCCCGATCTGACATTGAAGCTGTAGCCTGTTGTAAAAATGGCCGACATAGCAAGCCCGTGAGCATCTGGGGGCTTAGTGCGTTCCATGGTCGTAGGATCGAGAACCTCATCGCGGCTAATCCGGTAAATGGGAAGCAATCCAACGGTGAAATTGACGCGCGAAAAACGGAAGTTTCTTTCTACCCTTACCATGACGTCGGTGCCGCGTTTCAGGTTGATAGCAGCGGCGTATTTCCTGATGTAGTTGGGATCGGGGTACACGCCTAACCACGGTCCCCAGCTGAATTGATTGTCGTTTTCATTCAGCGGATGCTGAATGCCAGTCGCGATCAACCATTTCGGACTTATCAGTGACACGCCACCGATGAGGTCGTAAGTGCCAAGACTGGTTTGGTAGTACATCGGCAGCGGCTTGCCTTTGAACTCGGATTTGTTGGACGTGAGATCGGAATCATTGGAGCGAATTTTTCCTCCGAATGAAAAGTTGATATCAAATTTTTCCGTGGACCTCACTGTTCGGGTGAAACACAGCGATATATCACCCAGACCGGATGTGCTTCCAAGATTTCCATGCGCACCCTGGTAAGGAAGTTTTACTTGGAAGAATGTTCTGTCATTGATTCCGAAGTTCAGGTCAGCAGTGGCGACATAAATCACCGCTGTTACCGGTGTTGTGCCGCGATAAAAGCTGACCTCCATCGAGCGCAACTTCAGGTCAATCTTCTTGTTGAAAGGCTGGTCGGGTTTCATGGCGCCCATCGTACAGAATCCGGCGTCGCTGCACCCTTGCGGGAAAACAATGGACGTGAAAATCAGAACAAAAGCTGGAACGAAAAGCCATTTCATAGGTGCACAGTGGCGGGTTAGGGTAAATATAATTTAAATTCCCCATGCGGGGAACAAAAAAGCCCGGTGATGAGCCGGGCTTTTCACTGAAAACAATGAGGTTTTACATGCCGAGTGATTGATTTTCCATGGATGCGAGTTCCAGGATCTTTTCGTATTCCGCTGCAGTCAGATCGTTGAAGAAATAGTGTACGGGGTCAACCTTGTCGCCGTTGATGATCACCTCGTAGTGCAGGTGAGGCGCTGTTGATAGCCCCGTGTTACCGACGTATCCAATCAGGTCACCGCGTTTGACCTGTTGTCCCACTTTCACGTTGAATCCGTGCATGTGCGCATAGCGAGTCCGATATCCGAAGCCGTGGTCGACCTCAATCATCTTACCGTAGCCGCTGAACTTTACGCTCACCACTGCAACGGTACCATCGGCGGTCGCATATATGGGTGTCCCGATTTCGGCGGCGAAGTCGATACCCCCATGCAGTTTTTTCACCTTGTAAATCGGATGTATCCGATAGCCGAAGCCCGATGCCAGTGCAATCAGTTGTTTGTTCGAGATCGGTTGAATGGCCGGGATAGCGGCGAAGAGTTTCTCTTTATTCTGGGCCAGCCGCACAACTTCATCCTGCGATTTGGATTCGATATAGAGTTTGCGGCGCAGCTTGTCGACTTTTTCGTTCAGCGCAATGACCAACTCGGCGTGGCCTATTTCCTTCTCGCGGATATCGGCATACCGGTCAGCACCGCCCACACCGGCCTCCCGCACGGATGTCGCTATCGGCTCGGCGCCCAGCACAACGCGGTAGATGTTGTCGTCGCGATGTTCCAGTTTTTCAAGTGTGCCCGCCAGAGAGACGACCTCTTTATTGAGCTTGTCGTAGTAGAATTCGAGCTCTTTGACTTCGTTCCTCAGGATTAGCTCCTTGGGAGACTCAAAGTAACTACTGTACAGAATCAGCAATCCCACCGCCATTCCCAATGTCAGCGAAAAGATCCCCAGCGCATTCAGCACGACGTCGCTCTTCCTGGTTCTGATCCGTTCGTACTTGCAGGTTTCTGTGTCGTAGTAATACTTGATCCTTGCCATAATGTTTTGTTTACGCCGGCTGCGGTCTGAAAACCTTGATAATATTGTCGTTGCACTCGAGGTACGGGCCTTCCAGCAGATCGATACAATAGGGAATCGCCGGAAATACCGCGTCCAGGCATTGCCGGATCGCTCTTGGCTTGCCCGGCAAGTTGACAATCAACGTCTTATTCCTTATCCCTGCGGTTTGTCTTGACAGTATGGCTGTAGGAACAGAGGTCAGGCTCTTCGACCTCATCAGTTCCCCGAACCCGGGCAGCATTTTGCTGCAGACGGCTTCGGTAGCCTCAGGTGTTACATCTCTCTTCGCCGGCCCCGTACCTCCCGATGTGATGATCAGACAACATTGTCTGTTGTCAGCCATGTCAACCATGGTCTGTTCAATTAACTCCTGCTCATCGGGAACCACGGCGTACTCTTTCTCCCACGGGCTCCTGAGGTATTCCGCCAGCGTCGCAGCAATTGTCATGCCCGGCGTATCCTCGTAGATGCCCTGGCTTGCCCTGTCAGAGACGTTGATTATCCCAATCCTGGTCACCATTCCGTTTACCTTTTCAAGGTTAGAGTATCCTTTGCTCCCGTTTTTCCACGATGTTGAATCTTCTCCGATCGGCTCTTTTTGTAAACCTGCCGTCCAACGTCGAGCCCTTTCCGCAATGCCCGTTGCTCTTCAACTGGAAGGTTAATCGTGTTGCGACACTCCTCGGAGCAACACCCCTGATATTTCTCCGCACAATCCGGGCATTGGATAAACAGAAGATGGCAACCGTCGTTGCGGCAATTGGTGTGGTCGTCGCACGGCTTGCCGCATTGGTGGCATACCGCGATAATATCGTCAGTAATGCGCTCCCCCAGTCTTTCGTCGAACACGAAGTTTTTGCCGACAAACAGGTTTTGTAGTCCTTTTTCCTTCACCTCGCGAGCATAATTGATAATTCCACCGTCGAGCTGAAAGACGTTTTTGAAGCCCTGGTGTTTCATCCAGGCACTGGCCTTCTCACACCGAATGCCGCCGGTGCAATACATCAACAGGTTCTTGTCTTTCTGAGGGCTCATGATCTCGTGCAAAACCTGAAGCTCCTCGCGGAAGGTATCGACATCAGGACAGATGGCGCCCCGGAAGTGCCCAACTTCGCTTTCATAATGATTCCTCATGTCAACCAGAACCGTATTTGGATCGCTGGCAAGACGGTTGAACTCCGTCGCATCGACAGGCACGCCCTTATTGGTGACATCGAACGAGCTGTCGTCAAGACCGTCGGCCACAATCTTTTTGCGAACCAGGATCTTTAGCTTAAAGAATGAGCGCCCATTATCATCAACCGCGATATTGAGCCGCACGCCGTTCAGAAAACTTATGCTGTATAGATAGTCCTTGAAATCAGCGGCCTTTTCTTCAGGAACACTTACCTGGGCATTGATACCTTCTGTGGCCAAATAGATTCTGCCGAGGACGTCGAGGTCACGCAGGCCGATATAGAGTTCGTTACGAAAAGCCTGAGGGTCAGTGATATGATGATACCGGTAAAACGAGATCGTAATCCTTTTCTCCACCATGGCACGCATCTTCTCCTTGAGAAGCCGCCCCTCAACCCGGTTAAATAATGTCATAAAGCGCTGATTAATTGCAGGTTAATCAAGTCTTTAGTATACCTAATCTCGCAAAGATACAAAAATGGCGGGTACCGGCCAATCGCCGGACGGGTCAGGTCTTGGGCTTGAGCTGTCCGCGCAGCAGGCTGTTGTACTCCTTGCATGTCAGCATCCCATGGTCGTCGCAGTAAGGGCAGGTCTTATATTCGTTTCCAAATGCGCCGCGCCGCATGATGACGCGATCACCTTTGCATACGGGACAAATGACTTTTCCCGAAGGACCGCAGTCAATATCAAAGTTATTCGACAACACTTCCGCGACCTTTTTTGCATCCTCGGCCTTCTCCTCCACCAATCCCGCCTCACATTGCTTCAGTAACGCTACCGATTCTTCGTAGAACCGGCCAGTGGTGCCTTTCAGCTGTATGTATTTATTGAGCCAGTCCACGCTCTGCCTGAACATCCCCAGGTGGAAAGAATTCTTGCCAAAAAAGAATGTGAGGTCCGATGGGATGCTGTTAATGTGTTGCAGCACGTAGCGGAACTTCTCGTCGGCGAGAGCGTACTTGCCGGCATCCATGTAGAAGACGCCGGAGTCCATTTGACGCATCGCCTCCGAGCGCTTTCGTTGCTGCTCCTGCTGCAGATATTCCTGCAGCTTTTGCGATTCCTGAGCGATGGAAAGCGAAGGGCATACAATGGCAACAAAGAAAACGAGCACGCGTACTTTCATACAAACCTTTCGATGGGCACGTTCAACCATTCCAGCGCCGCGCGATGAAAAATATCTTCCTTTGCACAATTGTCGATGTTCATCTCCTCGATAAACTTACCGATCTGAAGGTCGCCTAGCGGGAACGGGTAGTCCGATCCAAGGGTTATCCTTTTCGACCCCACCATCTTGATCACGTACTCGAGCATCATCGAGTCGTGGGTCACGCTATCCACCCAGAATTTTTTCAAATAGTTTTTCGGGCTGACATTGTTGTCGATCGCCACGAGGTCGGGGCGGCATTCAAATCCGTGTTGTATTCGCCCCAAGGTCGGAAGGAACGAGCCGCCGGCGTGTGCGAAGTTCACCCGCAGTCCCGGAAGTTTCTCAAAAAGCCCGCCAAAGATCATCGAGCAGATGGCGCGGGAAGTTTCAGCTGGCATTCCCACGAGCCACGGCAGCCAGTACCGGGGCGTTTGTTTTTCGCCCATCATGTTCCAGGGATGGATCAGCACGGCCATACCCTGTTTTTCGCACGCATCAAAAATCGGAAAGAAACGCTCTTCATTGAGATTGAGGTCATTAATATTCGACCCGATCTGAACGCCGTGCAGACCGATCGCGCGAGAGCGTTCCAACTCCTGAATAGCCAGCTCGGTATCCTGCATGGGCAGCGTGCCGAGGCCCACATAATGCCTCGGATATTTGTGCACCAGGTCTGCAAGATGATCGTTGAGGAATCTGGAAATCTCCAGGCCGTCGATCGGCCGTGCCCAGTATGAGAACATCACGGGAATCGTGCAGACAACCTGTACTTGCGTGTTGAATCGTTCGTATTCGCGAATCCGCAGCTCTGGATTCCAGCAATTCTCGCCAATCTCGCGAAAGAACTGGTTGCCGCGCATCATCTTGGCCATACCCTTTCGGTGATGCTGCAAATAGATGAAATCCCCATACCCGAACTTCTCCGCCCAGTTTGGCAATTTTCTCGGGATGATGTGAGTATGGGAGTCGATTTTCAACATCCATCAAAAAATAAATCCTGAAATATCAGGATTTTTTGGCTGGCGTCAAACCACGCCGACAGATGTCACGCCCCCAGCGACCAGCCCTTGCGGTATTGACGCTGTACGAACTCGTTGGCCGGATCAAAGTTTGTGATCTTCATATTCTTCGCATCCCACAACAATTTTTTCCTGCCTGGGAATCCTTTGTCGTCGCGCATGGCGTATGCTCTCAACGCAAGGTTGCCCATGAGTACAGCTTCTGTGAAAGGACCCGCGTACTCGAACGGTGAGCTGAGCTCTTTCTTCCCATAGCCCGCAAGGCAAGCGTCCACCCATTGGAGATAATGTCCGTCGGGACCACCCTTGATACGGGGAATTGTTTCTTTAACATTGATCTCTTTCATCCGCGAAGTCGGCAGCACAACAGGCATGGTGTCGTAGTTGCCCATCAGTTTGCCCTTCGTGCCTTCGAAGATGTAGCCACCATTCCAGTCGCCCATCTCTTCATTCGGCAACAACTCTTCGGGTCTCTTCGGCAGCAACCCGCCATCCATCCAGGTGAGCGCTATATCACCTTTGCCATCTTTCCTCGGAAATTTCAGATGAATGATCGACGAGGCAGGGCAACTATCGACGTAGTCGGCCTCTTCGAAAAATCCTTTCCACATCGTGGTGGTACTGCATTCCACTTCCGTGGGATAATCGATCGGCAGGATACGAAATGCCGCATCCATGATATGGCAGGCCATGTCGCCGAGCGCTCCGGTGCCGAATGCCCACCATCCCCTCCAGTTGAAAGGCAGGTAGGCCGGGTTGAAGTCGATATAGGGTGCAGGTCCGAGCCACACATCCCAATCGAGTTCCTTTGGGATCTCATATTTTCCCGTAGGAGTCGGCACGCCTTGAGGCCAGACCGGTCGGTTGGTCCACGCCAGCACGCGCGTCACCTCTCCGATCGTTCCTGCATCAACGAGTTCTTTTGCGCGACGAACGGCATTCGCGGAAGCGAATTGATTTCCCATCTGCGTAACGACGCGATATTTCTTCGCAGCCTCGGTGAGTGTTCTGGCTTCGTGAATGGAATAGGTGAGGGGCTTTTGTACGTATACGTGCTTTCCGCGCTGCATTGCCGCCATAGCTACAACCGCGTGGTTATGATCAGGTGTTGTAACAGTCACCGCGTCGATATCATTGCCGACTTTGTCCAGCATTACGCGGAAGTCCTTGTAATAAGGTGCATCTGGAAAATTCTTCCGCGACTCGACAGCCATCCGGTCGTCGACATCGCATAGATAGGCGATCTTCGCATTGGGCGACTTCGACGTCTTGTTCAGGTCCTCAATGCCTTTGCCGCCGACGCCAACGCCGGCGACGTAAAGTGTATCACTCGGAGCGATGAATCCCTTGCCTCCCAACGTGAACCGCGGTACGATGGTGAATGCCGCACCCATCAGGGCAGCATCTTTAATAAACTTCCTTCTCGATTTGCGTGACATTGTCATAATCTGTCATGGTTGTTGTCAAAATTATTAAACCTGATGCTGTTGGCTAAACCAGTTTCCAACCTTCGCGATATTGTCGTTTAACAAACTGGTTCGCATCGTCAAAATTCGTCACCCGCATGTTGGCGCCATCCCACAACAGCTTGATGTTCCTTCCCGGATAATCGAACCGGTCTGAATCGTTCTCACGCGGCTTGCGTATATCGTGGCTGCGGATGGCGAGATTTCCCATGAGAATAGTCTCGGTCAGAGGACCCGCAATGTCGAATGGAGAGCTCAGTTCCATCTTCCCGTATCCGGCGAGGCAACCTTCAACCCATTGAGCATAATGACCTCCCGCACTGCCGGGTACGCGCTTGATCGTTTGCTTGACATTCACTTCTTTGGTCTTCGATGTCGGCAGCAATAATGGATCAGCACCGTATGTGCTACACATCATCTTGCCTTTGGTACCGACGAATATTACGCCGTTGCCTCCGTCGCCCATGCGTTCATTCGCGCCGAGTTCTTCAGGCCGCTCCGGCTGGATTCCGCCATCCATCCAATGCAACTTGACGGGTGGCTTCCCGTTCCGGGTAGGGAACGTGAGAATCACATAGGACGACGGTGGGCAGCTATCCGGAAAATACCCGCGACGAAACTCGTCGACATAAACCGATCCTACACTCGCGGTCACGTCGGTAGGATACTGCAATCCCAACACGCGGAATGGAGGCTCAATAATATGACAACCCATGTCGCCGAGTGCACCCGTGCCGTAGTCCCACCATCCTCTCCAGTTGAAGGGCACAAGTTTCTCCACATAATCCTTGTACGGCGCCGTACCGAGCCACAAGTTCCAGTCCAGTTCGGCCGGAACGGAGGCTTTCTCCGAAGGCCAGGGTATCCCCTGCGGCCACACCGGCCTGTTCGTCCAGCAGTAGACCGTGTGCACATCCCCGAGAAGTCCCGCGTTATACCACTCCATCAATTGCCTGACCCCATCACCGGAGGCACCCTGGTTGCCCATTTGAGTAACGACCTTGTATTTTTTTGCGGCCTCGGTCAGCACGCGGGCCTCGTAAATGTCGTGGGTCAATGGCTTCTGTACGTAAACATGTTTTCCGAGTTGCATCGCGGCATACGCCTGAACAGCGTGATTATGGTCCGGCGTGGAAACCGAAACCGCATCGATGCTCTTGTGTTCCTTATCGAGCATCTCACGAAAATCCTTGTAATACTTCGCTTTAGGAAATGCCTTTACAGAATTGGCAGCACGGCGATCGTCGACATCACACAGAACCGCGATCTCGGCTTTGCCGCTGGCAGCAAAATTGGATAAGTCGCTCTCACCCTTTCCGCCGGCGCCAATTCCGGCGACATACAACATGTCGCTCGGCGCACGGTATCCATTACCCAGCACAAACCTGGGTACAATGGAAAATGCCGCGCCAGCCATGGCCGCGTTGCGAATAAAATTTCTTCTCGATTGCTTTTTCGTTTGGGTTACTTTCCTGTTCGATGACATCACTTTTTTTGGTTCAGGTGTTAAACTTTACAGCTATCTCAAGGGTGCGGGCATCGTATTGCAGTCCGTATTGCCTGAGTACTTCTTCGGGTACGCCATCCCATTGATTGGGTCTGTTACCAACGTAACCGAGGTCTTCAATGCCGATTTTGCTGGTGAAAAATCCACAGGCGACGAGGTCCCGCATAGTGTTGAAGAAAGCCACCCCCTGGGCCATTTCGGGTTTCGCTTTTTGCGGATAAGCAATTTCGTCGATCATCTCAATCTGCTGATCGGACGAACACGAAACAAAGTCTTTGCCAAATCGTTTCATGCACTGCAGATCGAGCCAGCGCAATCCTCCCCGCAAGGGCGTCTGATAGCGTGGCATGTCCTTGGCGATAAACTCGATAAAAGCCGGGACACCGGCATCCGTTGCGCTTCCCGACACATCGTCCTTTGGGATGATGATGTCAGAAAGTACTTCGATCGTTTTCATTTCATGCTCATCAAAGAATGTCTCACTCATGAGTTTTTGCTCACGGGCCACTTCCTGCGGAGTCCGGTCGATGGTGAAGGTTGGCGCCTCGGTCGTCGTTACCTTATCGGGATCGCACGACTGAAGTAAGAGCCCGGTTCCGGCGGTACCCGCGACGAGTGTCTTGAGATATCTTCTTCTATCCATAGGAATTACAGATTTTGCTTTTTCAATTCATCAATAATGTATTCGGATGCGCGCATCGAAAGTGCGAGTATTGTCCACGTTGGATTTTTGTCGGCCTGGGATACAAAGGGGCCGCCGTCGACGACAAACAAATTCTTGCAATCATGTGCCTGATTGAAGGAATTAACCACCGATTTCTTCGGGTCATTGCCCATTCGCGTCGTCCCTACCTCATGGATGATCCTGCCAGGTGCTTCGAGGCCGTAGCTGTTGTCCGCGCCGTCCTGACCCCAGGTGATATCGGCTCCCATTTTGTGAATGATCTCGGCAAAGGTCTCTTTCATGTGTTTCGCCTGCTTGACTTCGTAGTCACTCCATTTATAATGGAACCGCAGTACCGGGATGCCGTACTTATCGACGGTATTCGGATCGATCTCGCAATAATTGTCTTCCCTGGCGATTGCCTCACCACGACCCGCCATACCGAAGGAAGCACCATAGAAATAGCGGTAGTCGTCCTTCAATGACGCGCCATATCCTCCCGCCTCTTTCTTCTGTCCGTTGCGTGCGGCATACTTGCCGTTAGTATGTTGCATCCCAAATCCAAACCCATAACCCGGCATACCCATTCCGCCCCAGTACTCGATGTGATAACCTCTCGGAAAATCCAATTTCTTATTGTCGAGCCACCACGGCGTATACACATGCATGCCTCCAACACCATCTTCGTTGTAGCGTTTGCGACCGACCAGTTTCGGAAGGAAGCCTCCCATCGAGGCCCCGGTGGAGTCGTGAAGGTATTTTCCAACTACTCCACTGGAGTTCGCCAGCCCATTGGAATGACGCGGCGACCTCGAATTGAGCAAAAGCCTGGCCGATTCACAGGCACTGGCGGCCAACATGACGACCTTCGCATTCACGACATACTCTTGCATGTCGTCTTTGTCCACGTAGGAGACGCCGGTCGCGATTCCCTCGCCGTTGGTGATTACTTCGCGCGCCATCGCATTAGGGACAACGTCGACGTTGCCCGTCTTGAGCGCAGGATTAACCAACACCGATGATGATGAGAAGTCGGCATAAACGGTGCAACCGCGATTGCATTGAGAGCAGAAGAAACACGCGCCGCGGTTTGGACTGTTTTCCAGTGGTCGCGTGAGTATGGACAGTCTGGATGGGATCACAGGGATACCGAGCGAGGTGGCCGCGTCCTTGATGAACATCTCGTGCAGTCGCGGCTTCGGAGGGGGAAGGAAGATTCCGTCCGGCTCATTGGGAATGTTTTCGACAGATCCGAAAACGCCGATCAATCGGTCGACTTTGTCATAATAAGGCTTGACGTCGTCGTAGGCGATGGGCCAATCATCCCCTAAGCCATCGATCGAGCGTCGTTTAAAATCACGCGGGCCGAATCGCAAGGAGATGCGCCCCCAGTGGTTGGTGCGGCCGCCGAGCATGCGCGAGCGAAACCAATCGAATTTTGTTCCATCTTTGTGGGTGTACGGCTCACCATCGAGTTCCCATCCACCGTACGCTGCATCGAGGTCACCGAAGTGACGCAATGGCGAGCTCGCGCCACGCCTGGGTGATTCGTATGGCCACTTGAGTTGTGTGACGTTCTTGGCGGGATCGTACATCGGCCCTGCCTCAAGCAGAGCGACTTTAATTCCCGCGTTAGCCAAAACATATGCAGCCATGCCGCCGCCGGCTCCTGAACCCACAATACAGACGTCGTAAGTTTTTGGAGTTTTCTTGATCTGAAAATCGCGCATAAAAAAATAGAATCAGGGGTTTTAAATGTACTGTTTCTGGATTCAAGTTCACAGAAAACGATTGTACAGTCCGTAAATTTTTTACGGGCAAACGATTGCACCCGTTTTATGCGGCAGTCACTTTCTTCGCGGCACAGGGTCGTATCCATGAGTTCCCCACGGATGGCAGCGCGCTATTCGCTTGATTCCAAGCCATATTCCGCGAATCACGCCCCACTCCTGGATGGCTTCGATGGTGTATTGTGAACATGTGGGTACATGGCGGCAGTTAGCGCCGATGAGCGGCGAAAGTGTGAGCTGATAAAGCCGGATGGGCAGTATGAAGATCTTCTTTAACACGTCAGTTTTCAATGGTGTACGTTATCTCCCCGTCTTTTCCGTCCTTCAATTGAACACCAATTTGTTTCAGGTCGTCGCGTATCTTGTCTGACAGGCTGTAGTTGCGATCCAATCGAGCCTTCCGTCTCAGCTCGATTAAGACCTTGATCACATTGTCTAACAAATGTCCGTCGGGATTAAGTTCTTCCTGAAGGCCGAGAACATTGTGGCTGAATTCCAGAAATGTCTTGATGAAATTTCCGAAGATGTCTTTGCCCGCGCGATTCGTCTTCAGATTTCCAGACTGAAAGTCATTGATTCGAGCAGCCATTTCGAATAGCACCGCCAGCGTCTTCGCGGTGTTAAAATCGTCGCTCATGTTATTGTGGCACTCATCGATAAGCCGTTGAAGCTCCCGTTCGAGTTCTTTGTCGACGTCTTCGTCGGCAGTCTGCGCCAACCCGCGGGCTATTTTTATGGCGTTGCTTAGTTTGCGATATCCCTTTTCGGCGGCGAGTAGTGCTTCGTTCGAAAAATCAAGCGTGCTGGAGTAATGCGACTGAAGCATGAAGAACCGCACCACGGGCGCCGAGAAGCCTTTGGCCAGCAACGGGTGATTGCCTGAAAACAACTCCGCGGGCAAAAATGAGTTACCCAACGACTTGCTCATCTTTTGGCCATTGACCGTGAGCATGTTCGAATGTACCCAATACTTCACGGGCGGTTTTCCGTTAGCTCCTGTGGCTTGCGCAATCTCGCACTCATGGTGTGGAAATTTCAGATCCATACCACCGCCGTGGATGTCGAAAGTCTCACCGAGGTATTTGGTGCTCATGACCGTGCATTCGATATGCCACCCGGGGAATCCCATTCCCCAGGGAGACGGCCACTTCATAATATGCGCGGGCGCCGCTTTCTTCCAGAGCGCAAAATCAATTTTCTCACGCTTCTCATCCTGGTTGTCGAGGTCGCGACCGCTTTCCATCAGCTCTTCGATCTTACGGCCGGAGAGAATTCCATAATGGTGTGACTCATTGTATTTTTTTACGTCGAAGTAGACGGAGCCGTTGGCGACATAGGCGAGACCCTGGTTGACCAACCGTTCGGTGATGGCGATCTGTTCCACGATGTGTTGAGTGGCATACGGTTCAATACTCGGAGGAAGGATGTTGAATTGCCGCATGACCTCATGAAAATCTTCGGTGTATTGCTTGACGATTTCCATGGGTTCCAGCTGTTCGAGCCGGGCCTTCTTGGCGATTTTATCTTCGCCTTCGTCAGCGTCGGATTCCAGATGACCGACATCGGTGATGTTCCTGACATAACGGACAGCATATCCGAGGTATCGCAGGTATCGGGAAATGATGTCGAACGTCAGGAACGTCCGCACATTGCCGAGGTGGACATTATTATATACGGTCGGACCGCACACGTACATGCCGACACGTCCTGGATGTATAGGTTGAAATAGTTCTTTTTTTCCCGATAAGGAATTCGAGAGATAGACTGGGTATTGTTCGTATAAAGGCATCGTCAAAGGGCGGCAAAATAATCGTTTACCGTGACTTTTTCTGTCTTGGTAGAATGGAGAGAATAGCCTATGTCGGGCGACGAAAAGGGAGGGATGTGGGATCTGGCTTGAGTGTGCGGGATTGCGGTGTGCGCGTGCACACATCAATAATTACATGCCTTCGAATATGGTCGTAAACGATTGTGTAAACGTTTTCGAAATATTATTTGCTGGTTTGCCGGCATAGTAACGGAAGAATTTTTACATTGGTGTAATGCTCTGCGGGCAAACTTTGTGTTGCCGGTAGCACGCATGGCGAAATTTTTAGCTTAACCCAAACCAAAATTCTTATGAAAAAACTCTACTGCAGTATCGTTGCAAGTGTGTTTTTGCTGCTCCTGGCGGTGCCCGTGGTTGCACAGGAGTTGAGAGTGAGCGGGCGAGTTCTGGACGATACCGGGTCCCCGTTGCCGGGCGTTAGCATCCTGGAAAAAGGGACTGCTAATGGCACGACGACGGATGCCGACGGACGGTACGCAATTAACGTCTCTGGAGGAAACGCAGTCCTCGTTTTCTCATTCATCGGTTACAGCACTCAAGAAATTGCTGTAACCAGCCGCAGTACAATTGATCTCACCTTGCAGCCGGATGTGATGGCGCTGGAAGAGGTCGTTGTAACCGGATATTCCACCGATCTGCGCCGGGAGACCACGGGCTCGGTTTCTACGGTGAGGACGAAAGACCTGACGGTTGTGCCTTCGGGTAACGTCGAGCAGCAGTTGCAGGGTCGCGTTGCCGGTGTAACGGTTGTGACCAACGGTCAGCCCGGTACCACCAGCCAGGTTCGGGTGCGCGGTTTCGGCGCATTCGGAGGTAATCAGCCCCTTTATGTAGTTGATGGTCTTCCTGTGGGTAGCATCGATTTCCTCAATCCAGACGATATTGAAACAACGACGGTATTGAAAGATGCCGCTTCAGCCTCTATATATGGAGCTCGTGCAGCCAATGGAGTGATTGTATACACTACTAAGAAAGGCAGCCGTAACCAGGGAAGGCTCAATGTTACATGGGACGGCATGATCGGCGTAACGGATCCTGGAAAGGGTCAGCCGATGATGAATCCAACCGACTTTGCCGAATGGACCTGGAATGCGGTTCGCAATACTGCTGCCGCTAACGGAGAAGCGCCAGTCTTTAACCATCCTCAGTTCGGAACAGGTTCTACCCCCGTTATCCCTGACTATCTATTGGTTGGATCCCAGACGGGTGTGACCGGGTCAGTTGACCTCAATGCCGAGAGAGCAAACTATAACGTGACCGACTTTTCGAAGCCGATTTACCAGGTCGTTCGCGCGAATAAGTCGGGGACCGACTGGTATGACGAAATAACGAGGAGTGCCCCCGTTATCAGAAATACCCTGGGCATCAGTGGTGGCGGCGAGACCTCGCGTTTCTATCTGGGTCTCAGCATGCAAGATCAGGATGGTATCCTTTTGCACCAGCACTTCAAGCGCTATGCTTTCCGCGTCAACTCCGAGTTTGATGTACTGAAGAATCTGCGCGTCGGCGAGAACATTCAGTTTACATATCGCCAGACCCGCTTGTTGCTTGGCGGTGGCGGCGGCGCTGGTGTGTCGGATGACGAGAACGACATATTGGCCGCATTCCGTATGCCATCCATTATTCCGGTATACGATGAATTTGGTGGATATGCTGGTACACGTGCGGCGGGCTTTAACAACCCCCGCAACCCGGTTGCTAACCTCGACCGTCAAAAAGACGACCGCGGTTTTGGAGCAGGAGGCTTGGGTAACATCTACCTCGAATTCGAGCCGATGACAGACCTCGTACTCAGAACCAGTATTGGCGGTCAGTTTGGGTCAAGCTATGGATGGTCTTATTTCGGCCGTCAATATGAGAACTCCGAGAATAACTCGGCGATAACGTATAGTGAGGGTGCTTCGCAGTTCTTCGCCTGGGTGTACACCAATACACTGAGCTACAGGAAGACGCTCGGCAGCGGCGTACTTGATGTCCTGGTCGGTCAGGAAGCTCTCAATACCGGACGCGGGCGCAACATGAATGGTACGGGCTTGAATCCGTTCTCGGAAGATCGCGACTTTGTGACCTTGAACACCACGGAAGCCGGATCGACCCGGACCGTCGGATCGAGCTACTTTAAAGGCGTGAACTTCGCTTCGTACTTTGGTAGGCTGAACTATACTTTCGATGACAAGTATCTCGCTTCAGTCGTGATCCGTCGTGATGGTTCCTCGAGGTTTGGCGCAGAAAACAGATATGGTGTGTTCCCCGCTTTCTCACTTGGTTGGAGGATCACGGAAGAGGCCTTCATGGATGGCGCAACCTGGGTTGACGACCTGAAGATCCGTGGAGGATGGGGTATCATGGGTAACTCGAACAACGTTGCTCCTGACAACCAGTACAGCCTGTACGCAACAAACGTCGGCAACTCCTCTTATCCGATTGACAATAGCGGTGCAGCTGGAGGATTCTACAGAAGCAGGATCGGAAACCCGTTGGCAAAATGGGAGAAGGCCGTTACAACCAACATTGGATTTGACGGTACATTCCTCAATACCAGACTGGATGTGATCGTCGACTTCTGGAAAAAAGACACGGAGGACCTCTTGTTCCAGGTGCCGATCACTGTAACGAACGGTAACTTTGCATCGCCCCCGTCTGTGAACGTTGGAAAAATGCAGAACAAAGGGATTGACATTCAGCTCATCACACGCGGCCAGGTTCGCGATGTAGCCTATGAGTTCACAGTCAATGGTGGTTTCCTGAAGAACGAGATCGTCTCTCTCGATCCCGGCGCAACCTACCTATCCACCGTGAACCCGAGCTTCCGCGGGATTACTCCGATCCGCAACCAGGTTGGACGTCCGATCTCTTCCTTCTTTGGATATGAAGTTGTAGGATTGTTCCAATCCCAGTCAGAGATAGACGCTGCACCCGATCAGGCCGGTGTTGTAAAAACAGCTAATGCTACTGCCGAAACTCCTGCTCAGGGTATTGGACGCTTCCGTTTCCGCGATATCAACGACGACGGAGTGATCAATGATGACGACCGCACCTGGCTTGGGAGCCCTGTGCCTAAGTTCACTGGCGGGATCAATTTCAAATTCAGCTATAAAGGTTTCGATTTGGAGAGCTACATGTTTGCCTCTATTGGCAACAAGATCTTCAACCAGTCGAAGTGGTTCACCGATTTCTATCCTTCGTTTGCCGGTGCTTCCATCAGCGAACGCGTGAAGGAATCCTGGACTCCAGAAAATCCGGGTGCCACGATCCCGATTTTCGAGAACGTTTCGAACTTCAGCACCAATACACAGGCAAGTTCATTCTACGTCGAGGACGGTTCATACTTCCGTATGCAGAATATTTCTGTGGCATACAACCTTCCATCGTCGATTCTGTCACGGGCAAACATTGCTAAACTCAGGGTGTTTGCTGGTGTGAACAATGTGTTTACGATCTCCGGATATGAAGGTCTGGATCCCAGCGTGGGTGGAGACGTTGATACGAATTTCGGTATCGACATTGGTAACTTCCCGATCACGAGGAGCTGGACTTTTGGAATCAACCTCGGTTTGTAATTGAATTTACTAGCTGAATAAAAGAACTAAGGACTATGAAAAACATAAAAAGAATAATTCTGACAGTCGCGATGATCGTGGGTTTCGCCGTGTCGTGCAGCGAGGAATTTCTTGAGGTAACGCCGACCGGCTCGATCACCGACGCCCAATTGACGTCGAAAAGCGGCCTTGAAGGAACCCTGATAGGCGCCTACAGTATGTTGCAGGGCCGCGGAGGTTTTTACGCAGGCTCAACTAACTGGTTCTGGGGTGGAGTCCTGGGTGGTGATGCCAATAAAGGCACGAACTCAGGTGACCAGGCTCAGGTGAATGAAATCCAGGCATACGACGCTCAGCCTACCAACACTTCGGTGCTGGAGAAATACCAGGCCACATACGAAGGTGTCGCCCGGACGAACGCACTGATGCGCTTGCTCCAGAATCCCGACCCTTCAGTTCCGGCGGCTGATTTGACCCGGATTGAAGCGGAAGGCAAGTTCTTGCGCGGTCACTACTATTTTGAATTGAAGAAGTTGTTCAACAACACGCCTTACATCGACGAGAACGTTGACTACGGGGCTGGTATTGACGAGGTAGGAAACGACACGGATCTTTGGCCCTTTATTGAGGCGGACCTGGAATTTGCTTACAATAATCTGCCCGAAACGCAAGCACAGGCGGGCCGCGCCAACAAATGGGCTGCGGGTGCCTACCTTGCAAAAGCGTATCTTTACCAGGGCAAATATGCCGAGGCCAAGGCGGTGTTTGACGATGTTATCGCCAACGGAAAGACTGCCAACGGTCAGAAGTACGGCCTTGTGGAGCATTATGGTGACCTCTGGCGCATTGCCTCAGACAACAATGAGGAATCAGTCTTCGCCATTCAATCCGCCGCCGGTACCGGCACGATCAACAATGCAAACCCTGACTTTGTGTTGAACTTCCCTTACAACGGTGGCCCTGCAGGATGTTGCGGCTTCTTCCAGCCAAGTTTTGAGTTGGCCAACTCCTTCCGGACCGACGCAAGCGGGCTGCCATTACTGGATGGATCATATAACAGTGCTGCCAATGCGCTCAAAACTGATCAGAACGTAGCAGCAACCGCACCGTTTACGCCTGATGCCGGCAACCTGGATCCCCGACTGGATCATTCCGTTGGTCGCAGAGGACTTCCATATCTCGACCATGGCGACCATCCCGGTATTGCCTGGATTCGCGATCAGGCATATGGTGGACCTTATGCTCCTAAGAAATTCATCTGGTCAAAGGCGGAAGAGTCCGCTGGTGGCGTGGATAAGAGCTCGTGGACCCCTGGTTACTCAGCACTTAATGTTCCCATCATTCGCTTTGCCGATGTGCTCCTGATGGCTGCCGAGGCAGAGGTGGAACTGGGCAACCTCGAGACGGCCCGTGGATATGTCAACCAGATCAGAACCCGTGCAGCTAATCCGGAGGGCTTTGTCATGGACGGTGCCACTCCTGCAGCCAACTATGTGATTGACACTTACAATACGACCTGGACGGATCAGGCGTTTGCGCGAAATGCCGTTCGCTTCGAGCGCAAGCTTGAACTGTCGGGCGAAGGCCATCGCTTCTTTGACCTGGTGCGCTGGGGTATTGCAGACGCTGCGCTGAATGCGTATCTGACGTATGAAAGAGCACAGGTGTCGGCGTCGCCCTTCGTTGGCGCATCGTTCACGAAAGATCGTGATGAATATATGCCGATTCCGCAACGGGAAATTGACATCGTCGGATCTGATATATTGAAGCAAAATCCCGGCTATTAACTGATCGACTTAGTTTTTTGCAAAGGCCAATAGTGATATATTGGCCTTTGCCTTTTTAAGGAGGACGAGTGATGAAAACCCTGAGGAGACTGCTAACTACCTGTCTGCCGGCCATTATTGCCATCGCCTGTACCCGGCAACCCGAAACACTTTTTAAGCTGCGCTCTGCAGCCGACACGGGAATTGACTTTAACAACCGCGTCGAAGATAATGACACCTTTAATATTCTCACCCACGAGTACATCTACAACGGGGGCGGCGTTGGTATTGGCGATTTCAATAATGACGGCCGGCAGGACATTTTCTTCACGGGCAATCTCGTGCCCAACAGATTGTATCTCAACAGAGGAGGGCTTCAATTTGAAGATGTCAGCGCGAACGCCGGGATAAACATCCCGGGACGGTGGAACTCAGGCGTTGCGGTCGTTGATATCAACAATGACGGATGGTCGGATATTTATGTCTGTGCCACCATGCATGCTGATTCCGCCAGGAGACGGAACATGCTCTTTATCAATAATGGTGTCGATGAAAATCAAGTGCCGACATTTACCAACCAGGCTTCACAATATGGAGTTGAAGATGGCGGTTACTGCGTTGCTGCGGCGTTCTTCGATTACGACAAGGACGACGACCTGGATTTGTTCCTGCTGATCAACCAGCGCATGGACCATCTGCCCTCAAACTACCGACCCAGGATCAATGATGGCTCCGCTCTCAATAATGACAAACTGTACCGGAACAATGGCGATGGAACTTTTTCTGACGTGACCCTTGAGGCAGGACTTACGCTGGAAGGATTCGGCCTGGGCGTTTCAGTTTCCGATTTTAATATGGATGGGTGGCAGGACATCTACGTTTCCAACGACTACCTTTCCAATGACGCGCTGTATATCAATAACGGCGATGGCACATTCAGCAATAAGATTGCCGTTCTCGTGGGTCATCAGAGCCAGTTTTCGATGGGCAACGACGCGGCAGATGTCAACAATGACGGACTACCGGAAATCATCACAACCGATATGTTGCCGGAAACCAGCGACCGAAAGAAAACGACCATTGGCAATAAGAACTACCTCACCTACATCAATGACCGGAAATACAACTACGAACATCAGTATACACGCAACATGCTTCACCTTAACAACGGTCTCGGTGAAGGCGTTAAGTTTAGTGAAATAGGTCAGTTTTCGGGCATCCATCAAACAGAATGGAGCTGGTCGCCATTGTTCGCGGATTTCGACAACGATGGATTCAAGGACCTGATCGTGACCAATGGCTTCCCCAAAGACATTACCGACAAGGACTTCGCCAACTACCGGGCCACTGTCGGGAACATTGCAAGCCTTGCTAACCTCAAGGACTCTATCCCGGTGGTGAAAATTCCGAACTATGCCTTCAGAAATAATGGAGACCTAACCTTCGCCGATGTGACCACCGAATGGGGCATGAACCAACCTTCATTTTCGAACGGCGCAGCCTTCGCTGACCTTGATAACGACGGAGACCTGGATTACGTGGTGAACAACATTAACGAGTCTGCGTCGGTATACGAGAATATGTTGTATGATGACAGCGACGATGCAGCGAGGGTCCGAAACTTTATACGGTTTAAACTTGCCGACGAGGCCCAAAAGAAAACTGCCGTCGGAGCGAAGGTTCAGATCTTTTATGGCCAGACGCGGCAGCTGTATGAAAACACCATTTATCGCGGATTTCTTTCGTCGGTTGAGAATGTCATACATTTTGGAATCGGCGATGCTACGGAGGTGGACTCAGTACAAATTACATGGCCAGATGGCAACGTGCAATCCATCGTCGCGCCAGCTATTAATACGGTGGTCACAGTAAATTATCAGCCGGCCCGGGCCTTGGATCAACACCCTGCAACCGAGGCTACACCATTCCGACAACTCAGGCTCATCGATTTTGTTCATCAGGAAGACGACAAGATCGACTTCAACGTCCAGCGGACATTGCCGCATAAGTTCAGTCAGTCGGGCCCAGGTCTGGCTGTGGGTGATGTCAATGGAGACGGATTGGAAGACGTCATTATCGGCGGATCAACAGCATATCCGTACTCGGTATTTTATCAAAATGCGGACGGTTCATTCAGGTCGGTGAAAGCTATCAGGGATGATAAGAAGCAGGAGGAGGATGAGGGATTGCTGCTGTTTGATGCGAATGGCGACGGTCACCAGGATCTATACATCGTCAGCGGAAGTATTGAGCACTACCAGAGCCAAGATCCGTATCAGGACAGACTGTTTATCAATGACGGAAAAGGTGGGTTCAGGCTTTCGGTCGACGCTTTACCTGACACCCGCTCCAGCGGCTCCTGCGCGCGCGCGGCCGACTTTGATTCGGACGGTGATCTTGACCTTTTCGTCGCGGGACGCGTTGTGCCTGGAAAATATCCACTGTCGCCCGCGAGTTATCTGCTGCGAAATGATGGCGGAAAGTTTACAGACGTATCGAATGAAATTTTCCCGGCGCTCAAAGATGCCGGTATGATTGCGGATGGCCTTTGGACCGACTTTGACAACGACGGTCGACTTGACTTGTTGCTCGTGGGAGAATTCACTGCTGTGCAATTCTTCAGGAACGAGGGCAGCCGCTTCGAACGCTATACCACCGGGTTGGACAGCATCTTCGGCTGGTGGAACAGCATTGCAGCCGCCGACTTCGATTCAGACAATGACATCGATTATGTCGTTGGGAATCTTGGACTCAACAATAATTATCAGGTAGCGCTCTCGCACCCGTTAACGGTGTACGCAAAGGATTTTGACGGCAACGGCAGCATTGACCCGGTATTAACATGTTTCATGCGCGAGTCCATGTCTTCCATGGTGAAGAAGGAGTACCCCGTGCATTTCTGGGACGAACTCAACACCCAAAGCCCGCTGTTCAGGAACCGCTTTTCCCGCTATCGCCAATACAGTAAAGCCACAATCGATTACTTGTTGTCAAACGAAGAGAGAAGCGATGCTTTAATACTCAAGGCCAACAACATGGCGAGCAGCTACATCGAAAACCTGGGTGATGGTCACTTTCGGATGACAGCGTTACCCACGCTTGCTCAGGTAGCTCCGGTAAATGGCATGGTCGCCGGCGACTTCAACGGCGATGGACATCTCGACGTACTGCTTGTGGGAAACGATTATGGCAACGAGGTCTTCGCTGGTCGATATGATGCTTGCAACGGCTTGCTGCTGGCAGGTGATGGCAAGGGACAATTTGCAATGGGCACGCCTACAACAAGCGGGTTTTATGTGCCCGGCGACGCGAAAGCCCTGGCGCGCCTCGCGCGTCCCATGGGGGACTTGATTATCGCTACGCAGAATCAGGATAGCCTCAAAGTGTTCTCTATTGCGAATAGCGAAGGCCTTAGATTATTCAGGCCCGGGCCGACGGACCAATGGGCGGAGCTTACGTACGCCGACGGCGCAAAACAAAAAGTTGAGTTTTACTATGGGTCGGGATACCTCTCGCAATCAAGCCGCACCTCTCGGATTCACCCAGCTGTAAAGTCGATTACAGTCGTCGATTCAAAGGGAAACTCACGAGTAATTGACGCCCTTTGAACGAAGACATGTTTTCAAAGCATCATCGCTTTCTGACAGTAACGAGCTCGCTGAATTTTTGATGAATGAGGATGAGATCCAATTTGTAAGGTTCAGGGGCGTCAATCATCAGTCGTCCGCTTTTTAGCCGGTCGAGGTTGCGGACGAATCCTACAGCCGCGTCGTCGACGACAAGTACCAGTTCAGCGCTTGGTAGATCACGCGATATGGCTTTCAGCTTGTTAAAGCCACTGTCGGACAACACCAGGTGAAAGTAGGAATTTGCATGAGTTCTTTCGACCAACTCTGTGATGTAGAGAAAATCCGTCCGTGGGATCACAGGTCTCTGCGTTATGCAGACTTCTTTACGATCCATGGTTTTCAATTTGTTGGGGCAATCCTTGCTAAGCGGCGTGGTTATGAAGATACCGACCCTGCGTTCCTGAGCCGGCGCCTCGATGGTGAGCAAAACACTACAAACAAGTACAACGATGGTACGTGCCAGGATCATCGTCAGCAAGTTAGGTAAATTCAGAGATGTTTTAGCCAAGCGCGCAAGACTACGCGATGGTAATATCCTTATGCGCTCAGGAACCGAGGCACCTGGAGTTGCGTGCCACAGTGTTCGTTCAGCTTGCTTATGACGTACTGGGCCAGTTCAGGAGAATGAACCTCATCTTCCTGGTGCATGAAAAAGTATACGGCCTTCAGTCCCTGCTCTTTCCATTTTCGAATGCGCTGCACCCACTCGTCGACGCGGGCATAGTCGGAAGGATGAAGACCGTTGCCAACAAAGCGGATGAAAGCCTCGGGAACAGTAAGACGCACATGCACGCAATCACGTCGTCCGGCTGCATCAGTGATCACCGAGCCCACGCCGGCGGACTCAAAGAAATCAAAAAGCTTTTTGAAAGACTCCTGATCGCCAAACCACTCCTTGTGACGCATCTCAACAAAGACCTTAACGTCGCTGGGCATTGCATCGACAAATGCCCGCAATGTGTCAAACCCCTTTGGCCCGATGGCGGGATGGGGCATCAGGAATACCGGGCCGAGTTTTTCCCCAAATCCTGTGATTCCACGGAAAAACCGATCGCTGAGCTCTTTGACATCCTTCAACCGCTTAATGTGACTGATGATCTGGCTGACCTTTGGAGAAAACCGGAATTCGCTGCCGACCTGTTTACTCCACGCTGATGTCTGCGTGATCGATGGCAGCCGGTAAAATGTCGCGTTCAGTTCAATACTATTGAAAAATCGTCCATAGTGGGCGAGGAAGTCGCTCTCGCGTGTTCCTTCCGGGTAAATCCGCCCGATCCAGTCCTTGCGGCCCCATTTTGCGCAGCCCACATAGGCTGCCAGTTGTTTTGGTTCACGCCGATCAACCTGCGACAACAACCGCGAGGTTTCCTCGCGATCGTCGGGCAGATAAAAGTTGACCTGGTCGAGTGTACTCCGATCAATTTTCCCGAATTCCATTACGGGAAAGATAGAGAATTCTGCGCGATCGTCCGCGTCACTTTCCGCTCATCAGCGCGAGCATCATAAGATAACACAGAACTGCCAACAGTATCAGGATCATCAGACTTTGGTAAGATTCATTTCGAAGAACTTACTCCAGTTGTTCCCGTCCTGTGAGAATTCCCCGATTTCATTCCACGTTTTCTTGATGGGGTCTAAGGTGATGGAGTAGCGAGTCTGGCCGCGGCCCGGAACTTCGAATCCCCATTGGAATTTGTTTTCACCCACTACCTTCAACCAGGCGTCGGTGCTTCTGCCATCCTTCAGGTGTGTCCTGAACTGGTATTCGTTGGTTGTATTATTCCAGGAAATCAGTCCCAGGGCCTGGTGCACAATCATTTCCTCGTTCGTTTGCGGGTTTGTGGATTTGCCGATTCCCTCCACGAGGTAAACGGTTCCGTCCAGTTTCGACTGAATCTTCTCATCGACCCTGGAAGTTTTTGGCTCTCCGGGGCCCATTTGCATCCAGCCTTCGCCGCGCCATTCGCCTTCCCAGACGGCAAAGACCTTCATTTTCTCCTTGTTGTTCATGACGGGCTGTGCCGCGGCGGAAGCCACCAGCGTTGCCAGAGCCGCTGTAATCAATAAATTTTTCATAGTTGTCCGGTTAGGTGTGCGATTCATTTGGTTTGTGATTGATGTATGTCTTTAAAGCATTAACATAAGATTCAAAAGCGTCTATACCTTTACGGGTAACGCGGCACGTTGTCAGCGGCTTCTTGCCCCTGAACGTTTTTTCTACCGTGATGTATCCGGCTTCCGAAAGCTTATCGAGTTGGACGCTGAGGTTCCCGGCCGTGCTTCCCGTTTTTTCTTTCAGAAAAGTGAACTCGGCACTTTCGACCGTCATCATCAGCGACATCACCGCAAGCCGGAGTTGTGAGTGTAGCAGAGGATCGAGTTCCTTGAACATCTAGTCGTCTTTCTTTTTCCCGAGCATGTATCCGGGTACGAGATAGCCGCAAAGGACGGCCGCAGCACCAACCAGTGGCTGAACGTGCACGGGGACCAGGAAGCCGATGATTCCAAAGACCCAAAAGGAGGCACCTCCGAGCATCAGCGGCGCGAACCTCAACACAACACCCGAAACCAACGTGGGGATGGTGCAGATGATGATGATGAGTGGATTGAGCTGATAGTTGATCCTCCCGCCAAAAGCGACACAGGTGAAGATCACAATACCGAACGACAACCAGAGCCACTTGTTGACCCGATCAAAGTGAGTGGTTGTCGGTCGTGCACGCCCATCGCGATAGCCCTTGACGATGGAGATTACCCATGCGGGAATAGTAATCGCCCACACGAAGTAGGGGTGGGGATAACCCATCACGCTCAGGCCGTACATCCCCAGGTTGGCAACGACAGCCACCCAACCCCACAATAGGTAGTGAAATCCATTTCGACGGGCATTGCCCTTGGCCTGGCGGATCATCGCCGTGATGATGTCGAGGCTCTGCTGGGCGGTAAGATTTTCAGGTTCTGCTTTCATCGTGACGATTATTTGTACAAAGATAAACTAGTTTATATTATAAACCAAAAATTCTTCTACAAGCGAGGTTTTGCGTATTTTGCGGCATGTTTACAGGCATAATAGAGGGGATGGGAGAGGTTTTGGGCACCGAATCCGAAGGAACCAACAGGAACATCCAGATTGGAAATCCTATCTCCGATGACCTCAAAATCGACCAAAGTGTGGCTCACAATGGGGTCTGTCTTACGGTGGCGAGAAAGGGCGAAGGCTCGTATTGGGTTACGGCGGTAGCGGAGACCCTAAGACGCTCCACGCTGGGTGACCTGGTTCCGGGTGACAAGGTGAACCTGGAGCGCTGTATGTTGAACAATGGCCGGTTTGACGGCCACATCGTGCAAGGTCACGTTGATCAGGTTGGAACCATTGCCAGTATCAAAGACGAGGGCGGCAGCTGGCTCTTCCGGATAACTTATCAACCCTCCGAAGGCAATATTACGGTCGACAAAGGATCCATCGCAGTGAACGGTGTGAGCCTGACCTGTTTTGATTCGTCGGACAACGGGTTTTCAGTAGCAATCATTCCTTATACTTATCACCATACGAATTTTCACCTGCTGAAATCCGGCGATCGGGTGAACCTCGAATTCGATATTATTGGGAAGTATGTCAAGAGGCTATTGGGCTCACGGTAGTTGCTCTCGTCGTGGGGTATCCCAATGCTTCCTCATCCAGTTAAAGAGCAAAAAGCTAAGCGCAGCGGCGAGCATTCCGACGAGGCTTCCGACGACGATATCGCCGGGGTAGTGCACACCGAGATATATCCGGGAGTAAACTACCACGGCAGCCCATAGGAATAACCATCCAACCCAGCGTCGTTTCTTACCTAACAACAAGAATAAGAATGTCGCGGCACCGAATGTATTTGCGGCGTGACTCGAAGCAAACCCGTAGCGTCCGCCTTTATAGTTGTCGACGACGTGGACGACACCTTCCAGTGCCGGCTCATGCGAGGGGCGCAGTCGCGCGAAGTAGGGTTTCATCAGCGTGCTGGTAGCCTGATCGGCCAACAGGATGGTCAGCGCAATGCAGGCCAGTGCTATCCACGCCTGGCGACCCAAATCCCTGAAAACAATATACACCAGGACGATATATAACGGTATCCATACAAGCTTGTCGGTGATGAAAAGCATGATGGGATCGAGCCACGACGTGTGAAATCCATTCAGTAAGAGGAAAAGCTCTTTGTCCAGCTCCATCAACTCGTTGAGCATGTCCGTGTCTTGGTGTAGTTCAAAGGTAACAATTATCTATGGGGCGATGCGGCATGGATTGTCGCGGGCGGTATTGAATTGACCTCAAAAAATGTGTAACTAGTAAAATGAACCCTTCACTGGCTAGTTATGGACAAATTTGATCTGGTAGTCATTGGGGCCGGTCCTTCCGGCTATGCCGCAGCCATGCGGTCACTTGATTTCAAAAAGAAAACATTGTTGATAGAACGGAACAAGGTTGGGGGTGCTGGAGTCACCAACGGTGCGCTTTCATCCAAAACCTGGTGGGAATTATCACGCGAGGCATCGGCGTTTCGCAAGACGCTTAAACGGTACAATATCCAGGCTCCGGGTACCAACTTCCGCGAAATCCAGGAAGAGGTGCGAAAGGCCGTCAGCGAACGATGCGAGCTGCTGGAGGACCATATGCGTCAGATGCAGGATTCGCGACATGCCAACCTGCTCACGTTCAGGAAAGGCAATGCGCGCCTGCTCAGCAATCATGAAATTGAAATTCGCAATGGCAATAAATGCGAGGTGGTCTGGGCTGAATACGTTGTCCTGGCAACGGGTAGCCGTCCGCGATACCTCCCCGAACTTCCGATTGATGAAAGATTTGTGATGACCAGCGAGGGAATTGAAGATATGGATGACTTTCCGGAGAGCATGGTGATTGTCGGGGCCGGGGTGATCGGCTGTGAATACGCGACGATCTTTTCCGGTTTCGGTAAGACGAAAGTCCACCTGATCGACAAAGGCGACAGGATACTGCCTTTCGAGGACGAGGATATTGTGCGGGTGATTGAACGGAACATGGAGAACAGTGGCGTGCTAATTCACCGAAACTCGCGCCTGGTGCGGATGGAAATCAAGAACAAACGCGTGGAGTATGAGCTCGAGTATACGGATGGTGGTAAGGAGGTGTTCAACGTCGAGAAAGCGTTGGTGGCGGTCGGCCGCATTCCTAACTACGAGGAACTATGGGACGAGAATACGGTGTCCATCAATATTTCCAAGCGGGGTATTGAAGACAATGATACGCAAACCAATGTCAGCAATATTTATGCGGTAGGCGACATCACATCGGATATCTCGCTGGTGAACGTCGGCGAGTTGGAAGGCAGGTATGCCGTCGAAAAGATCTTTGGCAGCCCCCGCAGGAAGCTGGTGTATGAAAACATCAGCACCATCATGTTTTTGAGTCCCGAAGTTGCGGGTGTTGGCCTTAATGAGATCAGCGCGCGTGAAAAAGGAATTGACTATAAAGTGGTCACGCTGGATTACAGCTGTATCCCTCGCGCAATTGCAAAACGGAATACACAGGGATTTATTAAATTGCTGGTCAGCAACGATGACCAGATGAAGATCCTGGGTCTCAAGATCATTGGGAACCAGGCTTCCAGCGCCATGCAGGCGGTTGCCTTGCTGATCTCGATGGACAAGGGAATAGAGGAGCTTGCGGAGTGTGTTCATCCGCACCCGTCTATTACAGAAGGTATTCAGGAATGCGTCCGGATGCTCCTCGGCAAATCGCTGCTAAAGCCCGATGCGATGAAGGGTAAGCTATCCTGCCGCGCCAGCACCAGAGGTGTTTACGAAGACATTTGCTTTTAATTTGTAGCGCACTATGAAAACCGCGATCCTCCTGTTGCTGGCATGCGTGGCCTCTGTGGCCATGAAGGCGCAGCCGAGTGAAAAGGCCAAGATCAAAGGCGTCTACCAGGAAGTCGATTTTGAGGACCTCATCCATCGATATTTTGGTAAGCATGAGAGCGCCCCCATCGAAGGTATCTATTCGGTCTCATGTGTTATTACGCGAAGAAGCAAGCGCCTGCTCAGCAAACGTGAAAAGATCAAGGTTGTCGAGAGAAGGGATAACTACGCCCGCGCCGCCATCCTGCGCGATTGGCCTGGTTCTAAGCGCGATTTCATCGAGGTTACGCTCAGCTATCGCGATGCCAAGAGATACCCGATCGTCGGAGAGCTACAGACGTTGGCGGAGGGAAGGACATTCATCTACCGCCATTTCGAACCGGATGGTTCCTCCTTCGATTTTTCGATGATCAACGAATCTCCCGAGATGATGGAAGCAGAATTTTCGGAGACGCACCGCCGCAAAATCATTACGTACAAGCTTTCGTACCTGAAGCTGTACCCTAAGCAGCCCGACATGACGGTCGACAGCCGTCACTGATCAGAACGCAAGCCGAACCCCAGTACCTAGTTTGATGATGTCCGTCAGCCTGACGCTGTTGAGGTTTCGGATGAATGTGATAAAATAGTACTCGTTCGTGTTGACTTCGATGTAGCCCGTCACCGAATGAAATCGCTTTTCTTTTTTGAACTGATACGTCACAGCGTTCTCCAAAACGACATGGGTGCGGATGGCAGGATGCCACCAGGAATAGTCATCTGACCGAAGTTCCGTCCTCCGCGACTGCAGGTCATCACCATAGTTGAAACTTGCCATCACGCCCACATCAATGGGGTTCATGTACACGCGGTTCCACACCGTCAGCGTGATCGGCTCAAACATCAACCTGGCTGAGATGACGTTGCGCGTGCCGCCAGCGCCCAAGGGCACCCACCCAAAATGCGTGCTGAAACGGCCCCGCGACTTAAAGACGTCGTACCCAATCCCGCCGCTGATGTGCCCGATGCTGCCTGCGTATTGGATGATGGCGAAGTCGGGCAGGGCGCTCTTTACCTTCTGGCTAAACACGATCTCACAATTGAGTACTATTAGCCATACGGTTATGAAATGCCCGATTCTCACTAGTCAAGGAGTTGAAGTTTGCACGCCGTGGTAAGAAAATATCTGTACCATGATGGCCCTGCATTCTTCAAACCAGCATTCAATGGCTTTTGGGAGCGACTACCAGCACATGGGGGGGCAGGCCTGTTACCGAAGAGTGCCAGAATCGGGTGGATCAGGCCGCGGGTACCGGTTTCACGATCTCTTTTAATTTTTCTTTCGTGACCGGTTTCTGGATATAGTCGCGGACTTCCGGGATTTCGCGGGCGCGGTAGATATCCTTCAGGTGGGTAGATGAACTGATAATGTAGATGCTAACAGACTTGACGAGGCGCGCCTTTATTTCGGAGAATTCTTTCAGAAAATCCCAACCGTCCATTTCCGGCATATAAATGTCGAGCAGGATTACATCAGGCAGGTGCTCCGGCGACTGGTGGTGCAGGAGGAGGTATTCGATGGCACCGCGTGCTTTGTTGTAAATAGTGATGATATCGGCGAGATCGCCCAATTCGGCCAATCTCTTGATATAGAACGAGGCCATGGGGTCGTCATCGATAATCCAGAGGTTGGCGATCTTGTTGTTTGGCATGTGATCAGGGACAGAGCAATTAAGGCAAAATTGAGCCACCGGAAACGTTAATCGCGTTGTAATTCTTACGTGCTGATTGTGGCCGAAAATCGCAGAATCAAGCCTCTAGCACAAAAAAAGGGTATTTGTAGCCCGCCTTTACCAAAATGGGTTTTGATACATTAAATACTCTTACACCGCTGCTGGTTTTGCCTTCGAGCGATCCAACGTGGGCATGGCCGTGAAATGCCGCCACTACATCCCTGCGGTTGAGAGGTTCTGACAGTCGCGAACAGCCCAGGAACGGGTATATCGGTTCCGGTTCGCCGATCACCGTTTCCTTGATAGGAGAATAGTGCATGAGCACCACCTTCCTGTGAACATTTTCATGGTCGGCATCCAGCCGGGCCAACGCGCGGTCCAGGCGCAGCGCTTCGTCGACGGCCTCCTGAACAAATGCTTTCATCGCACCCTCTCCAAACATAGAAAGCATGTGGTTGTCAAACCCGCCC
>CAZLWX010000017.1:0-47823 GCA_964563295.1 uncultured Roseivirgaceae bacterium | reverse complement strand
CGGAAGTTACCAGGTGTCGAAACTTGAGGCACAGATCAAGGGTAACGGAAGCAGTGTAATCAATAAATACACTGACTTTATCCTCAGCAGCAACTCCGCGGAAGCGAAAAAGAATCGTTTGAGCGCTACCGGAGCAGTGCACAGGGCCACCGAGACCGCTGTAATTAAACTGGTGTTACCCGACAAGAATCAGTACTCAGACCTTTACAACGACGAGGCGACTATCCGCTGGGATGGAAGCAAGGCCGCCGGTCCGTATGTGGTGACATTCAGGAATATGTTTGAGGACGTGCTCGCAAAGGTGGAAACCCCTGAAACCAGCGTCACGGTAAACCTGGCTGAAGGCAAGTTTGCACCTGAGAAAAACATTCTCGTTGAAGTTGCGACAAAGGCCGATGCAAAACAGGCCTCGACGCCGCACCTGATCAAGAAACTCGAAGGTCCCGGAAAGGAAAAGATCAAGCAATCACTCGGCGAGATCATGGGTGAAGTACAGGAAGAGACGGCATTGAATAGCTTTATTCTTGCCAGCTTTTACGAGAACAACAATCTGTTGATAGACGCCATCAGCGCTTATGAACAGGCTGTACAGTTGGCACCCGATGTGCCCTCGTACCAGGAGGCTTACGATGAATTCCTGGTAAGAAATAACCTTAAGTGATCGACCTGTTTCTAATTCACGAAAGCCGCTGATGAGCGGCTTTCTGCTTTGTATAAACTAACCAGTATTCTGGTATAAACTATTCGGCTATGAAACGCAGTTACTCCCTCTTCGTAGTGGTCGTCTCGTTCTCTGTGAGCGCTGCCCTCGGGCAGGATTTTGCATTCAGGGTCGTCGTCAACCAGGGAAAGAACGAAGTCAAAACAGACAATGGTTGGACGACATTGCGCGTCGGCGAAGAACTCAAGGCGGATCGTGAAATCAGGATTGGCCAGAACGGATACCTCGGGCTCGTCCACAACAACGGCAGACCTATGCAGTTGCGCGAAGCCGGTTCTTACAACGTTGCTGATCTCTCAGCCAAGATCGGCGGTGGCAATAGCGTGCTTAACAAGTATACCGAGTTTATCCTGGCGAATAACCAGGAAAGAACCAATCGGCTGCAGGCGACGGGCGCCGTCCACCGCGGCCTCAACAAGATCGATGTGCACCTACCGTCTACTGCTTACGTTTTCGGCGACACGATCGTTATCAGTTGGGAGAAAGAAGAAGCCATTCCCGGACCTTACCAGGTGACCTTCAGTAGCCTTTGGGGAGATGAGCTGATGAAGATCGAGACGGCTGAAAACAATGTGTATGTTAATCTCCGAAGTCAGGCCCTGGCTGCTTCCAATGACATCCTGGTGGAAGTTCGATCCAGGACGGTCGACAAAAAGTCCGATCAGTTTATCCTGCGGAAATTCTCAGAATCCGACAGCGACCGGATCGAGGCTGAGTATAACGCAATCGCGAACGACTTGAAGGAAAACACCGTCTTAAACAGGATCATTCAGGCGGCTTTCTTCGAGCAAAAGAAGTTATTGGTCGACGCTACCACAGCATTCCGACGCGCGCTGGAGCTCGGCCCAACAATGACATCGCTGTGGGAAGATTATGAAAACTTCCTGCTCCGCAACGGTCTTAAGCCTCCGCCGGAGAAGTGATGATTTGTTAAGACTGTTCCAATAACGAAGACCGTCACTTTTCTGACGGTTTTCCTTTTTTTGGACGAAACCATTATTCTCCTATTTTTGTGCAGGCCTAAATCACATCCCATGAGCGTTTTAGTCAATAAGAATTCCCGGGTTATTGTTCAGGGTTTCACCGGTTCCGAAGGATCATTTCATGCGGGCCAAATGATCGAGTACGGAACGAACGTCGTTGGGGGAGTTACACCTGCCAAGGGCGGCAGCGAACACCTTGGGCGGCCCGTGTTCAATACCGTGAAGGAGGCCGTTGACAAGACAGGTGCCGACGTCAGTATCATCTTTGTCCCTCCGGCATTCGCGGCAGACGCGATCATGGAAGCGGCCGATGCGGGCATTAAGGTAATCATCGCCATTACGGAAGGAATTCCCGTCAAGGACATGATGGTGGCGAAAAAATACATTCAGTCGCGGAACGCCGTGTTGATCGGTCCGAATTGTCCCGGAGTGATCACTCCCGGTGAAGCCAAGGTAGGTATCATGCCGGGCTTTGTATTCAAGAAAGGCAGGGTCGGTGTTGTCTCCAAGTCAGGTACGCTGACATACGAAGCCGCGGACCAGGTGGTAAAAGCCGGATTGGGGATCTCGACCGCTATCGGAATTGGCGGGGATCCCATTATCGGGACTCCCACCAAAGAAGCCGTTGAGATGTTGATGAACGATCCTGAAACCGATGCCGTCGTGATGATTGGCGAAATCGGCGGAAACTATGAGCCAGTTGCGGCCCGGTGGATTAAAGAAACCGGAAACAGGAAACCAGTCGTCGGCTTTATTGCCGGGCAAACAGCTCCTCCCGGCAGAAGGATGGGTCACGCCGGCGCGATCATCGGCGGCGCGGAAGACACAGCCGCCGCGAAGATGAAGATCATGCGTGAATGCGGCATCCATGTCGTGGAATCACCGGCCGAGATCGGCGAAACGGTGGTTAAAGTCCTGAAAGGCAAAAAATAGATTTCTTCGGCGGCTACTCTTTCTACAGCAGTTGATTCGCCAGATTGGCCAACTCTGAACGTTCTCCCTTTTCCAGGGTAATATGCGCGTAAAGCTCGTTGTCTTTCAGTCGATCGATGAGCGTCGATAATCCGTTGGACTGTGAATCCAGGTACGGTGTGTCGATCTGATAGATGTCGCCAGTAAAAATGATTTTCGTATTCTCCCCAGCGCGCGTGATGATCGTTTTTACTTCGTGTGGCGTCAGGTTTTGTGCCTCATCGACGATAAAACAAATGTTTGACAGACTGCGTCCGCGAATGTAGGCGAGCGGTGTAATCATCAATTTCTCCTGGCTCACCATCTCCGTGATCTTGGAATACTCTTTATCTGATTCATTGTATTGATTCTGGATGAACTTCAGGTTATCCCACAACGGTTCCATGTAGGGATTGACTTTGGACTTGATATCTCCGGGAAGATATCCGATATCTTTGTTGCTCAACGGCACAATGGGTCGGGCAAGATAGATCTGCTTGTAGTCCCTTTTTTGTTCAAGCGCAGCTGCCAGTGCAAGTAGCGTTTTCCCTGTGCCAGCCACACCCTGGATTGAAACGAGCTTGATGTCCGGTTTCAGCGCGGCGTGAATGGCAAAGGTCTGTTCAGCATTGCGCGGCTTGACGCCGTATACCGACCGTTTCTCTACGTGTTCGAGCATTCCATTCAAAGGATTGAAGAATGCGAGCGCCGACTTCTTCCCGCTCCTGAAAATGTAATAGTGGTTCTTCCAGGGGTCAGTCTTGCCGAGCAACTCCTCGGGCGGGCAGTAACCCTTTTCGTAGAGGAGATCGATAATGTCCGCGTCGACGTCTTCCACAATGGTTTTGCCGGAGTACAACGAGGAAATGTTCTGGACTTTTCCTGTGGTGTAGTCTTCTGCCTGGAGGCCCAGGGACTTGGCTTTCAGGCGCAGGTTGATGTCCTTTGAAACAAGGATGATCCGTTTTTCCTTTTCTTCGCGTTGAAGTTGAAGGGCCGAGTTGAGAATTCGGTGGTCGGGCTTGGACTCATTGAACACTTTGTTGGCGTCAATGGCGCTGTGCATATCCATCAACACCTTGAAGTTGCCTTTGCCCCTTCCGTTGATCGGGTTCCATTGGTGAAGCAGTTGATCTTTGGCGAGCTTGTCGATCAGGCGGATGAATTCCCGAGCTTCAAAGTTCTTTGTGTCGTTTCCTTTCTTGAAGTTATCGAGTTCTTCAAGTACGGTGATTGGGATTCCTACATCGTGCTCGTCAAAGTTGAGAATGGAGTTGTGTTCATAAATTATTACAGACGTGTCAAGTACGAAGATCTTCTTCTCCTTCCTGAGTTTAGGCATACTTCACAAAGAACTTGGTTTACGAAATGTAACGAATGGAAGTGAAAGGCCGAACTTTGGAAAGAAATATTTTTTATTCCTTACCGAAGGCGAGCGAGTAGACATCGCCTTTTTCGTGGGGGGTAACTTCCAGTACATCAGCGAGCACAAGGAGCACGAGTTTTTTCGATGCAGCATAACGTTTAAGGCCCGTGACCTCCATAAATTTTTCCAGTGTGATAAGGCGGTGTTTGTCGAGGTATCGCACGAGCTGCCGTTCATGCTCGCCATAGTAGAAGCGGATGTCTTTTTTCTTTCGAGAACGTTCAACTATCTCCCTGACCTCGCGACTGGCCCGAATGCTTTGATCGTTGACCCGCACAAAAAAATCCTTTTGACTCCCGTTGCTTTGGGCGTGGGGCTTTTTCCGGCTGTTGGCCACTTCGTACCGGATAACGGTTTTACCATTGCCGATGGGGATGAACTCCTCGCTGACAGGCAAGGGCGGCTTGCATTTCAGTAATGCCTTTTGAATGACGTGTGATTCTCCCTCAGGATATTTTAGCCCACCCAGACTGCCGTCATCGCCGACACCGACAAGCAAGGTGCCGCCCTCGCTATTGGCAAATGCTACCATCTCGCGAACGATTTTTTCCGGATAGGTTGCCTTCCGTTTGAATTCCAGGTGCTGACCTTCCCCGCGGGCGATAAGTCTTCTGAGGTCCTGGACAAGTCGCGAATTGTAGGAGTTCGCTTCTTCCGGCCGGTTCATCTTATCATCTGCTAGTTGTAGTTGCCGCGGATGTCATCTTCATCCTCGTCGTCCTCTTCTTCAGAACCCGGGCGAGGCAACGTGAACATACCGCTCAACAGGTCTTTGAATTTCAGCCCCGAAGTAAGCGTCTGCTTGCTGATCAGGCTGAATTCGGCCAACCCGTGAAGGGCGAATTCCATAAGAAAAAGTTTGGTCGCCGCATCCTTGCCCTTGTGGAATTCCTGGACGACTTCGGTCAGACCGGGTACGCTCTTCAGCTTCCCTTCGAACGCTGACTGGGGCATGTCGTGCAAGAGGTCGATCGCGTTGCCGTCACCGAACCATTCGGTGACTTTCCTGTATGGACTTTTCTCTTTTTGTTTGCGGTAATTATCCGGGTCGGGAAAATAATTTACAAACTGCGAGCGGATAGCTTTTCCCACCAGGTTTTGTGCCACGATGTTCGGGCCTTCCTGTTCGCCCTCGTAGACGAGCTCTACCTTTCCGGTGATTGCGGGAATAACCCCGATGAAGTCAGTAACCCGAATAGACGGATTCTTTTCATTGTTGATAATGCTCCGGCGTTCGGCGGCAGCGACGAGGTTTTCAAAAGCGGAGATAGTCAGTCGCGCGGATACTCCACTCTTGGGATCGACGTACTCACTCTTTCTCGCTTCGAAGGCAATTTGCTCGATCAAGTCGTGGGCGATTTCATTGACGACAACACTACGCTGCTCGTCCCTTATCTTTGCCTCCTGCCGGGTGATTCGCTTTCCGACGTCAAGTGTTTTTGGATAGTGGGTTATGATCTGACTGTCGATCCGATCCTTGAGCGGCGTGACGATGCTGCCCCGGTTGGTGTAGTCCTCAGGATTGGCAGTGAACACAAATTGAATATCCAACGGAAGTCGGAGCTTAAACCCTCTGATCTGGATGTCTCCCTCTTGCAAAATATTAAACAGAGCGACTTGTATCCTGGCCTGGAGGTCGGGCAACTCATTTATGACGAAGATGCAACGATTGGACCGCGGGATCAATCCAAAGTGAATGACGCGTTCATCGGAATAAGGAAGCTTGAGAGCCGCCGCTTTGATGGGGTCAACGTCGCCGATCAAGTCAGCCACGGACACATCAGGAGTTGCCAACTTTTCGGTGTAGCGATCCTCCCGGCGAAGCCAGGTTATCGGGGTTGCATCCCCCAGTTCGGCGATCTTGTCGTGAGCAAAACGTGACAACGGGCGCAGCGGGTCGTCGTTGAGTTCAGACCCTTCCACAACCGGAACGTATTCATCGAGAAGGTTGACCATCAACCGCGCGAGCCTTGTCTTGGCCTGTCCCCGAAGGCCGAGCAGGTTGATGTCATGACCGGCGAGTATAGCTCTTTCGAGATCCGGGATCACGGTTTCCTCGTATCCCCAGATTCCCGCGAATACGGTTTCTTTCTGTCGAAGCCGTTGGATCAGATTATCGCGCAGTTCGTCTTTGATTCCACGGGCTTCATATCCCGACTTTTTCAATTCACCTAAAGTCTTAATCGTCATCATGTTGAAGGGTCGCTATAAGTTCTTCCTCCTGTTTCGCCTGAAGTCTTCGAAAACCAGGTTCCCCAATCCCTTCAGGCTGCTGTAATAGGCATTGCCGTTGTTCGTTTTCGTGAATTCGCGCACAAACGCCTTGAGGTAAGGATCTGTTGCGATCATGAATGTTGTTACCGGAATCTTGATCTTCCTCAGCTGGGTGGCCAGGTTGAGTGTGCGACCCAGAATCTTTTCATCCAACCCAAAGGCGTTCTTGTAATACTTGATGCCCTGCTTGATACAAGTCGGTTTTCCATCGGTGATCATGAAGATCTGCTTGTTGGAATTCTTTTGGCGGCGAAGGATGTCCATCGCCAACTCCAGCCCCGCTACCGTGTTGGTGTGGTACGGTCCAACCTGCAGGTAGGGGAGATCCTTTATTTCAATTTGCCAGGCGTCATCGCCGAAGACAATGACGTCGAGTGTATCCTTCGGGTATTTTCGGGTGATGAGTTCTGCAAGCGCCATGGCGACTTTCTTCGCCGGTGTAATCCGGTCTTCGCCATAAAGGATCATCGAGTGCGAGATGTCAATCATCAACACTGTGGAAGTTTGACTCTTGAACTCGCTTTCCATCACCTCCAGGTCGTCTTCAGTGAGCAGGAAGTTGTCAATACCGTGATTGATCTGTGCATTGCGGAGCGAATCGGTGAGTGAGATTTGTTCGAGCGTGTCACCGAATTCGTAGTCACGTCTTTCAGTGGTTTGTTCATCCCCCCTGCCGCTGTGGTGCGTGTTGTGTTCACCCGTTCTGGTCTTCTTCAATCTGCCAAAGATCTCTTCAAGGGCGGACTGTCGCAGATTCTGTTCGGCCCTGGCCTTTAGCTTGAATTCGCCCCGAGGGCCTTCTTCAGTGATGTAGCCTTTCTTTTTGAGGTCTTCAATGAAATCGCCAATGCCGTAGCCCGGGCTGGTGATCTTGTGCTGCCGGTCGATTTCCGTCATCCATTGCAGGGCCTCCGACACGTTGCCTGATGTAATAAGGACGAGGTTCATGAACATCTTCAGCAACCTGTCAAAATCGCTGGCACCCGGTTGTGGTTGGGGTCTAAACCTGGAGAATCGGTATCCGAGCATGATGAAATTTAAACCATTAATTTCCTCAATCTGTTTCGACTTCTCGACGGAAAGTTTGAAATAATTTTCGATTCAATAATAAAAGAGTCGATTAATACGATTTATTGCAACACGGCGTTGTTATCTTTGGCGCAAACGTGACTTGAAATGAAGAGAAAATCACTTTTTCTGACGATTCTGGCTGTTGCTTTGATTCTTGCGTCTTGTTCGACTTATACTTGCCCCACGTATACGAAAAAGCCCGTTCAAAACGACGTTCAGGTAAGACAGGTCTGACAACTGCCAACGGGCGGCCTTTGCATCAATTGCTACTAATCACCCGGCGATCGGGTGAAGAACGCGCGCGACTCGGCTCGGAAGCCCGGGAAGGTCTGAGCGTGCCATAGACGTAATCCCAAAGCGGCGAAGACACACCAAAAACATAGTCTCCATCATGCTTGTAATGGTGAATGCTGTGATTAATCCATAGCGCCTTAAGGAAGTTCTTGGGCGGCGGAAAAATATGCACCATGTAATGAATGGACAGGTACAACGCATACCCTACCAGCAAACCCGGGAGAAATGCAAACGCGAAGTCGCCCATTAACACCCGGAACACGAGTAACAAGATGGTTGAAATCGTGATACTGAGCAACGGCGGCATAGCCAGCCTTTCTTTGTCTTTCGGGAATTCGTGGTGTACGCCGTGCAAGATGTATTGAAACTTTTGACGGAATCGCGTGTAGGTTGCCATGTGGAACACGTAGCGGTGCACCATATACTCAAGCCAGGTAAACGCAACGAATCCGGTGATGAACAATCCAATCGTCCATAGCGCGGAAAGACTGGTATAAGAAATACTCCAGTACAGCAATCCCACGGAGTAGACGATAAAAATAGTTATTGGGATACTAATATGCGTTCTCGACAGGCGCTCCAGCACCGGGTTGGCGAAGAGTCGTTTCGTCCCCTTGTTCTTAGGTGCAGCTACCCTGCCACGCATTCCATCAACATCAGCCATAACCTATTTCTTTTGCGCAAAAAGAGTCTTTTCACACAAAGAGGATACGTCAGGTAGTTGTCTTGGCAGCGGTTTTCTCCATTACCTGCTGGTAATAGTTTTCGTACAGCGGCAGAATCCTGGAGATGTCGAACTCTTTGGCCCGCTCCAGGGCGTTATGTTTAAACCGCGGAAGATTGTTTTTGTCAAGGACAAAAAGGGCCTTCCTGGTCATATCCTCAATGTCTCCAACATCGCTTAAAAAACCTGTACCACCGTTAATATTTAATTCAGGCAAACCTCCTGAATTCGTTGAAATAACCGGCACTTCGCAGGCCATCGCCTCCAGGGCCGCCAGTCCAAAACTCTCCTTCTCAGAAGGCATCAGGAACAAGTCGGCTACTGAAAGAACTTCCTCGACAGCTTCCAGTTTTCCAAGGAAGCGCACGTCGTCGCTGATGTCCAAATCCCTGCACTGCGCCTCCGCGCGCACTCGCTCCGGACCATCACCTATCATTAATAGCTTTGCCGGGATCTCGCGGCAAATGTTTGCAAAGATGCGGATCACGTCACCCACACGTTTTACTTTTCGGAAGTTCGATGTATGCACGATCAGCGACTCACCTTCAGGGCAAATGGCTTTCTTGAAATGATCCTTCTTCTGTTTCTTGAATTTCTCCAGGTCGATGAAATTCGGAATGACTTCAATTTCCTTGGTGATCTTGAAAGACCGGTATGTTTCATTCCGAAGGTCCTGCGAGACGGCGGTCACGCCATCGGATTCGTTGATGCTGAAGGTGACGACCGGCTCATAGGAGGCATCCTTGCCAACCAGTGTTATATCGGTTCCGTGAAGCGTAGTGACAACTGGTATGATGATATTTTGGGTCTTGAGAATCTGTTTCGCCATGTAGGCCGCCGATGCATGCGGAATGGCATAGTGGACATGAAGCAGATCCAGTTTTTCATTTCTTACGACGTCGACCATCTTGCTGGCCAGGGCTAACTCATACGGTGCATACTCGAACAGGGGGTACGACCGGATATTGACTTCGTGATAGAACAGGTTTTCATTCAGAAAGTCCAGCCGGGAGGGCTGAGAATAAGTGATAAAATGAACCTGATGCCCCTCCTGGGCGAGGGCTTTCCCCAACTCTGTTGCGACGACACCGCTACCCCCAAATGTGGGATAACACACAATACCTACCTTTATTTGATCCACGGCGCAAAATTAGTTTAGAAATCGACAATTGTACAATCAAGCTGATAGTCGTAATTCGGTTTCAGTTATTGTAAAGTCTTCCCATCGCGTTATAGGGGACGGCTATTGGACGTTCGGGTTCCTCCGCCGTCTTGCAATAGTTGAAGATTGCCTGATAAATAACATCCTGTATCCTTGGACGTATATTAGCCTCCAAAAGTTTATTATTTGTCATGTTCGGATGAACCCGGTTCGACAGGAAGACATATACGAGGTTGAACTCAGGATCAACCCACAGACACGTGCCGGTAAACCCGGTGTGACCGAACGTTCTGGGCGATGCGTATCTGCCAGTGGGCCCATCCCACGTACCGGTAGGCCGGTCCCATCCCAGGCCGCGGCGGTTAGTCAGGAACTGTTGCTGGGTGAACAGCCTGACCGTCTCCGGCTTGTAATAACGGATACCTCCATATGTTCCTTCCTGCAAGAGCATCTGGCCAAGTTTGCCTAACGCGGCTGCATTTCCGAAGAGTCCGGCGTGACCGGCTACGCCTCCCAACATGGCGGCGCCCTGGTCATGAACGGTTCCTATCAGAAGTGATTTTCTAAAAAGCTTGTCATTTTCCGTTGGCGCTATCTGACTGACCGGGAATCGCAGCAATGGCTGATATCCCAACGTGGTCGCGCCGAGTGGTTCATACAAATTCTGCCACAGAAAATCCTCCATGGGCTGGTTGAGTAGTCGTTCGGCCAGGCGGTAAAGGATATAAAATCCCATGTCGCTGTATCGGTAATCGAATGGCGTACGGGTCGGCTTCTCGCGAACACGCGCTTTCACAATCCAGTGCCACAGGCTGTCCTTCATATGGATGGAGGCAAACAGGTTGTCGGACACGACCAACGGATATTCTCTGGAAAGGTGATTGCTGTAGAATTCCGGGTAGTAAGCGGTGTCATTCATGGTCTGCGTCCAGAAAGGCAGGAATGGCCAAAGACCGGCCTGGTGGGTGAGAATATCTTTTAGGGTGATGTCCTGCTTGTTTGAACCGCGCAGATCGGGCAGGTAGGCTGAGGCTTTCTTGTAGATGTCGATCAGTCCTTTTTCATAAAGGAACATAATCGCCTGGAGTGTTGCCGACACTTTTGTTAGCGATGCCAGGTCGTAGATGGTGTTCGCGGTGACGGGGGTTTGCTCCTCGTATGTCAGATGACCAAAAGCGCGTTCGTAAATCACTTTCCCATTTTTTGCCACCAGCACCTGGCATCCCGGTGTTGCACGGGATTCGATCGCCTCTCTGGCGATCGCTTCGATTTTCTCGAGCGTTCGTGCATCTACGCCGGCGTCTTCCGGAAAGGAATAGGCGAGTCGTCCAATGGCCGGCGTTGTCAGCTTTCGCCCGGATGACACTGATCCAAAGCTTAGGGGAAGGACACCCTGGACCGGCAAAGCTCCGAATATTGCTTGCGGAACAATCCGCAGCATGGCCTCGTCATCCGACAGTCCGGTGATTACCGTGGTGAATTCACCCGCATGTTTTCTAAACAGTGTTGACCCAAAATCGCAGATGATGACATCGCGGTTGATCTGCGCCTCTTTGAGGTCGGTCAATAGATGCGCAACCATGTCACCGGAAGCATTGGGGAGAATAGCTGCCACAATCACGCGCTGACGTTGCAAGGTGTCGGTCGGCTCGGACGCGATGTCGGCCCCGAGGTGAGTCACTGTAATTGGAACATACCTGGCCAGTTGCGCCGCGAAGATATTGCCTTTGGCACTGTCGCCGGCGATGATGCACCTGAAAGTCTTGTTCTCCAGCGTTTGAATAGGTAAAACGTTGGCGTTGTTCGACACAACCGTGACCGCGGCGCGATACATCTCTTCACTCAGCAAGCGCGTCCTTAAGCGAGAGATTTTGTTAACGTCCGGTTGCTCAACGACTTTGGTCCCCGAAAGGCCAGCGTTGTACTTCAAGGCGAGGATTTTCTTAACTGCATCGTCAAGCATCGCCATGTAGGAAGGTTCTTTTCGCAGGAGCCTCCTCATCTTCCTGGCGGCGGGATTGATATTGTCGGAAGTCACAAGCATCTCGTTGCCGGCGCGAAACGCAAAGACTTCAGCATCGCCGTTCTTGAATTTGTCTGTACTGCGTACCATGTTGTCTATATCAATCATGATCAGACCATTGTACTCCATATTATGGCGGATCCATTCACCCGCAAAGGATGCTGTCAGCGTCGCACTGGAGAACATGTTCCTGAGCGCCGTCTTTTTACGGGAGTAGAACAACGGCAAGTCGGCTGAGCCTGGCAGCACGGCGGGGATTCCGTCGCGGAACAGCACCTTGAAGGGATATGCTTGCACGGAATCAACGGTAAGTTTGATCGATGGGAGACCCTTGTCAACGGTGTGCACGCTCAGACCCTGTACGGGAAAATATTCTGCCGTTGCGAGTACGCCCTCGGCGCGGACTCCGTTCCAGAAGGACAGGGCCTTCGCTGCAACGGAAAAGCGATCCTCACCAAATGTGCCACGTTCTTCAACGTTGGTCGCGCCCGCGACGTTAGCTGGAACGAAGGTCATCTGTATGCCAAGACTGTTCATACGTCGACCTATCATCCGGCCGAATTGGAAGATTAGGCTGTCGTTGGTGATTGCGCCCTGGCTGATCGCGTCCGGAAAGGGTGACAGGCCTTTGGCATTGTAGACTCCACGCGACGCTATCAATAATGGCACCTGTGCGGCGGATTGCAATGTGTTGCTCATGGTCGCCTGATCCGCCGCGGGAATGGTTTGGTAGAGCACACCTCCTATGTGGCTGCTACTAATCTGCTTTAGCACAGCGTCAAGGTCCGATTCCGTGAGGTCCGGAGGAATGGTAATCATGAACAACTGACCGATCTTCTCGGCAATGTCCATTTGACTAAAAACACTATCAACCCACAAATGCCGGGGAGTTTGAGCCTCGATGGCCGTTGCAAGTAACATCCCCAGCAAACCAACTGCTATTTTCTTTACCATGAATCGCGGATGCAAAAGCGTGTCTGTTCCTGCCCAAGTTAGAAAAATCGGCGCTCCGATTTGATCACTGGCGGTGAAACGTCAAGCAAGAATTACACCACGGCCACTGAAATCCTGTTAATTCCTCCTGGTGTGCTGGCCACTATGGTCAAATGGTTTAATTTGCACTTTCGACAAACGACTTCCCATGCCGGACATCATTCAACTGCTACCCGATTCCATCGCCAATCAGATTGCTGCGGGCGAGGTTGTACAGCGGCCGGCCTCTGCCGTTAAGGAGTTGATAGAGAATTCGATCGACGCGGAAGCAACGAGCATCCGGTTGATCGTAAAAGATTCCGGGAAAACGCTCATCCAGGTGATCGACAATGGCAAAGGAATGTCGGAGACGGATGCGCGGATGAGTTTGGAACGACATGCCACGTCGAAAATCCGAACAGCGGAAGACTTGTTCACGCTCCATACCATGGGTTTTCGTGGTGAGGCGTTGGCGTCCATAGCGGCGGTTTCTCAGTTGGAAATGAAGACAAGGCTCGAGGGTGCCGAGTTGGGAACGTGCATAGTGGTGGAGGGCTCTGACGTCAAAAGGCAGGAGCCCACCGCTTGCGAAAAAGGCACCAGTATCAGCGTCAAGAACCTGTTCTATAACATTCCGGCAAGGAGGAATTTCCTGAAATCAAACCCAGTTGAACTTCGCCACATCATCGAAGAGTTTCAGCGTCTGGCTATCGCCAACCCCGGTCTGGCGTTCAGTATGGTTCAGGGTGACGAAACCGTATACGACCTTCCGCCGGGTAAACTAAGCCAGCGAATTGTCGGCTTGTTTGGGAAATCGTACCAGGAGCAACTGGCGCCTTGTCAGGAGGAGACGAGCCTGGCCCGCGTGCGCGGTTATGTCGGTAAACCTGACTTTGCACGGAAGACTCGCGGCGAACAGTTTCTTTTTGTGAACCGCAGATTCATACGGAGCAGCTACCTCAGCCACGCGGTGATGAGCGCTTTCGAAGGACTGTTGCCTGAGAACAGCTTTCCTTTCTACGTAATCTTTATTGAGCTCGACCCGCGTCACGTTGATGTGAATGTTCACCCTACTAAAACGGAGATCAAGTTCGACGATGAGCGGGCGGTTTATGCAGTAGTGCGGGCGGCCGTGAGGCAGGCTATCGGTTCTCACAACCTAACGCCGGCAATCGATTTTCAGTCCGACGTGAACCTCATTTCAAAATTGAGTCAGGCAGCAAACCAGTCACGGGACGTATATTTTGAGGAGCGTTTCTCTACGGGCCTGCATCAGTCCAACCGCGAGCATTGGGAGAAGTTGTACGAGAAGGCAGAAGACAAACGAGAGGAGGCCCAGGTGATGCGTTTTGAAAGCGCTGTTAATCGGCCGGAGCCTGCTTTGGAGGAAAAGTTTGTCTTCCAATTGCATAATCGATATATCGTCAGACCGGTTAAATCGGGATTGATGATCCTCGATCAACAGCTCGCGCACGAGCGCATACTATACGAGCGATTCATGAGCCAGTTGCAAAACAGGTCGGCGCAGAGCCAGCAAAGTCTCTTTCCGCAGCCAGTGACGCTCAGCGCTTCCGATTTTGCGCTGGTGATGGAGATGAGGGAGGAGATCAGCCTGTTGGGCTTTCGATTGGAGGTCTTTGGGAAAAATACGTTATTGATCAGTGGCTTGCCGGCAACGGCGCAGGGCGGTTCGGAAAAGGCGTTATTTGAAGGCCTCCTGGAACAGTTCAAAATAAATCAGTCGGAGCTGTCGATTCCGATACAGGAGAATTTGGTCCGGTCACTTGCGAAGCGCGCTGGCGTTAAGGGTGGGCAAAACCTGCAAAAGGAGGAAATGCATTCAATACTCGAAGGGCTGTTCGCGTGCACCACACCCGGTTATTCGCCCGATGGCAAGTCAACTTTTTTTATTTTTGAGCTCGCTAAAATTGACCAGTACTTTAACCGTCAGTAAGATAAATGCGTTTTATTGATAACTGAATCCAATGTTCTTTCACCTCACGCCCGTTGTCAGAAATCTGATTATTATCAATGTAATAGTCTTTATTGCCCAGAACTTCCCGGGAGTAACAGAAGCACTGACGCTATATGGAATACGGACAGGTTACTTTCAGCCCTACCAGTTGTTCACATATATGTTCTGTCATGGGGATTTTTTTCACATTCTTTTCAACTTGTTGATGCTGAGTTTTATGGCACCGATTTTGGAAGAGTTTTGGGGGCAAAAGAGATTCTTGTTATTTTATATCATAACTGGCATTGGGGCGGGTATTTGGAAGAGGCTGATGGATCTCTTTTTCGGCGTCGGCACGTTCGGAAGGATGATTGGCGCATCAGGGGCGGTTTACGGAGTGATGACCGCATTTGGCATAATATTTCCAAACATGGAATTGCGGCTGCTATTTTTGCCGTTTTCTTTCAAGGCTAAGTACCTCGTTATGGTGCTGGGCAGCATTGCAATCTATTCAGGCTTTACGGGCCGGAATGATGGCACCGCTCACCTGGCCCACCTGGGCGGTATTGTGGTAGCGATTATTTTACTTCAATTTTGGAGGGGCAGGGGACGATAAAAAGGCAGTATGCTCGACGAATTTAAACAGGCATTCAACCGGTACAACAACGGGCACGTCCAATTGATCATCATCAACGTGGCTGTCTTTGTTGTGATGGGTATTCTGATGGTGTTTACTATTCCATCGGGATTGTCAGGCGTCTTTGCTGCCATTCACAGTCAGTTTACGATACCCCCAACCTTCGCCGAGTTTATAACGCGTCCGTGGACGATCCTGACGTACATGTTTGCTCACGACCTGAGCGATTTCCTTCATATTTTGTTCAACATGCTGTTCCTTTATTGGTTCGGCAGACTGTTCGTCGAGTATCTGGGCAGTGACAAATTAATTGCGCTCTATATTCTAGGTGGCATCGTCGGGGGTGTGTCTTATCTTTTGGCATATAACACGATTCCATTTTATATAGAGCGTTCGGGATTTAGCGGTATGGTCGGCGCATCGGCTGCAGTCAACGCGATCATTGTCGCCACAGCTACGCTGCTGCCCAACTATACATTCTTCCTTCTTTTCTTTGGACCTGTTCGGATCAAGTATATTGCTGCTGTATTCGTCTTCTTGTCTTTCCTGGGCACCGTTGGTTCCAACGCGGGAGGCAACATCGCCCATCTGGGAGGTGCGCTGATTGGCTTCATCTACATGAAGCAGCTTCAGGCAGGTGTTAACTGGGGCAGCTGGGTGACGGTGACACTGGAGTGGTTTAAGGATTTGTTCAGATCGCGGCCGAAGGTAAAAGTGACCTATCGCAAGGATGCCGGGGCGACCCAGGCGAAGGGAACAGGTAAATCGACGGTATCGCAAGATGAACTTGATGCTATCCTGGACAAGATCTCGGCCGGGGGCTATGAAAGTCTCACCAAAGACGAAAAGGAAAAACTCTTTAATGCCAGCAAGAAGCGCTGAGAGGTTAAGCCCTTACAATAACGAGACCTTTATTTCAGGCTGTCTCTGAAATCCCGAATCCGTTTCTTCATGCCGTTGAAGAAGACATTGCGTTCACGTTCTGCTGTCGTGCTGATGAGCGTCGATTTCTTAGTCAGGTTACGCAGATACTCTTCGGTCTGCTCACAGAACGGCTCCTGGAACGTGACCAGCAGCGCCAGGCTGTTCTGATTGACATATACGCAACGGTCGTCCCCCATCTTTGCGAATACGGTGTTGTCAGCGATTAGCAGCTCATTCTTATACAGATTGAATTCTCCTCCTTCTGACTTTTTGCCGGCCGCTGCTTCTATGCTGACTTTTTCCAGAAGCTCGATCAGGTCATCACATAAGGCCACACCTACGTCACGCCCCTCGAAAAATCCGCATTCATGGTAGAACTCTATTTGCTTTAACGTGTCGTAGACTACTTGTTCATTCCAAATCTCGGTGCTGGGCAACGTCGAGTAATGGGACCAAACACGCGATGCCAGTGACTGAAGCTCACGCGGAACATACTCGTTACGGTAATTGCGGGATTCGAAGTCGGGGTAGCCGATGAGGCTTTTCATCCAGAAGAACAGCTTGAAGGAGCAGAGTTCCGGCAGGCGGAAATAGTGAAAGATGGGAATGTCCTTGGCTGCGAATACCAGTTCACGCCGATCAAATGTCCGAAGGAAGTCGAGGTTTTTGATAATGGAGTTCAGCCACTTATGTAAGTCGTAGTCGCGGTAGCTTACCACCCGGCGATGAAAGGTCACCATCTGTGACGAATCGGAGAACAATTGGTCAATGGAGATACCAAAGCGCAGGTAGAGGATTTTGATCTCCTCCAGCGAAAGGATCGTCTCTCCCCGAATTCGGCGATATGCACTATCCCGGCTAATACTTAGGACCTCCGCCAGTTCATCGGCGAATGAAACATTTGGAGGAAGACGCTTTCGAACCTGTTCGAGGAACTCGGTTTGGATGTTTGATCCGGAAGCCATCGGAATGCTAAAGTGGGTTGGAGGCCTTTTGCGGATAATACTAATACTAAAATACGCGTTTTGCAAAAAACGCGTTTTTGGGTTCGCGATCTCTCCCGCGAAGTTAGCTTTTACAAAAGACTGTTTTCGCCATGACAAAGAATCTCAACTCTCGGGCAGGGGTCCAGGATACATTTGCTTGTCTATAGCACATAAACATAAACCCCATGCAAATCGCCAGACCATGTTCGGATGGATTGCCTGCGTCGACCGCGCCGCTCCTGGTACGGTTCCTTTTCACCGCGGTGTTCTTGATCCTTATTCTTTCACCTTTTTTCAGCGATGCTCGCTTCCAGGGCGTGGATTCGCTTTGGCGTTCAGCAGAGGCATACGAGGCGCGCTACGACGACGAACTTGCCCTCGAATGTGTACTGAAAGTTCTGGATATCACACCTGATAACGGAGAGGCTTTAATCGAAGCAAGCCGGCTTTATTCCAGACTGGGCGGCCGCGAGCAGGATGAGGAAGAGAAGAAGGAGAAGGTCATGACCGCGAAGTCCCTGGCTTTGCGGGCGATTGCGCTCGATACAAACCGCGTTGAGGCCCACTTCCAGTTGATAGTGGCGCTGGGAATGCTCTCCGAAATGGCAAAGAATCCCGGCGAAAAGCTCGAGCATGCGCGTCTTATCAGACAAGAGTGCGCTCGCGTGCTGAGGAGGGACTGCGACCATGCCGGCACACACTATATTATGGGCAAATGGCATCATGGTTTGTCCCGCCTGAGTTGGTTTGAAAGGCTCATCGTAGAAGCGATCTTCGGTGGCGTTCCGGCAGAAGCATCGTCGTCTGAGGCTTACCGGTTTTTTAAACGCGCCATCGACCTCCAGCCCGACTATATCTTATTCCGGTACGGCTTAGCCACCATGTTGGCCGATACCGGACGCCCGGAGGAGGCCATTGAAGTTCTCGAACAGGCCTTGTTGCTGCCGGACGCCGAGCCGGACGACGCCATACGAAAAGCGAATTGCCGGCGTTTATTGAATCGTGTGAGGAGTGAAGCAGTCCCCAATTAATCCAATGAAAAAATATATATTGGGGGGAGTGAACGCATTATTTAAAGAGTTTTTTCCCAATTGAAACCGCTTCAGGAGGGACTTAAAAGAATACTGGAGTGGATTTGCGGCAGCCTGAAAGGTGCCGATTAGACCTCACTTATGGACGATTATTTTTCGCTAGCGCAATCGATCAGGATCATTACGCCGATACTCATGTCGAGTGTGGCTTTCTACCTTTTACATTTCGTGTCCGTTCAGCAGGGCCGCCTGGGCCCCCCGGTGTTTTACATCAGGATTGGAAGCGCGACGCTTTTTTTCCTGGCGGCACTGGCCGGCACGCCGTTCTCGACTTCCGTACAGTACATGACGATTGACATTTTTCAGTATCCATTGCTGATGCTACTTACTGTGGTGCTTGGTGCGGTGGCAATTGTGGTCGCCAAACGAAATTCATCAAACCCCGCCGTGCTGAAGAATTATCCGCAACTCAAAGTTACGGACGGCCCTCAGTCGCTGATGGTCGCTAATGTGGTTACCTGGGCGATTTATCTTTTTGGTTACGAACTATTCTTTAGGGGATATCTGCTCTTTTCGGCTCTTGATGCGATGAGTATGTCGATGGCTGTTGCCCTAAACGTCGGCCTTTATTTTCTTGCGCACATTTTCAAAGGGTGGAGAGAAAGTCTTTCGTCCATTCCTTTCGGTATTTTACTCTGCGTATTGACCATATCGACTGGGAATTTCTGGAGCGCGTTTATCATTCATTCTTGCCTCGCGCTGAGCACCGAATGGTTCACCCTGAAGCATTTACAAAAGAAGAACCTTAATGCCTCACTAACACAACAATAGTATGAATGCCCCATCTAACGATCCATCACCTACTGATTCATATGTCCTGATCACGGGCGCCAGCGCTGGAATCGGACGCGCGTTGGCATTCGAATTCGCCAGGCGCAAAAGGAATCTACTCCTGATTGCGTTGCCTGGGTCTGGCCTGGAAGAGACCATTCTGTCGATAAAGTCGGAATATAACGTTCGCGTTCACGGATTCACGGCAGACCTGACTGAGGTTGAAGCCCCATCCCGGATACTTGCCTGGTGCAAGGAGAATAACTTTGAAGTGTCTGCGCTGGTCAACAACGCCGGCTTCGGCAACCTTGAGTCCCTGGAAGACACGCCGACACATTTGCTATCGAGCATGATGAGCCTGAACAGCGCGGCCGTGGTGATGATGACACAGCTTTTTATCCCGGAGTTGAAGAAGCACAAACAAAGTTATATCATGAACCTGGGCAGTCTGGCGTCGTTCATACCACTGCCACGCAAGAGTGTGTATACCGCGACAAAGAGTTTTGTATACGCATTTTCATATTCCCTTTACTTCGAACTGAAATCGCAGAATATCCACGTGAGTTGCCTTTGCCCCGGCGCCACGTTGACAGAACGCGTGAGGGAATCGATGAGCCAGCAGCAGATCAAGCATCGCAATTTCTGTCAATTACCGGAGGAGGTTGCACAGGAAGCCATTCGGAACCTGTATGCAAAGAAATTCAGGATCATACCAGGTTGGAAGAACCGTGTGCTGTACTGGATGTCGCGGATATTGCCGCGGTTTGTCAAGATTGCGTTGATCAAAATTGCATTCGGCCACGACAAGGAGGCGCAACCTGCCTCGGCCTATCCGTCTTTTATGCGGGCATTTGCTCTGTTAAACCGTTGACTTTTCTATCGGGCCCTAGCAGACGAGCGATGGCTGTTGCCATCTCCCGTCCTTTTTCCTCCGCGACAAAGTGGCCGGCGTCTTCGAAGACAATCGTGGTAGCATCCGGGAGCCTGGTCTTCCATCTATCCAGTTCCGAGAGTGGGACAAACTTATCTTTTGCTCCCCAGAAGATCAGGAACGGCTTGTCTTCAATGACGGTGAGTTTGTCCCAGTTCGATTGCCACCAGGGGGACGCCGTCATCAACTCGCCCGCGAAGGCAAACGTCGCCCTTCGTTTCCCCATTGGGAGGGCGCGCTTGTAATGGCGGTGAATTTCTTTTGTCAGTTTGGACCGGTTTCCATACGCAGCTGGCATGATTACATTGACCGGCAGATTCATCTTCTCGTAAAGCCATTTGCCGAACCAACCACTCAAGATCCTGGCGGGGCCTGAGTAGTGCTTGTCGTTCACCAGTGATCTCATCCACGTATTGCTTAATACAATGTGACTGACTTTGTGGGGGTTGTGGATGGCATAATCCAGGGCAATGCCTCCTCCGAAATCATTGGCCACGAATGTAATGCCTTCAATGTTCAGTTTATCGATGAATTTTTGAAGTCGTGCTGCGTGACCCTTGCAGGAATAATCCGCGCGGTCCGGTTTGTCGGAAAGGCCGAAACCGAGAAGATCGATTGCAATGCAACGGAGTGTTGATCGCAGCACACGAATGACATCCCGGTAGGCGAATGACCATTCCGGCGTGCCGTGTACAAAAATGATCGGTGGTCCCTGGCCCTCGTCCACGTAATGGATAGTGTCACCGTCGAGGTCGATCCAGCGCGAAGTGAAGGGGTAAAGCTGAGTGCGGAGCCATTCAGGTTGTTGACGTTTCATTGTTATCCTTTATTGGCGAGTTGACCGCATGCTGCATCGATATCCTTACCGCGGCTCCTGCGAATCCGGGTGGTGATGCCGTTCTTTTCGAGTACGTCCATGTACATCGTCAGCACTTCATCCGAGGCTTGTTGAAACTGGCTGTCGCCGATCGGATTGTATTCAATCAGATTTACCTTGCAGGGAATCTGACGGCAAAACTTCAATAAAGCGCGGGCATGTTCCGCGCTGTCGTTGAGGTCCTTCCAGACCACGTATTCGAACGTTACCTTTTTCCGCGTTTGACGGTACCAATACTGAAGCGCTTCTGCGAGGTCCTCAAGCTTGTTGGTGTCATTGATCGGCATGATGGAAGACCGGACGTGGTTCAGCGCCGAATGAAGGGAAACGGCCAGATTGAACTTCACCCTGTCGTCAGCCATTTTTCTGATCATCTTGGCGATGCCTACCGTAGAAACAGTAATCCTCTTCGCGGCCATATTCAGGCCTTCGGTGGACGTGATCTTTTCTATGGCAGCCACCACATTGTTATAATTCAAGAGTGGCTCGCCCATTCCCATAAATACGATGTTAGTCAACGGCCGGCCGAAGAACAGTTCACTTTGTTCCCGGATAGCCACCACCTGGTCGTAAATTTCATCTGCGTTAAGGTTGCGCATGCGTTTCAGTCGCGCGGTTGCACAAAACGCGCACGCCAGGCTGCAGCCTACCTGAGAGGAAACGCACGCGGTAATCCTGGTTTCAGTCGGGATCAGCACCGACTCGACGATCAGCCCATCGTGCAGCGCAACGGCATTCTTAACGGTACCGTCGGCGCTGCGCTGCATACGGTCGACCTTTATGAAGTTGATGGTAAAATGCGTCTTGAGCAGATCCCGCGTGGCCACCGAGAGATTGGTCATGTCATCGAATTTTTTCGCGGATTTCTTCCACAACCACTCATAGACCTGCTTGGCGCGGTAGGGCTTTTCCCCGTGCAGAACAAAGAATTCCCTGAGCTCGTCGGGATTTAGTTTTCGAATGTCGCGTTTTGCTGTCGCTTCCACCATCACGGCAAAGGTAGAACAAAGATGCGGATGGTATGATTCAGAGCCTGGTATTACTCCAAACGGCTGAAGACCTTGATCTCGCAGGGCCGGGAAGCGCTCGAAATGACAAGAGAATCTGAGGTGAATTTGTCGACAATAAAGTTTTCAGTAATCGTTTGCGACTTCTTGTCGAGAATATATAGCATTTCGCCGTCGAACTTGTACATGAATGATTTCTTGTTATCTGCCTTCCTGCGGGTGAGGATCCGGGTGGACTCCTCTCCATTCATTTTTTCCTTGAAGGTCACAACCTGCGCTAGAGGGGAGGACATGCTCTTCATTTCGGCAAGAAGACTGTCAGCCGAGTCGCTCCCCGTGTCGAGGTTGGACTCCATGCACGTGGTTTCTTTTACTAGTTGCCAAGTACCTACGATGGATTGAGCCTGCGACGCCGAAAAACCCAGAGACAAGAGGAGGCAGATCACGGTTTTCATAAGCCATTGACTTTCAAACCAAGTTACCAAAAATTAAGCCAGTTGCGGAAGGATTTTGGCCATTAAATCCCGTCTGTGGCGGTGGCTGTGTTGCGCGAAAGCCTTTTGAAAACTGAGTTTATTATCCGAATTTCGGGCCTTTTCAAAACCCACTTATGGCAGAAAACGCAATTGTACTGACGGGAGGTTATCTTGACACCATCAGCGCCAAAACGGCGCACGGTCTGATACGCGGAACGGAGCGATTCAATGTCCTGGGAGTAATTGACGAGAAGTACGCGGGGCGCGACGCGGGCGAGGTGCTGGAAGGAAAGAACCGGGGCATTCCCGTGTACGCCTCTTTGCAGGATTTCCTCTCCAACTCAGGACAAAAAGCGAAGTACTGCATAGTCGGTGTGGCAACCAAAGGCGGCGTAATACCCGACAGCCTTAGGGCGCGGTTGAAGGAAGCACTCGAAAGCGGGTTCAGCCTGGTGAATGGCCTTCACGAGTATGTTTCCGATATTCCTGAGCTGGCCGAGCTTGCCGCTCGAAAAGGACTTGAAATTCTAGATGTACGCAAACCGAAAAAATTTAAGGACTTGCATTTCTGGTCGGGCAAGATCAAGGAAGTGAAATGTCCTCGTATCGCCGTACTTGGCACCGACTGCGCCATGGGGAAACGAACGACAACAAGATTTCTGGTTCAGGCGATGCGCAAAGCCGGCTACAAGGCAGAGATGATCTACACCGGCCAAACGGGCTGGATGCAGGGGGCGAAATATGGCTTTGTCTTTGACTCAACTCTGAACGATTTTATTTCTGGTGAAATGGAACACGCCATCGTGACCTGTTACCAGAAGGAAAAGCCCGATATTATTTTTATTGAAGGACAATCGTCACTGAGAAACCCCAGTGGACCAGCCGGCGCGGAATGGATTGTGTCCGCCGATGCTACCGCAGTCGTCCTGCAAACTCACCCACCCCGGAAGCAATACAAAGATTTGGAGTACTATCCAGCCTACATAGCCGCGCCAAAAGAAGAGATCGCCCTGATTAAGATCTATGGAGCGCCAACGGTCGCGTTGACTCTGAATACTAACAAAATGACGATCGAACAGGCGCGCGCTTACGCCCGAGAGCAACAGCAAGAGCTCGGAATCCCGGTGGTCCTTCCACTTGAGGATGGCGTTGAAAGTCTTGTTCCCTTGTTCGAAGCGATGATTAAAAAATCATTGTCTCAGGTGTAGCTCTTCTTACCGCAAAAAGGTTAACATGAAAATTAAGACGTTAAACGTATGGAATGCCGACCTCGGCAACACCAAACCGTATACAATCGCTTTTAAGACTGTTGATGAGGTTCGCAATGTATTTGTCGAGCTTACCCTGGAAAATGGCGTCACCGGTATGGGGTCTGGAAATCCTAGCGAATACGTCGTTGGAGAAAATATCAATCAGACGATTGAAGCCTTAAAGGAAGACAATCTCGACTTTCTTGTCGGTCGCGACGTCCGGGAGATCAATCAGCTGACATTTGAAGTCTGGAAAAGATTTCCAAAGAATCCCGCCGCCCGCGCGGCCCTCGACATCGCCCTCTACGATACGTTTACACGCTACCTCGGTATTCCCCTTGTAAAATTCCTTGGCCAGAAAATCAAGAGTTTGCCGACCTCGAATACGATCGGCATTAAGAATGTTGAGGCGACCTTGCAGGAGGCTACCGAATATGTGCAGGCTGGCTTTAAGATCCTCAAGGTGAAATTGGGCAAAGATCTCGAAGAAGATATTGAGCGGATCATTAAGCTGCGCGAAAAATTCGGCAACGATATCGTCATTCGCATCGATGCCAATCAGGGCTACGACGTTAGCAAGACAATCGAGTTCTACAAAAGAACTCTTCATCTCAATGTGGAGCTGATCGAGCAGCCGCTACCGGCAAAGGCAGTCGCGGAGATGAAGTCTTTGCCTCAAGACGTTCGGACGAAGATCGCTGCCGACGAGTCGCTGATCTCTCCGAAGGATGCGCTGGAACTTGTCAAGCCTCCCAGAGCTTCGGGTATTTTCAACATTAAATTGATGAAATGCGGTGGCGTAAGCCAGGGATTGAAGATCGCCGACATCGCACTCCACGAGGGGATCGATCTTTTCTGGGGATGCAACGATGAAAGCGCCGTGAGCATCACCGCAGCGCTCCACGCAGCCTTCTCGTGCGCCAACACCAAATACATCGACCTAGACGGAAGTCTTGACCTCGGTAAAGACGTAGTCAAGGGAGGGTTTATCCTGAAAGACGGCGTGATGTCGTGTTCGGATAAGCCGGGGTTGGGATTGGAGAGGATTTGAACAGTAATTAGATCTACTCTACATACTGAAAATACCCGCCGCCAAAATAGCGATTCCTTATTTGGTTGTATTTCTCGCGATCTTCCGGTTTGATGGGCTTATTGTTGATTTCGATTTTCTCGTCGCTCCATTCGATGCGATCCACATCGTCACCTTCATCCAGGTATCCGTCGTGAACCATCTGATCTTTTAAGGCTTCTTTGAAGTCTTTCATTTTCAATTCCATGCCGCGTTGGCTTTCGAGCAGACGTCGCTGGGTGTCCTGAAGTCGATGGTTCAACTGGTCAAAGGTGCCCTGATGCGCGCGGCCAAATTGCTGCATCATTTCGTCCATTCTCCGGGCCTGTAATTCGAGTTCTTTTAAATCGTCCAACTTCAGGTCTTCGAGTCCTTGCAGATCAAGATGCCAGTCAAAATTGAAGGGTGCCTGATCATAGCCAAACCTGCTACCAAAGCTTTCTTCCATTTCCTCCATCATTTTATCCAAATCTTCCTTATGGGATTCAAAGAAGTCCCCGAACTGATCTTTGAATTTGCTTTCGAATTCCTCCCGGAATGCCTCCCAATCATGAGGTGTTCGCGGCGCGGGTAAGGAATCAAGTCGCGGTCCAAATTGGTGGAACGGGGCCATCAACTCATCAATGTCCGGGATCATGGGCAGAGGTAAATTGAACGCAGGCGACAAACCTGGATCTGTATCAAAGTCTTTTTCCAACAGAGGTCTGAGTTCCTCATCGCCTTCAAAGTTTTCCACGATCTCCTCGTGTGGTTGTCCCTTTTCATCGTAGGTAGTGACACTTTTCCGGGAGTAGTGGGCAGATTTGCCCTCCTTGTTCGCTTTCTTTTCCTTGCGTGTCGTATCCTGGTTAACCGTAGCGGCAAGAGGTTCGTTTTCCGTTGTAGGTTCATGTCCACGGCGTTCGTTTGCTTCCAGGGTCAACCACGAAGCGCACACGAGCCCGATGACGATCAACAGTGCGGGGACAATCCTGTCCCACGTCACATAATTCCTGGCTGACTTTTCCATAAGTCTTTTGATTCGGTTAAACAATAGGTTTTTGTTTTCTGCCAGCGAGAGCGCAAACCCTGTTGGCGAGAGCCTCTCTTCTTCCAGGCGGGTGAGCGCCTGGGCGTATGGCAGTGACCTCCGATTCGCAGTGACCACGGCATCGTCGCAGCAGTATTCCCGCTCACGCCGAATGATCGATGACATGATCCAAACGAAAGGGTTAAAGAAATAAACGGCCTCGAGGAACGATTGCACGAGGTTCACGAGATAGTCGTGTCGGCGGATATGCGCCAACTCGTGGATGAAGATGGCTTCGACCTGCTCAGTCGAGAGACCAGAGCACATTCCAATGGGAATGATCACCATTGGCTTGAGAAATCCGACAACAACTGGCGCATGTATCCGCACAGACTCAGCAAGCGTGACGGTCCTTTGGATTGATAGCTCACGCGCGACCTGGATCAGCTTGTCGCTCCATAAGCCAGAGATGACAGTAGCCCCCTTGCACAGTCCGCGTATGTACCACCAACCGCTCAGCAACCGTAGCGAGAACATAAGGGCACCGACGGCCCACACGGTCAAAATCAGATCATTGTTTTCCTGAATGAACCTGCTCACCAATTCCAGCACGCCTTGAGGTAAAGTCAAAATTTCGCTGGCTTCCAGCGCGATCGCTCCAGAGGATTGCCACACGAACGACGAACGCGTAGACGCAGGTCCGGCGTGTCGACTAAGTAGTGCGAATGTCACCAGGCTGGCGCACAGGAGCAGGAGCATTCCACCACATGCAATCGCATAACGAAGTCGGGAATACTTAAGAGGTATGAGCCGCATGGCGAGCACAATCAGCGAAGCAATCGCCAATGCTTGCCACAGTGAATGAACGAGCGTCCAAACCAACGTCTCCGGCCAGGATGGGAATAATGATACGAGGTTGTTCATGATTCTCCTCCTTCCAGTTGTTCGAGATACTTTTTGATTTCAGCGAGTTCTTCCTTTGAAGACTTTTTGTTGCCAAGCGCACTCATGACTAATTGAGCGGATGAACCCTGAAAAACCGTTTCAATCATTTTGTCAAGCATGAGCTGCCGGGTGTTCTCTCTCGTTGGGACTGCCTTATAGAGATGCAGCTTGCCCTTTTTTTGGCGTGTCACCAGGCCTTTTTCATGCATGATCTGCAATAACTTCAAGATCGTTGTGTAGCCGTTGGTTTCTTCGCCGCCCAAGGCTTCGTGAACATCCTTGACGGGAGCGGCTTCTGTCAGCCAAAGGACCTGCAGAATCTCAAGCTCCTTGTCAGTGGGTTTTACATGTGCCATATACGAACTGGTTCGTAGTACAATCTTACTCCTGATACGGATGGATTGCAAGATTTGTTACGAAAAAATTCGTAACAATGCCGCGTGCTAGCCGTCGCCCGGCTGGGATGGAGCCAGGAGGCCTTTGACGAGGTTTTTCCATTGGATTTCGGCAAAACCGAGCAAGGCGCCAACGCCGACAACAGCGTTGCGGACTTTTGCGGCTAGTCCGTCGGCGTCTGTATTGGGAATCTCGTTCCTGCCATATACAGCTGCCATTACCCGTTTTCCGTTGCGCTCGACGACGAACGAACTGGTTGCGGAGTCGCTGAAAAAATGTGAAATGTTTTCCCCCTTCGTGGTTGGGTCTGGCGCGGGGCGCACACGGATGGCCATCTGCTCGGTTTGTGCGTTAGAATCACTTTTGTCTTCCACGGCCTCAACGTGCACCCAGTCAAAACCATCGGATGGCGCTGGACGGATTCGAATCTTAAAATAGTCACCCGCCTCGGCGGTTCGGTTAACCTCGGCACCATGGCGATCGGTCAATTGGAAATCCGCCGAAATGCCTGAGGCATAATCGCGCCAGTGGTTGACATCAACCAGCCGGTTTCGGGCGATCATGAAGAGCTTTCGCGCATCATTTTCATCGGTAGCGGTTTCCACATGTTCGACGTCTTTGGAAAGGCCCTGTTGCTGGTCGGGGACTATTTGCTCGTTTTCTTCGTTTTTCTCCACGAACAGGTATTAAAAAAACTCCCGTGCCTGTCCGGAACGGATCTTGCAACAGTTTGTGACATGAATTGGAGAATCGGGTGTTCAGGATATCATTATCAGGAATGGGAAGGGACATTCTATCCTCGCGAGCTCGGCCGGGGACGCTGGTTTGAATTCTACTGTGAGCACTTCCGGACAATCGAGTTGAATTCAACATTCTATAAGTTCCCGAGAGTCGAGGGGCTGCGCCGATGGAAAAATCGGAGTCCCGAAGGCTTTCTGTTTTCCGTCAAAGCGCCGAGGGCCATTACACATTTTCGTAAGTTCAATCAGGCGCAACGGTACCTCACTGACTTTTATGAGGCCGTTAAGGAGGGCCTCGGCGATAAACTTGGCTGTGTCCTTTTCCAGTTTCCCTCTAACTTCACTTACGAAGAGCCAAGGCTGGAGCGTATCGTTGGCCTTCTCGATCCGATGTTTGCGAACGTGCTGGAGTTCCGTCACAGCGGGTGGTGGAACGATCATGTTTTCAATCGCCTGCGCGAACAAAGCGTTACTTTTTGTGGAATGGATCATCCGACGCTGCCATCAAACGCCGTCAGCACGTCTCCAACGTTGTACTATCGCTTCCACGGCGCTCCTCATATCTACGTTTCAAAATATACGACTGGGCGGCTGGAAAGTCTGGTCCGCGAAATTCAGCGTCAGGATGTGCGTGACGTACGGATCTATTTTAACAATACCGCCGAAGCAGCTGCCGTTGCCAACGCCAAAGAGATGCTGGAGATGGCCGAGCTCGTGCATTGATCGTGCGGCCGGATAAAAAAAGAACGTTCCAGCTATTAACCGGAACGTTCAAACCAAACCCCTCAAACCAACACATCCCCCGGATGGGGGAATTCACCAATCCTTAAACCTGACAGTATAACAGAATGCCAACACTGATGGTTCGCATAAAAAAGAACTTTCAGTGGAAGTTTTTTCAGATCAACTGAGGCTAGCATTTTCGGCTCGCTGGCGCTTGACACTCATCGTATGTAGACTTAGTAGAGTGCAATAGACAGTCAAACGTCCACCGGTCTTAACCAAGAACCTCCAGTCCGTCAACATTTTCAAAGACAAACTCATTCTCATTACGCACATCGACATGAATGACGGAATCTTTATGGACGGTTCCGGCGAGGATCTGCTTGGACAACTCATTTAGAATTTCGCGTTGCAGCACACGTTTCAGCGGCCGGGCTCCAAACTGCGGGTCGTAACCCAGCCTGGCCAGGCGGTCGAGCGCGGTCTCTGACAACTCCAGCCGAACGCCGGCTTCTTCGAGTCGCTTTTGGACAAGGTTCACCTGGATGTCGACGATCTTGCGGATGTCCCTGCGGCTGAGCGGCCTGAACATAATGATCTCGTCGATCCGGTTTATAAATTCGGGTCTAACGGTCTTACGCAGCATCTCGAGCACCTCGTCACGAGTGCTCTCCAGGACTTCGAAATAGTTTTCGTCCGTAATTTTTTCAAAGTTCTCCTGGATAATGGCCGACCCGATATTCGTCGTCATTATAATAATCGTGTTCTTGAAGTTGGCTACGCGGCCTTTGTTGTCCGTTAGTCGCCCATCATCGAGCACCTGCAGCAGAATGTTAAATACATCGGGATGGGCTTTTTCGATCTCGTCAAGAAGTACAACCGAATACGGTTTTCTCCTGACGGCTTCGGTAAGCTGACCGCCGTCGTCATAGCCCACATAGCCCGGCGGCGCACCGATTAGCCTGCTGACGCTGTGCCGCTCCTGGTACTCACTCATGTCAATCCTGACCATGGCGTTTTCATCATTGAAGAGGTATTCCGCCAGCGCTTTTGAAAGTTCTGTTTTGCCCACACCGGTCGTACCCATAAAAATGAATGACCCGATCGGGCGCTTGGGATCCTGCAAACCTGCGCGACTCCGGCGAACGGCATCACTCAAAAGACGTATCGCCTCCTCCTGGCCAGCGACCCGCTTGCCGAGCTCCTTTTCAAGGTGCAACAGTTTCTCGCGATCGCTTTGAAGCATCTTCGCTACAGGAATACCTGTCCACTTGGCTACAACCTCGGCGATATCCTCGCTGTCGACTTCCTCTTTCAGCAGCGAGTGTTCCCCCTGCATCTCCTTCATCTTAGACTGGTATTCGTTCAGTCGCTTCTCAGCTTCCGTAATTTTGCCGTAGCGAATCTCGGCGACTTTTCCATAATCGCCGCCCTTCTCAGCTTGTTCGGCTTCAAATTTCAGGCGGTCGATATTTTCTTTCTCTTTCTGAATACCGTGGACAACTTCCTTTTCGCTTTCCCACCGCGCCTTCAGCGAACTGCGCTGCGCAGAAAGGTCCGCGATTTCTTTCGACAGCTGGGTCTCCTTCTCCTGGTTCTTTTCCCTGCGGATTGCTTCTCGCTCGATTTCCAGCTGCATGATTCTCCGGTTGAGCTCGTCGAGTTCTTCCGGCAAGGAATCCATCTCAAGTCTAAGCTTGGAAGCGGCCTCATCCATCAGGTCGATAGCCTTGTCGGGTAGAAACCTATCGGAGATGTAACGGGTTGAAAGTTCCACTGCCGCGATGACGGCATCGTCCTTGATACGGACGCCATGGTGCAATTCGTACTTTTCTTTAATACCTCGCAGGATAGAAACCGAGTCTTCCATGGAGGGTTCGTCAACCATGACGGCCTGGAACCTACGCTCGAGGGCTTTGTCCTTCTCGATGTACTTCTGATACTCTTTCAACGTAGTTGCTCCAATGGCGTGGAGTTCACCTCGTGCCAGTGCTGGCTTCAGAAGGTTGGCAGCGTCCATGGCCCCTTCTCCGCCGCCGGCGCCGATCAGTGTATGGATCTCATCGATAAACAGGATGATCTGGCCATCTGACTCCGTGACCTCCTTAATGACCGACTTCAATCGCTCCTCAAATTCACCTTTGTATTTCGCTCCTGCTACCAGTAGACCCATATCAAGCGACACGAGCACCTTGGTCTTCAGGTTCTCAGGTACATCGCCATCGACAATACGTTGGGCCAGTCCTTCAACGATCGCCGTTTTTCCAACACCCGGTTCACCGAGAAGAATGGGATTATTCTTTGTCCTTCGTGACAGGATTTGAAGTACACGCCTGATTTCTTCGTCTCGGCCAATCACGGGATCGATCTTGCCGTTGCGGGCGAGCTCGTTGAGATTCTTGGAGTAGCGTTCAAGGGATTTATACTTGGCTTCCGCGTTCTGGTCGGTCACGGAGGAACCGCCTCGCAGTTCACGGATAGCTTTTATTAGTCCGGCTCGTGCGAAGCCAGCGTCTTTCATGATGGTGGACACTTTATCCTTGGTGCTAAGGAGCGCTAATATCAGGTGTTCAATGGCGATGAACTCGTCCTTGAGTTCGCGCAATTCTTTATCCGCCTGTTGAAGTACGGCGTTGGTCGCTGTCGACAAGTAAGGCTGTTGCCCAGTGACGCGCGGATACTGATGAATGGTTTCATCAAGCTTCGAATCCAGGTACGTCTTGTTGACGTTCAGTTTCTTGATCAGAAAGCCGGAGACATTCTCATCCGTCTCGAGGATGGCTTTGAGTAAATGTCCCGGTTCGATCGCCTGCTGCTGGTTAGCCAGCGCAATCTCGGCTGACTTTTGCAGCGCTTCCTGTGCCTTTATGGTAAACTTCTCGAAATTCATAAATCGTACTCTTCACCGCTCTTTCAACAAAAGGCACTCCACCAAAATTACCCGGCTGATTTCAGTAAATATGGCATTTAAATAATAGCTTTAACTGGCCCGTGAAGTCAATTTGGCTTATTGCATGTCAAAAGGAACGTCAACCACATCCGGATTTCTTCCAAAGGCACTTTTGCTGGAGGTCTCCTGGGAGGTGTGCAATCAGGTCGGCGGAATTTATACCGTGATCCGATCCAAAGTTCCCGCCGCCATGGAGCATTGGGCAGGAAGGTATTGTCTTGTCGGCCCCTACGTTCACAAAAACATCAATGCGGAACTAGACCTTCTCGATGATGTCCAGGACGTATTCGGCCAGGCAGCCGGAGCCTTGCGAAAGCGTGGGTATCACGTGCACTATGCTGAATGGTTGGTCACGGGAAAGCCACGCGTTGTGCTGTTAAATCCAAATGCGATTGAGGAAAAAGCGTTGCATGTGGTTAAATATCTCCTTTGGAAGAATCACGGCATTGGGACGCCGCCGGACAACCCTCTGCTCGACCAGATCGTCGGCTTCGCATACCTGACGAGGTTGTTCATTGACGAGTTGATAAAACTCACCGGTGACCGCACGCTCCTGGCGCACTTTCATGAATGGATGGCCGGGTTGCCGATCCTGGATTTAAAAAGAGAAGGCCAACCGGTGAAGACGATATTTACTACTCACGCTACTCAGTTAGGGCGGCACCTGGCCATCAACTCGCCTCTGTTTTACGCACACCTTCCGTTCTTCAAGTGGGAAGATGAGTCCCGGCGCTTCGGCATTGAGCCCGAGGCACGAATCGAATATCAATGTGCCCAGTCATGCGATTATTTCACGACGGTAAGCGAGGTGACGTCGCGCGAGTGCAGGCACTTGCTCAAACGCAAACCGGATGCCATCCTCCCCAACGGCCTGAACATACATCGATTTGAAACGCTGTATGAGTTTCAAAACCTGCACTCGCAGTATAAGGAACAGATCCATCGTTTCGTGATCGGTCATTTCTTTCATTCGTATTCTTTCAACCTGGACAAGACGATATACTTTTTCACGTCAGGACGATTTGAGTTCAAGAACAAGGGCTTCGACCTTACCCTTGAGGCCTTGGTGCATCTCAACGACGTCCTGAAACAGGGAAACGCGGATGTGACGGTCGTCATGTTCTTCGTCAGCAAGCGCGATTTCGTTTCGATTAAGCCTGAAGTCCTCCACTCGCGCGCCGTGATGGAAGAGATCCGCCAGACTTGTGATGCTATTCAACTTCAGATTGGGAAGAGGTTATTTCATGAAAGCACGATGCGTGAAGATCACCGCTTGCCCAACCTCAATGACTTTGTCGACGAATACTGGAAACTCAGATACCGGCGTACCATCCAATCGTGGCAAAGCGGAAAACTGCCGGGCGTAGTCACGCATAAACTCGTGGACGAGGATGGCGATGAGATTTTAAATTTTCTCGCCGCCCGCGACTTACTGAACCGGCCGGAGGACAAGGTGAAGGTTGTTTATCACCCTGACTTCATCAGTTCTACCAACCCGCTTTTTGGTATGGACTATATCGAGTTTGTTCGCGGCTGCAACCTGGGGATATTTCCGAGTTACTATGAACCCTGGGGTTACACGCCCCTGGAGTGCATGGCTTGCGGAATACCATCGGTCACCAGTGATCTATCAGGGTTCGGGGATTACCTGCTCCATCACTTCCCCGATCACGAGCAGCACGGAATGTACGTCGTGGAACGCGGCAAGAAGACTTTTGATTTCAGTGCAAAACAACTTTCGGGTTACTTGTATCGCTTCCTGACTCAAAGTCTGCGCGAGCGGATTATGCAACGCAATAACGTCGAGAATTATTCATCCTCTTTCGATTGGCAGAAACTGATTAACAATTATAACCAGGCTTACGAGAAAATATTATCCTGATTACTTCTTTCTAAGATTGCAGCCGACGGCGCGCACTTCAGGCGTTGCTATAGTTTGATTTGCAAGAAGAATGTCGATGGCATCCCGAAGGTAATGATGTCGCACATCTCCTTCCACTTGTGCGTTGTCGTCAATTGCACCGCGGTAGAAGACGGAGAATTTTCCGTTCTCGTTCTTGAGCAGGAATGCCTCTGGGCTCTTTCTGGCATTTAGCCTGGTCATCAGAGTCTGATCCTTGTCGGCCAAATACGGGATGCTCAGGTTCAGCTGCCTGGCTTTCTTCACCATATTTTCAATGGATTCACCGGGATCCGGCTGAGCGTTGACCAAAAGTACGGGCACATTTTCCTGGTAGGCATCCGCGATTTGCCTGATCCGGTTGCGATAGTATTCGTCGTATGGACAGGTGTTGCTGGTAAAAATGATCAGCAGACCTGCACATGAAGGGTATGTTCCCAGCGAGACCTTCTGGTTGTTCATGACGTTGGTAAGCGAGAAATCAGGTACTTCCTGTGCAATGGCGCCCAGGGAAACCATGAGAAAGAGGACAGCGTGCAGGGTTTTCATTGGATCAACGGTTGACAACTACAACGTAGTCGGCGAAGACCACATATTTCAAAGGTATGGCCGTTTCAGAGGTATTGACAATAATTCGGCCAATTAATTCTCCCTGTTTTTGCATCGAAAAAGGCCTAATTCTGAGGTTTTCGGCCAGCACGAGATCTTTTTTGCCGTGGATTTTAATCAAGGCTTCTTTGGCACACCAATAGATGCAATGCTTGATGATATCGGTGCCGGCATCGGCGCGTTCTTCGAGGTGGAGCACGCGTGGGGCGACACGCAACAGTTTTTCTTTTGGTTGTTCGAGATCGATCCCAACAGGCCGCGAGGGGTCGATCACCGCAGCGACATACGGGTAGGAGTGAGTCAATGAAATCGGGTAAGAATGGCGGATCAAGTGCGGTTTGCCAAATTCGTCTTTTGACAGCCCGCGGAATTCTTCCTGCCAGAGTTCGAGTAATTTCTTCAGCAGAATGCGTCCGGCCAGGTACTCAAGACGTTTTTGCGCATTGGTTATTTGCTCTGGAACGTTTTCATGAGGGTCAAGTTCGATGGCTAGCTGCGACTCACTTTCGACGATCTTCCACAGTGCCCACGTGCATGTCTCGCCGTGATGAACGTTTTCGAGAGGCATTATATTTATAACTTTCGGGAAGTTATGCAAGTTACCCGACTTCACAACCTCAAGGGTCATCGAGACGCCATTTATTCACTTCAGCCATCCTCGGTCGAGAGTATTTTTTTTTCCGCCGGAGGAGATGGAATGGTCGTGTCGTGGGATCTCCGTGATCCCGAGACCGGATACATGCTGGCAAAGATGCCCAACTCGATTTATGCGCTTCACTATCTTCCTTCGCTTGACCTGCTGATCGCTGGCCATAATTATGACGGCATACATTCACTGGATTGGAAGAATAAAAAGGAGGTCGGGTCGTTACAGTTGACGAAGGCAGCGATCTTTGATATGCAGTCGTTAGATGACCGCCTGTTTGTCGCGTGTGGAGACGGGACGGTCTGCAGGATTGATCCGCAGACCCTTGCTGTGGAAAAAAGAGTGCAATTCAGTGAAAAGAGTGCGCGAGCCATCACCGTAAATTCGGAAACAGGGGATGTTGCCGTCGGCTACAGCGATCGCTACATCCGGGTGTTTGATGCCGACCTCAAGTTGAAGACGGCGCGTGAGGGACACGCGAACTCCGTTTTCACCGTCCGGTACACGCCCGACAGGGACTTCTTGCTGAGCGGGTCACGCGATGCGAGGCTGAAGGCTTGGGATGTCGTCTCCGATTACCAGCAAGCCGCCGAGGTGGTTGCGCACATGTACGCAATAAATCACCTTGATTTTAGCCCTGATGGCAAACATTTTGTAACTTGTAGCATGGATAAGTCCATCAAGGTCTGGGATACGCAGGCCCTGAAGCTCCTGAAGGTGATAGACAAGGCGCGGCATGCAGGACATGGGACTTCGGTCAACAGAGTGCTGTGGACATCGCACGAAAACCAACTGGTCAGCGCCAGCGACGATCGGACCATCTCAGTTTGGCAAATCATTTTTTAAACTTTATATACTATGAAAATCACACCCCTCGAAATAAGGCAAAAGAGCTTCGAGAAGAACTTCCGCGGTTACGAGCGAGACGAAGTTCACGCCTTCCTGCTGACCCTTTCCCAGGAATGGGAACGCATGCTCGACGAGAACAAGGAACTACGCATCAAGCTCGAAGCAGCGGAACGGGAAGTAGCCAAGTTGCGCGAAGTGGAGACATCCCTGTTCAAGACGCTCAAGACAGCAGAAGATACCGGCGCCAACGTCATCGACCAGGCCCGTAAAGCTGCAGAACTTCACCTGCGCGAATCGCAGTTAAAGGCCGAAGCGATGCTCAATGAAGCCAAGTCCAAAGCCCGGGACACCATCGAGGAATCGGAGGTAAGGGCCAAACAAGTTATCGAGGAGATGGAAGAGCGGTTAAAGGCAATGGTCGATAACTACAAAAACCTCGAATCGGCGCGTGAAGACCTGTTGAGCGACCTCAGGCGCATCGCCGGCGAGATCACCGAAAAGGTGGAGCGCGCGAGAGCCGCAAAAGGTGGATTTGACGCCGACAAACACCTCGGCACGGTAAAGAGGGAGACCAAGAAGATCGTTTATCCCAATCACGAAGACGAGAAACCTGCTTCCCGGCCAGAACCGGTGCTGGATATTGAAATGCCAAGGAAGACGTTCAAGTCATTCTTTGACGAAGTGAACTGATTGTTCGCGGGGGCTGGACGGAATTCGTAATTTACGGCCGGTTACCTGATCCCCATGCCCGGTAAGATTTCATTGGAAGGACTGGAGTTCCATGCATACCATGGTGTGTATCCTCATGAACGCGAGTCAGGCAACTGGTTTGAGGTGGATATCTCCGTTGAGACGGACTTCACTGACGCCGCCAGGAACGACGAACTCGCTGGCACTATCAATTACGAGTCACTCTTTCGGATTGTAAAGGAGCAAATGGAGAAGCCGTCCAAGTTGCTGGAGACGGTTGTTGCTAACATCGCTTCGGCTGTGTTTGACCAGCTTCCTGCCGCCGACGCCGTCGAGATCAGGTTATCGAAAATAAATCCGCCCATTGGGGGGAAGTCGAGAAAGGCCACTGTGAGTCTACGTCAGGTGCGGCGTTGAATTTTAATTGAGCCACTAGCCCGTGACGTGAGACCTGCAACAAGTAACCCACTTCCGCCCGCGCCCTTTCAACTAAAGGGGCCACGCGCATCATAACAACCAAACTCGGAACCGGGAACCTGGAACCCGATGGACTCCTAACTACTTGATGCGAGCTTAGAAATCTAAAACCCCGAACTACTTCGGGTTGACAAAAAGAAACCCCCGCGCCTCATCGCTTTCGTGAAAATCAACTTCCTTCCCGATAAGATACATCATGTGTCGCTTATCGACGAAGACGGGGATTCCATCAATGCTGTAGGCCAGGTCGGTTGATTTCTGCCTGTCGAAGCCGAGCATGAGATTAACCCCCGCGCATCCGGCTCCCCGCACACCCACCCGAAGCCCATAGTCCTGGGGGATATTCTTCGTCTTCATGATTTTCCGGATTTCCGTGACCGCACGGGCAGAGATGGTCACCGGTTGAACTGGATCAAGCATGAGTATTTTTATGACGCAAAAATATTTAAATTTCAAACACCATTAGCTGTAAATTAATTCTATGGAGGTTCTCATTGAGTTTGGAAAGATATTGATTCCGGCGTCTGTCGTGCTGTATGCGGTGTATTTGCTGGTTCGGTCTTTTGTCCAGAAGGAGATTGACATGAAAAGGCTGGAGGTACGCGGACGTGGCATCGAGACCGTACTGCCCAACAGACTTCATGCTTATGAGCGGATGACGCTCTTTCTTGAGCGCATGTCGCCTCAGAACCTGTTGGTCAGGCTTAACACCGCTTCGGTGCCAGCACGCGAGTTTCATCAGCATCTCCTCGCAGAAGTTCGAAACGAATACAATCACAATGTGTCGCAGCAAATCTACATCGGTGAAGAAGTGTGGGACCTGATCAAGAGCGCGAAAGAGGACCTTATCGTCACCATCAACGACGCCGCCCTGGAAGTCGGCGACGGCGCCACCAGCCTGGACCTGTCGAAGAAGATCGTCGAGAAAACGATCGCCAAATCGGTCGACCCATTGGCGCACGCGCTGACCGAGTTAAAAAAAGAGATTCAACGCACGTTTTAGAAGTTGTTCGCGTTTTGTGAATTAATATGACTGCCAACAATACCTTTTTTGCTAAGGCTTTGCGGAACGCCTCGCACGTTGCCGGCAAACCTTCCCGGCTTTTCCTGCTCGTTGCGAGATTGACGGGCAAGCTCAGTCGCGTGGAATGGAAGAAAGTGAGGGCCTCTGATGTCAGGGAAAAATTCAGCGTGTTTGGCAGGCTGATGAAAGCTTACGCGACCGGCCGTTATCGGCAGGTGCCATGGAAAACGCTGCTGCTCGTTGTAGCTGCTGTGTTGTATTTTGTCAACCCCGTGGACCTCGTGCCCGACCTCTTGCCCGTGTTGGGCCTGACCGACGATTTCAGCATTCTTCTTTGGGTGTACCATTCGGCGTCAGCTGAGATTGATCGGTTTCTCGAATGGGAAAAATCCGGCGTTGCGGCTCTATGAATCGTTAGACGTGCAACCCCTCAATAAAATATGATTGCCGTAATTCAACGGGTTTCTTCAGCTTCGGTCCAGGTAGAGCAGCGCATAACGGCACAGATAGGCGTGGGACTGCTGATCCTGGTTGGTGTCGAAGATGCGGACGACACCGAAGATGTTGACTGGCTGACGGGCAAGATCGTTAATTTACGAATCTTTGGAGATGCCGATGGCGTGATGAACATCAGTGTCAGAGACATTGGAGGTGAGATTATTGTCGTTAGCCAATTTACTCTCCACGCCAGCACAAAGAAGGGGAATCGCCCATCGTACATCAAGGCAGCAAAGCCGGAAAGGGCGATTCCGCTGTATGAGGTGTTCATACGACAGTTGACTGAGTCATCAGGTAAGCCCGTGCAGTCGGGTGTATTCGGGGCTGACATGAAGGTTGCGCTCGTCAACGACGGCCCCGTCACCATTATTATCGATACCAAGAACAGAGTATGACACCAATAGAGGTGCTGCAAGGCGATATTACTAAGCTTGATGTTGATATCATTGTGAATGCCGCGAACAAGGACCTGATTGGTGGTGGTGGCGTCGATGGTGCCATTCATCGCGCAGGCGGGCCCGAGATCGCTGAGGCCTGCAAAGCGATTCGGGAAAAGAGTGGTGGCTGTCCAACTGGTCAGGCCGTGATCACGCCGGCGGGAAGATTGAAGTCAAAGTTTGTCGTTCATGCTGTAGGGCCTGTCTGGCATGGCGGAGGACACGAAGAGCGGGAGTTGTTGTCGAGTGCATACCGAAGCAGTTTGGCGCTGGCCCTCTCCAACAGCGCTGCGTCTATTGCGTTTCCTAATATTAGTACAGGTGTTTATGGGTTTCCCAAAGAGGAAGCCGCAACTATTGCGATTGATGCTGTCGGGAAATTTGTGAAACAGCACGTAGCCACGATGAGGATCGTGTTCTGTTGTTTTGATGAGGAAAATTACAGGATCTATAAAAAACTGCTCCCATGAAACCAATCGCAATTCTTCTCATCACCTCCATCACAGCCGTTTCAGCGCTGCATGCCCAGAAAGGCAAGTACGGTTTGGCTCCTGTGACCTTCGACCAATACCGGGAAAGCATTCGGACTTCGCCGGAAAAGGAACTGGTTGATCTTAAGGAGTTCATTCCTGGAATTGTCCTCGATATCCGCTACGCCACTCCGAATAACTTTACAGGGGAGACGATCTATACCCTCGCGCGCGCCTATGCCAGGCGTCCTGTGGCTGAAGCGTTGCGCCGTGTTCAGGCGTCGCTGAAGGAGGCGGGCTATGGTATCAAGATCTTTGACGCGTACCGTCCTTACCAGGCGACGGTCAAGTTTTATGAAGTATACCATGACACCACCTATGTAGCTTCTCCGTACAGGGGCTCCAGGCACAATCGCGGATGCGCCATAGACATGACGTTGATTGACCTGAAGACGGGTAAGGAGTTGCCCATGCCGACGGGGTACGATTCGTTCCAAAAGGCAGCATGGCCATCGACGCCTGTGGCTGATCCCGTGATCAGGAAAAACCGAAGTATGCTAATCGACGCAATGGAGGAACAGGGGTTCAAAGTCAATGCGTCGGAATGGTGGCACTTCGACTTTATCGGCTGGGATCGGTTTGACGTCATGGACATTGATTTTGAGGAACTCGAGTAATCGGCCCAAAAAGGTCATTAGCCCTCAATTGCTCCCCTGACTGATCCCCCAAAACCGCAAATAAGGACAAAAATACTACGTTTTGTGCTTATTTTTGATTTTTATATTAAATAAGCACATTTGAATGATCTTATTTTTGTATATTTGTGTAAATAAGGATTAAATATCCGTTTTAATAGCTTATTTTCGAATTCCCGCCAGTCGTTTCCGATTCGGGATTTGATGTCGGGAGGCCGAAGTTCGGGCTTTCAGGGAGGCGACCTTACACCATTTCAGAAGTTTCCGAAAATCGAATGATCACGTCAGTTGCCAAAGCGCAGATCGTCGAGCGTATACAGTTCGAAAACCCCTGGTGGGTGACGGGGCATGTCGAAGTGGACTACGCTCAAATGCGGCGGCGGAAATATTTTGAGTTGTTCAGGCCTATCGCGGCTGAAACCACAACGCGCAGAGCGGTTGTGTTGATGGGGCCCCGTCGCGTGGGTAAGACGGTGATGCTGCATCATCTGGTGGAAGAACTTCTGATCTCGCAGGTTAATCCCAAAAAGATCATATTTCTGACAATCGAGAACCCTCTCTATATACACAAGAGCCTTGATCAGCTCTTTCAACTCGGCAAGGAGGCGAGTGGTAATACGGCGAAAGATGGTTGGTTTGTCATTTTTGACGAGATCCAGTACTGCCGCGATTGGGAGGTACACCTCAAATCACTGGTCGACTCGTATCGAAAGTGCAAGTTCATTGTGTCGGGTTCAGCCGCGGCCGCGTTGAAGTACAAGAGCGTGGAGAGTGGGGCCGGACGTTTCACCGACTTCATGCTTCCACCGCTTACCTTTCACGAATATATCGACCTCATGGAAGTGGATCATCTCATGGTCCCCACTCAAGTAAAATGGGGCGATGATGTGACGACATTTTATACGTCTACCCATTTGGACGAGTTGAACAGACATTTCATTGATTACCTGAACTTCGGTGGTTATCCCGAGGTCATGTTCAATGAAGCGATCCGGGGAAACCCGGGCCGTTATATCCGGCAAGATATTGTTGACAAGGTCTTGCTTCGCGACCTCCCGAGCATTTATGGAATCAGCGATGTGCAGGAACTCAATTCGTTGTTCACGTTTATTACGTACAACACGGCAAATGAATTCAGCTATGAGGCACTTAGCCAGAGCAGCGGTGTCCAGAAGGCTACCCTGAAACGATACATCGAATACCTTGAAGCTGCTTTTCTGATCAGGCAAGTGAAGCGTCTCGGCCAAACCGGTAAACGTTTTGTGCGAGATAATTTTTTCAAGCTGCACATCACGAATCCTTCGTTAAGGAGTGCTTTGTTCTCGCCGCTCACAGCAACTGATGACCAGGTCGGCAATATGGTAGAGACTGCCATCTATGCTCAGTGGATGCAACGGGAGTGGTTTACGCCCTACTATGCTCGCTGGGCGAATGGAGAAGTTGATATGGCAGGAATCGACCGCAAATCGTGGAAAACAAAGTGGGCGCTGGAGATAAAGTGGACCAATCGCTTTGTCGATCGGCCGGCCGAGCTGAAGAGTGTCATCAAATTCTGCCGCGAAAGCGGGCTCGACAGGGCGTTGGTGACGACGATTGACAAGCAGACTGTCAAGCAAGTTGATGGCATCGAGATCCAGTTTTTTCCTTCTGCGGCGTATGCTTACACGATAGGCAGGAACACGTTGACCCGAAAGAGCGGTACATGATGCCACCGGAGGCTCGCTTTGTCGCTGAACGCCTCTTTTACTCTTTAGATTTTTTCTCGCTCCAGGGATGATTGGGTATTTTACATTTCCTGCGTTGCCCGATGTGCGCAGTTAACACCCTGGCTATGAAATCTGTACTTCTCCTACTCAGCTCCGACCGAGTCGCCATTCCGCTAATCAACTATCTCGCGGCGCAAGCCAAAATCTACGATTGGAAGGTGTCGGTCGGAAGCATGTTCGACCAGGAACTGTTCGAGCGGCTCAGCCACGACACCAGTTCCGGCGTGAGTCATCTCAACATCAAAGACCAGAAGCAATGCGACAAGGAGATCCGCAAGACTGACCTGGTTATTGCCCTTATGCCCGATGTGATGTTGCTCAATGTGGTGGATACTTGCATCGCGCACAGCAAGAAACTGATCTCACCAGCGCGCCTTACTCGCCAGTTGCACGCCAGGAGATCACAAGCCGAAGAGAACGATGCCTTGATCCTCGTAGAAAGTGGGTTTACCCCCGGGCTTGATCATATTACGGCAAAAAAAATGATCGATCATATTCACGCGAAAGGAGGGAAAGTGTCGTCGTTTAAGACCTATAGCGGCAATCTGGTAACGGATTCGTCAATTGATAATCCGTGGGAATTCAAACTCACGGGGCCCGCTCATGAAATTCTGAATTTTGGCAAAGGACAAAACCGCTATCTGATCAACGGGCAATTGCAGCACATTCCCTATCATCAACTTTTCCTTCGCACGGAGCCCGTGGCAATTCAAGGAATCAGGGATGCGGTTGTGGTTCCGGAAGAGGACGCCTTGTATTGCCGGAAGATCTACGACCTGAGCGAGGCGGGCACCGTGATCAAAGGTCGCGTGTTGCGGCGCAGCTTCGAGAGCGTCTGGTCGTTGATTGTCCGGTTAGGACTAACGCATGCCACTCATAGAATCGGGATGCTGGAGGACCGGTCGTTTCGGAATTACCTTAGATCGCTGGTGCCATATTCCGCCAAGGCATCATTGGAACAGCTGCTGGAGAAGTACTGTCACGCTACTGAGGATGATATCAACAAACTGAAATGGCTGGGACTTTTTGACGATACCTGGTTTGAAGGAACGCAGGAGATCACGCCCGCGCTCCTGCTCCAGTACTTAATGGAAAAGAAATTATCGATGCACGAACGTGACCGGGACTGTATCGTTATTCGTCATGAGCTGGAATACAGCCTCGCCGGTTACTCCTACAAATTTGTAGCCACTCTGCTGTCCGAAGGCGACGACCCTGTCCATTCCGCTATGGCTAAGGCGATCAGTCTCACCACTGGCGCGGCGGCTAAAGCGGTCCTTGTTGGAAACATAAAGACGACGGGCATGCACACCACCGTAAAAAAAGAAATCTATGATCCGGTCCTGAATGAACTCGAGGATCTCGGAATTGCCTTCGTCGTCGAAGAACAGCGGACGCCGGATGCGATTTCCGTCCGGTAAGCCATTGACATAGTGACGATGCTGTGCTTCCGAAAACACGGAAGTAGGACCTGGCTTTGTTGGATGGTGTCCTGATCGTATATTTATTGAGCTCTATTGCAAACCCCGATGTCAATTTCAGAAGCTCAGCAGTGCGTCGATAATTGGATCAAAGACCACGGAGTGCGTTACTTTGGCGAACTCACCAACATGGCCCTTCTCACGGAGGAAGTGGGAGAGGTGGCGCGCATCATCGCGCGGCGTTACGGTGAGCAGTCGGAAAAGGCATCGGATCGCGATGCCGATCTCGCCGACGAGATGGCCGACGTCTTTTGGGTGCTGCTGTGCCTGGCCAACCAAACCGGTGTGGATTTGACAAAGGCCTTTGAAAAAAACCTGGAAAAGAAAACCCTTCGGGATTCGGACAGGCATCGCAATAATCCCAAGCTCAAATGAAGCGAATCATTTTCTCTGGTTTGCTCGCGTGTCTCCTAATATCCTGCCAGCCCTCAAATGTTGCCGACAAGGTCGTCATTGGAAGAACATGGACAGGATCGCAGGAACGCGCGTGGTCGGCAGGGCTTGCATTCGACGGTGACTCCATCGTGGCTGTAAGTGACCAAGCCGGGTTGCGCCGATGGATCGGTGATGACACGAAGGTCATCGAATTGGATTCCAACAACTTAATCGTTCCCGGGTTCATTGACTGTCACACGCATTTTGTGGATGGTGGATTTGCCTTGTCCTCGGTACACTTGCGGGATGCGCGTTCGCCCGAGGAGTTTATCGAACGGATCAAAGCCTATGCGTTGACCATTCCAAGAGGTACCTGGATTTTGAATGGCGACTGGGATCATGAAAACTGGGGAGGTGTGCTGCCCGACCGCGCGTGGATTGATTCGGTGACACAAGATCACCCGGTTTGGATCAACCGGCTCGATGGCCACATGTCGCTGGCAAATAGTCTCGCGTTATCGGCCGCAGGCATAACAGATAAAACGCGCGATGTCCCGGGTGGCTTGATTGTTCGTGACAAAGGCCGTGTCACGGGCGTGCTGAAGGACAATGCTATGAGTCTCGTTGATCGTGTAGTACCTCCGCCAACCGAGGAACAGGAGGATCGGTCGTTGGAGGCGGCCATGGACTATGTGCTATCACACGGTGTAACTTCCGTGCACAACATGAGTGGCTACCACGATCTGTTTGCACGCGCGCATTCCATGGGCAAACTGCGGACAAGGATTTATGCGGGCATGATGTTAAGCGACTGGGCGCTGCTGAATGAGAAAATCAAGGAACGCGGCCTGGGAGACAAGTGGCTCCGTATCGGTTCGCTGAAAGCATTTGTGGATGGCTCACTGGGCTCACATACCGCTGCTTTTTTTGACTCTTACGTTGATAACCCAAAAGACTCAGGATTTTTTGTCACGGATCAGCGGATGTTGTATCGGCGTGTCAAGTCCGCGGACAGCCTCGGACTCCAGGTGATGGTTCACGCGATCGGTGATCGAGCCATCCATTCATTGCTTGATATCTATGAACGCGTAGCAAAGGAAAACGGTCCCCGCGACCGCCGTTTTCGAATTGAGCATGCCCAGCACATCCACCCGGGAGATCTTTACCGCTTCGCCAGTCAGGGTATCATCGCCAGCATGCAACCGTATCATGCCATCGACGACGGACGTTGGGCGACCAGAGTGATCGGGTTTGAGCGCAGCAAGACTACCTATGCATTCAGGTCGTTGCTGGATCTCAATGCCAGGGTTGTTTTTGGAAGCGATTGGTTTGTCGCGCCGCCGATACCGTTACAGGGAATCTATGCCGCGGTCACGCGCCGGACTCTGGACGGCGCGAATCCGGAGGGATGGATGCCACAGCAAAAGATTTCGGTAGAGGAAGCCCTTCGGGCATACACAATCGACGCGGCATACGCTTCTTTTGAAGAACGAATTAAGGGATCCCTGGAACCTGGGAAGCTTGCCGACTTTGTTGTGTTGTCGCAGGACATCACGCGGATTCCACCGGAAGACATCATTAAAGTCGAAGTTCTGGCGACTGTAGTTGGAGGAAGGACGGAATTTGCCCGGGAGGGGAGCGGTTTCCAGGTCTCCGCGACTGAATAAGAATAGAAAAATTATTACTTAAAATAACATGACTGATAATCAACGCAACCTGGCTCTGGATGTTTTTAGGGGGATGACGATTTGTTTCATGATCATCGTGAACTCTCCTGGTGATTGGGACACCGCATATGCTCCCTTGCTCCACGCCAAATGGCATGGCTTCACGCCGACCGATTTGGTATTCCCTTCGTTTCTTTTTGCTGTCGGCAATGCGATGGCTTTTGTGATGTATAAATATGAGTCTCGCGGTGAAAATGTTTTCTGGCGAAAGACGATCATACGCACGGCGGTCATCTTTGGCTTGGGATACCTGATGTATTGGTTTCCCTTCCTGGAGTCTGGCGACGACGGATCTCTGATGCTGCGTCCGATTGCTGAGACGCGGATACTCGGCGTGCTCCAGCGCATTGCACTCTGCTATTTCTTTGCGTCAATCGTTCTCCATTATGGATCTGCTAAGTTCGCGGCCTGGTTCTGCGTGTTTGCGCTTCTGGGTTATTGGTTCCTGGCCTATGTGTTCGGGGCACCGGGTGATCCTTACAGTTTGACGGGCAACGCCGACTTGAGACTGGATCTGTTTCTCTTTGGGCCAAAACATCTCTACCATGGCGAGGGCATGGCATTCGATCCCGAGGGATTGCTGAGCACCTTGCCGGCGATTGTGAATGTCATCGCGGGATATTTTGCCGGAAACGTGGTCAGAAAATACGGCAATTCATACGAGACGATCGGGAAACTGATGGTCGCCGGAGGGGTGCTGATCCTGGCTGCACTGACGTGGGATATGGCTTTCCCCATAAACAAGAAACTTTGGACAAGCTCATTTGTTCTGCTTACCGTTGGGCTTGATCTGATGATTCTCTCTACGCTTATTTATATTATCGAATTGTATCATTACAGAAGGTGGGCGAATTTCTTCGTCGTCTTTGGCAAGAACCCCCTGATCATCTATTTGCTGTCGGAGATACTCCTGGTGACGCTCTATCTCATCCCGGTAGGAAATACAAACCTGCAGCGCTGGCTATTTAAGGATGTATTCTTAAACATCGCACCACCCATTCACGCTTCCTTCCTTTTCGCCGTTTCGTTCATGATGGTGAACTGGCTGGTCGGCTACTGGATGGATCGAAAAAAGATCTACATCAGGGTTTGACTTTTCTCACAGGGGGTCAGCCACCAGCACGTTGTCCTTCACATAAGGCAGGATGTTGTACTGGTCAGGCGTAAGGCAGAATTCGATGTCGCGGACGACGTTAAGTTTACGCAAGCGGTTAACGTGCCGGGTGTTGTCCAGGAACCTCATGATGTCGTTCCCGGCTTGATTGTAAAGGTGTTGTGCCGCAAGCGGTGCATCGCATGCAGCTGCGACGTCGTCCTTTAGTTTCTCTACCAGCGCTCCGGCGAAAAGCGTGTCCTCCATGTTCACCTTCCCTCTCCAACCCGCGCATACAATCAGAATGTCGAATGGGCAATTACGAAGATGGTCAGCAACGGTTGAAACGTTGAGGAACGAGCCAATCAGAATTTCCTTTGCTCCGAGTGATTTTACGATCGCCTGGGTTCCGTTGGTAGTGGTGAACGCAATCCGCTTTCCTTTCAGTGAGGAGTCCTGATACTCGAAGGGTGAATTGCCCAGGTCGAAACCATCGACTTTCTTTCCGTCGCGTTCGCCGGCCGTAAGGTATCCCAGGGACTTCATGGCGAGGCAATCATCAAGTTGCGCCAAAGGAGCGATTTGTTCGACGCCGTGTGCGAAAGCGGTCACCATGCAGGATGTCGCGCGAAGGACATCGACAACGACAACCGAATGTTCCGGCACCTGGTAGAGGTGCATCATCTCTGGAGAAAGGCACACGTCGATTGTTCTCATGCTTTCGAATGGATCAAACCGGTTGGAAGGCTCTTCATTTATTGATCAGCGGCAACTTGCTGACCTGCGCTTTGAGCGCTTTGCCCCGCACTTCGATGAAGATTTCGCTTCCAGGTGTCGTATGGGGGGTTGTGACATAGCCCATGCCGATTCCAATGCCAAGCACAGGTGACATTGTTCCCGAAGTAACCTTTCCAATTGCATTGCTGGATGCATCACGGATGGTGTAGTCATGTCTGGGAATGCCGCGGTCAATCATCTTAAAGCCTACAAGTTTTCGGCTTACTCCCTGCTCCTTTTGTTTTTTGAGGCTCGATGCATTGGTGAAATCTTTCGTGAACTTCGTAATCCATCCGAGGCCAGCTTCAATCGGGGATGTAGTATCATCAATGTCGTTGCCGTACAGGCAGAAGCCCATTTCGAGACGAAGCGTATCGCGGGCGCCGAGCCCAATCGGTTTTATTCCTGCGTCTTTTCCGGCTTCCATGATGGCGTTCCAGGCTTTTTCTGCAGCGTTCCGTTGGACATAAATTTCAAATCCGCCCGCGCCCGTGTAGCCCGTATTCGAAATCATCACATTCGAAATTCCGGCGAGGTCTCCTGTCCTAAAATGATAATAGTTGATCTCCGAGAGATTAACCGGTGTGAGTTTCTGGATGATGTCGATTGCTTTCGGTCCCTGCACGGCAAAGAGGCAGATTTCGTCGGAGATATTCTTTAATTCAGCGCCTTTGGTGTTGAACTTATTGAACCAGTTCCAGTCTTTATCGATATTGGAAGCGTTGACTACGATGAAATAATCGTTTTCGCCTTTGCGGTAAACGATCAGGTCATCAACGATACCACCCGTCTCATTGGGCAAGCAGGTGTATTGGGCCTGGCCGTCGACCAGTTTGGAGGCATCGTTTGACGTGATGCGCTGGATCAGGTCGAGGGCTTGGGGACCCCTAGCAGTGAATTCGCCCATGTGCGACACGTCGAATATTCCCACCCCGTTTCTGACGGTCATATGTTCCTCGATATCGGATGAGT
>CAZLWX010000016.1:31667-48114 GCA_964563295.1 uncultured Roseivirgaceae bacterium | reverse complement strand
ATTAAAGCGGCGTTAGCAGATCGATTACCGGGCAATGAAAAATAAATTCTTCATTGTGGGAAGCCCGAGATCAGGCACCACGCTGCTTCAGTCGATGATCAGTTCCGACGATTCGGTCTTTACGTTGCGCGAGACCCATTTCATGGGAAAACTTCGAAGGCCGACAATACTTCGGCTACTGGACAATCTGTTTGTAAGTAGTCGAAGACTTACTGCGGCCCATTCATTCATCGAAGAGAACAATAAACTCCTCGGACGCTACGAGATAAAAGGGTTCTTTAGCAGGAAACGCGCCGTCGAGTTTCTTGATCACGTATTAACGAACGAAGCAGTCCTCAACGGGAAGACAAGTTGGCTGGAAAAAACGCCGGATCATCTGAACAATGTCGGGGAATTCATCCGGTATATACCTGGGGCCAAGATCATTCACTCTATGCGCGATGGCCGCGATGTCGTTGCGTCCCTCTACGATGCAAACCGGAAATTTCCGGGGCAATGGAAAGCTTTTGCAACGCCTGACAGCGCAATGTTTGCGTTCAACCGGTATGTAATAAAAAGTCTTCGATTTGCGGGAGCCGATAACAACTACTTTGTGAGTTACGATGCCCTGACCGACAATCCGACCAAAGCAGTCAGCGACCTGAATCGTCTGCTTGAAATCAACATGAACCCCGATGCGCATGCGGTCAATTCATCTGATACGCAATTCGTGAGACCTAACGAGGGATGGAAGAAAGAACACAAAGGACCCGGAGTTGTGGATACGAAACTGAAGAAATTTAGGCAAATCTTTACCGAAGAGCAGCAGGATTACATCACCTCAAATATTATATCCATGGAGGAAATCAAGAATATCCTATACGACCGGAAAGCAAAAATGGTATTCTGACAGGAATGCTGCAATCGATCATTATCGACTAGACTCGTGACAAACGTATTGGCCCTCAGAAAACCATGCACACGCTGAATGAAGAAGGTTCTGCTGATACACAATATTCTATGGAGCCATTATAAGGCGAAGGTGTTCTCCTCACTCGCAAGGTTGACAAAGGATAAGTATCAACTGATGGTTTTGCAAATTGCGTTGACCGAAAACACCCGAAAGTCCCTTGGGCAGATCGATTACAGCATCCACGATTACAATTACAAGCTCCTATTTGAAACAAGCTACCAGGAAACTTCGATCTGGTCCCGCACAAAAGCAATCATAGCTCACATTAACGCTTTCAAGCCTGATATTTTGGTGCTCCCTGGGTACAATGACCCGGCATATGTATTCACGATGCTGTTGGCCAGGGCAAAAGGAATAAAACTTATTACTACCGCCGACTCGACAAAGTACGATAAGCCAAGGCACTGGTTTTCCGAACTGGCTAAACGCATGGTGCTGCGCCTTCCGCATCGGTTTCTATGCTACGGCGCCCGGTCACAGGACTATTTGCTTGACCTCGGCGTTCGCCCTGAAAATATTTACGTTCGCGTTCAGGCGTCAGATAACACTTATTACCGGGACCAATTCAAGAAGTTCAAAGAATCAGGAGAACGGGTGCTCCCTGAACTCAAACCCCGCAACTTCATCTTTGTCGGTCGCCTTATACATATAAAAGGAGTAGATACACTATTGAAGGCCTTCGCTGAATGCATTCATGCCGACCAGCGGGCAGAACACTGGGGATTGCTGATATTAGGCGATGGATCGGAAGCGAATGCCTTGAAATCCATGACCGGCCAACTGGCGATAGAGAAGAACGTCACGTTTGTCGGCGCCGTAAATTGGGTCGATTTGCCAAAGTTTTATGCCTCATCCGACGTATTTGTTATACCAAGCCGGTCTGAGCCGTGGGGCTTAGTGATTAACGAAGCCATGCTTTGCGAATTACCGGTGCTCGTGTCCGACAGGTGTGGCGCGGTGCCGGAATTGGTTCAGGAAGGGGTCAACGGCTTTACGTTCGATCCCGAAAGACCTGACGTTCTTGCGGGGCTGATGCTGAAATTCATTCAAGAAAAGGCTGATGCCGTGATCATGGGGCAGCGATCGCTTGAACTTATCAGCGCTTATACCCCTGAACGGGCCGCTATCCAAATGATAAGCGCATTTGACTCTCTCGTTACCTGAAGTTATGTTCAATCGTGAAATCCTATGGTAGACGGAAGCGACGATGAGTCATGGTCGTGCCATTTGATCTACTCTACTCGATGAGATGAATCTTATGCTTGATCGTTGTACCATTCTGTTCGTTGGAAGCATTCCACCCCCGATTACGGGCCAATCGTTTTCATTCCTCGAAACGTATCGGGGCATCAGTTGCAAGAAAAAGATTCTCATCGGCCATCACCTCACTAACAAGTCTATTGCGGGAAGGATATTAGGCACAATTGCCATTTTTGTGCGTATCACTTACAGGATTATTTTTGATCGGCCCGACATTGTATATTTCACGGGTAGCCGATCGCTGTCTGGCGGCGTCAAGGATATATACTTGATTTTCCTGGCAAAGTTGTTCAGGATATCCGTCGTGAATCATCTGCACGGCACCCGGCTCAACGAATTTTTTGCCGGATTACCGACGCTCGCGCGTCCTTTCTTCATCAAGGCGTATAGAAAAGTAGATGTGAACATCGTACTGTTACGTGAAATGGTCGATGAGCTATCTCCGGTCACAACGGCAGATCGTGTCGAGGTAGTCCCCAATTTCTATGATCGATTGCTGGACACGGGTGTGACAGAAAAAGCCACGGCCCATTCGATCAACCTTCTGTACTTATCCAACATCATGCTCACCAAGGGAGTTTTTGAACTGATGGCCGCGTTTGCAAGGCTGTCGTTGAAATACCCCAATCTTTTCCTCAATATAGCAGGCGATTTCCTGGACGATATTGGGATGACGAAACATCAGGCCCGGACCAAATTTGAGACCATGCTCGCCAGCATGCAGCGCACACAGTACCTTGGAGCCGTTTCAGGCATTGAAAAGAGAGACCTTCTTTTTAGGTCAGACATATTCATTCTACCAACTTACTACTCGATGGAAGCCTTCCCCTTGTCCATTCTTGAGGCGATGCGCGCGGGAAATTACATCGTCACCACCAACCACAATTACCTGCCTGCGATCGTCGGCGAGGAACGTGGCTCCATCATAGAACCAACGGCGGACGCAATTGTGGCTGCAATAGAGGGCGTAGTCCAGGACCAGACCAGGTTTCGTAGAGTGCAGTCGCATAATGTGAAGGATGCAACTGAGAACTATTCCTTCACAAAATATATCGGCCGGATGACCGCAATATTTGACAAATTGGCTGCGAGGGAATGATACTGAAAACGGGAAATATGGGAAATTGGATTATTGCCCTGACCCTGGCAGGATATCCCTTGGTTAGCTATATCCCGAGTTTTCTGGGAATAGACAGTACACCAATCTCGATCCTCTATCGACTGGTGTATGTTGTCCTTTCCTTGATGGTTATCGCAACGCTGACTCCACGAACGAAGCTAAACCTGAATCTGGGAGTAATCATGTTCCTGGTGTTTTGGATTGTCTACTCGATCCGCTTGATATGGGATCTTTCAATTGCAGATGTGCACTTATACGAAATGCACGATGCTTTTTATTTCTACTCACTTGCCTTCGGCGGCGCGCTGATCCCGTCGATAGCCATAGTCATAGCGGCGGGTTCAATAGATTCAGGCCGCACGGTCTCGATAATTTACACCATGCTGGCAATGTTTGGCGTGCTGTTGGGATTCCTGGTGGCCATTGGATCGGGCATTCCATTTTTCCACAACGGCCGGTTGTTCGCCAATGAAAATTTGAACTCGATCACGACTGGTCATGCTGGAGCGTCGCTGACCATCATTTCACTCTCTATTCTACTCGACCGCGAGCAAGTCACCTATAATAAAACGATGCTGTACATCACGTTCTTCGGCGGTCTGGCGATAGCATTATATTCAGGGGCGAGGTCCCCTCTGATAGTCGCTGCCATCGTCGTATCATTGTTGATGTTGAGATTGCTGTTTCGTCGGCACCTCAAGCGGCGGATTTTCTACCGATGGCTGGGCATAGCTCTACTACTCATGACCGCCATCGGCTTTTATGTGGTACCAAGGCTGGCTACGGGCGAATTCAAGGTCGCGGAACGCCTTAGCAATACGGGCGGGGAAAAAGAAGTGAGGAGTGTTGTTTGGGCAACTGCGGTCAAGCAATTCCTCGACAATCCCATTTTTGGCGATCAGTTCCTCGAACGAAGTGAAGGAAAATATCCACATAACATTCTCCTTGAAGCTCCAATGGCCACCGGGATAGTAGGAACGATCCCATTTGTGCTGGTCATTTGGGCGGTACTGGTTAAGAGCATCAATGTATTCGTAAATTCCGTCCGGCTGATTCCCGTAATCGCATTATTATTGCAGTACTTTTTGTGGAACCTGACTTCCGGGTCGTTGTTCGGATCCGGAGGCTTATGGATTCTGGCTATCTGGGTATTGGCTCTTCCCGCGAGGAAATATTATGACGTTCACAAAAGAGAAGATTAAGACAGACACCGTCTTCTGGATGAGTTGCATCATCGCCTTCAGCTTACCGATGTCGAAACAGGCGGTTGGCATAGCGGCGGGAGTTTCGGCCTTGTTTGCACTCATCAACTTTCGCTATTACGAAATGGATGTAAAGATGAGGCGCCAGTTTTGGCTTCTCGTGTTGTTTTACCTCACCATCTTGCTCGCTTATCTGTATACAGAAAACTCGTTGAAGGGACTCCATCATATTGAGATGAAGCTAGCATTGCTCGCCTTCCCCGTTATCTTCGCGCTCAATCCGAAATTAGACAAACGTAAAATTGAGATTATTCTCGCCTTTTTCATTGCGGCGATGGTGTTAGCCTGCCTCATAAGTCTGGGTTACGCCCTGTACCGGTATATGTTCGAGAAACATATTTATAAGCAGAACATCTTCTTCTTTTATTATAACGATCTGATCAACCCGTTCAAATTATCCCCTGCGTATTACTCCTTATATGTCGGATTTGCAACGCTCCTGCTGGTCGTCTATTTGATCGAGAATGCCGTCCGTTTGAAACGCGCGCACATCGTATTAATCAGTCTGGTCGTCATCCTGCTTAGCGGATTCAATATCCTCCTGTCAGCAAGAATGCCGTTGTTTGCATTCGTATTTTCCCTGGTCTTCCTTTTTTCGGCTCGATTGACTATCAAAAGCTGGTCGGGTTACATTGCCATCGCAATTTTTCTTGGAGCCATTGGCGTGTTTATCGTCTCCAATGATTATACCCTGAGCAGGATCTCCAAGGTAAATTCATTGTCCTACGACATTGAAAACCCAGATTTTAAGGCGTGGAATGCCGTCACGACGCGAGTAGCCATCTGGTCATGCAGCTGGGAGGTTATTCGCAGTAATGCCTTTCTTGGCGTCGGACCTGGCGATAGCAACCAGGAACTCTTCGCGGTTTACCGCTCAAAGGGATTCAATTATGGGCTCAACGAAAGATACAACGCCCATAATCAATATCTGCAAGTCCTGATGGGCATTGGTATCGTTGGCCTGACGATTTTTCTCATTACACTTGCTACTCAGGTTAAAACCGCGTTCAAAAGGGCAGACTGGTATTACATTGTCTTTTTACTCCTCGTCATACCTTGCTTCCTGACCGAATCGTATCTCGATCGTCTAAAGGGTGTTCTTTTCTACGGGTTTTTTAGCTCGCTTCTGTATTTTTGCAAGCGCAATTGAAGGATTTAATGAAAACCGTCTCTATAATAACAGTCGTCTACAATAACGAAGCAACCATTGCCCAGGCGATCCGCTCAGTGATCGAACAAACTTATCCTCAAATTGAATACATCATCATCGATGGAAAGTCTACAGACGGAACGGTGGCAACGATTGAGCCATTTGTAGGCAAGGGCGTCGATAAGTTTGTGTCTGAATCAGACAACGGTCTGTATGATGCAATGAACAAAGGAATTGGAATGGCTACAGGCGACATTATCGGTATACTGAACTCAGACGATATCTATGAACACAGGGAAGTCATTGAACACGTAGTGAATGCGTTCGAAACGCACGATACAGACTCCGTTTTTGGCGACTTGGTCCTGGTTGATCCTAACAACATCCAGAAGATCGTTCGATATTATCGATCCAACCGGTTTAAGGTGACGGACTTTCGACGGGGAATGATGCCGCCCCATGCTACCTTTTTTGTAAAGACTGAACATTATCGCAAGCTTGGACTATTTAACACCAACTACAAGATCAGCGCTGACTTTGATTTGATGCTTCGGTTTCTCTACATCGCCAAGCTGCGGTATATTTATCTGCCTGAAGTGCTGATTCGAATGAGACTTGGTGGCATTAGTACCAGCGGGTTGTCAAGTACCTACCTGATGAATAAGGAGAACCTTGCGATATGCAGGAAGCACAGCGTTAGAACAAACATTCTGAATATTTATTCAAAATATTTCTTCAAGGTGTTTCAATACTTCCGTCGTCCCGAGATTCCGAAATAGTCGTGGGCCTGATGTGAATGGCGACGCCGCCACTGGGCAGCACTTTTTCGTGTAGTACGGTCTGGGAGTCCACCTCTACAACTCTTTGCGACACCTTTGTCCGGGTGCTCGTGTTCGTCGGATCGTCAAAATAGATTACCGCCTCATAGCGGCTTCCAGCCACGAGAAAATCCATTGGAATGGAGAGCGATGCCGAGTCGGTGTTCGTAATTGCGCCAATGAACCAATCATTGCCACGTCGCCGGGCGACTACAGCAGATCTGCCCGGGGTTCCAGAAAGCACACGCGTGTCATCCCACGTCACTGGGAGCCTTTCCCAGAATTCGAGCTCCGGCTCACCCTGGTAATCCTGCGGCCTGTCATACCAAAAAAGATGCTGCAGCGGACTGTAATAAATCACGGGCAGCGCCAGTTGGTGAACGGGTGTAGTTTGCAAGGATCTTCTTTCGCTGCCAACCAGTTCAGGTCGCAAGTAATAGCAGAAAGTGTAGTCCGCCGCACCTGCCAACATCCGGGTGAATGGCAACATGGTGTTATGCGTAGCGTCAGGCATCGCTTCGTTGCCAAGAACCCCTTCTTGGGTGAGAAGGTTTGGAAACGTTCGGCTGACACCCGTCGGACGATATTCGTCATGAACGTCAACCATGAGTCCGTACCTGCCTGCCTTTTTGATCGCCTCGGTTAACCACACGGTCCACCGATGTGATCCTGTATGAACAAATCCGAATTTGACGCCGGCAACACCGTGTTTGCGGAATAACGCAAATATGGCATCAGCATCTTCTTCAAGCTGGCGGTGGTTCACATAAAGCCAGACACCTATCTTCTTCTTCTTTGCGTACTTCAAAATCGAAGGAATGTCCTTATTTTTAAAGTCCCCATTCTCATGAGCAACAATCTTCGACGCAGCGGCGCGTTCCTCCCCATACCAGCCGGCATCGATCAGCACGTATTGGATATGGTGCTTGGCGGCAAAATCGATATAGGATTTGGCGCCCGGAATTGTGTAGTCCATCATTCGGATTACTTTGCCGGGCTTCACCCACGACCAGTCACCTGTTGAGGCCTGACAGAGGTTCAGCGTCAGAAAGTTGTTTTCCAGAAGCTCGCCCGGATTTTCGCCAGCCATGATTGCCCGCCAGGGGGTGGCGAATGGAGACGTTTCCGTAACCGGTCCGAAAAGAGTTGTAACGAGCGCTCCCGGCCTGTTTCGAATAAGTTCCAACTTCATGGAAGAATAGTTCATGAAGTCGCCTTCCAGAATACTAACCCATGTCGAGTCCGGTAAGATCATCGTCAGGGGTTTTTCTGCCGCGGCGGTCCAGCTGCCAGTCATCGGGCGCAGATCGTAAGCAGCTTGTGGTCGCGACGAAAAAAACGCGTACGTTCCTTGCGGGAACACAAACTCCATTTTTTCATCGGCAATGTCGACGATTTGAGTAGTGCGTAGTTCTGGAAACTGGATTCGAAACGCAACCCCCTGGTTATACGCACGACATACAAGTTGAAAATACCTGGTCGTATCGAGCCCATTCCGAACCCACACGACGATCCCATTAAATTGATCTGGAATACGACTTCGTTCGCCATACAGCGGCGTCCATTCGGATTCATGGGTCATTGTGTCGACCTGAAAAATCGCCAGGTTCTCAAACATCTCGGAAGGCCGCTTAAGATCCAGGCGAATTCCGGAAGGCAGGATGATCTGGCGCCCCTTGTACCATACCGCATACGTTAATGCGCTGTTTCGACCCTCGCCAACAACTCCAATCTCGACCCGATAGTTACCATCCGGAGAAGACAAATCCACCGCTAATACCGGCATTGCCGTAGCCAGGGCCAAAACGCAAAATAGAAACCGAATTTTCATTATTTGGAAACTATAAACACCCACATTGATCCGCCGAAACGTCAAAAGTAGCAAAAGACCCTAAGAAAACTGGAGCCGTCGGTCCTATTTGATAATGAGTCGCCCTCGCGCAATCACTTCGCGCTGGTTGAATATTTGGTACACAACCGGCAGGCTGCTCTCGACCTGATCGAGGTAGACGATATTGGATCCTGCATTCAATTTCTGTTCGAGAATCACCTTGCCTGCCAGATCGTAGAGTACAACCCTGAATCTATAATCGGCATTGTCCGGGCCGCCGTTCAGTGTGATCGTTACGAAATCCCTGGACGCGGGATTTGGGAATATGTCAGTATCAAAGCCAATTGTTGTTTGAGTTTCTATATAGTCCCGATGCTGAGCGATGATCTTGCCGTACGCCCGGACTCCCGCAAGGTTGAACGTCTCACTGGGATCGTAACGATGGTCGTATAACTCCTCAGCCAGGATTTTCAATGTGGCGGTGTTTTGCCAAAGTACATAACGGAACGAATCAGTTCTGACGGCATATCCCATTACCTCACCGTCCGCTCGTATGAATTGGCTGAAGGCCGCGGACTTGACTTGCCGCTCCGGATCCGAAAAGAGAGGCACAAGGCTTACTCCCTGAACCTGCTCTGGAACCGGAATGCCGGCAAGATCCGCCAGCGTCGGGTAGAGGTCAAGCAGTTCGACCAGGGCGTTGGTCACCATCGGTTTGCCAGCCATTTCAGGGGTTGAGATGATCATCGGCACCCGGGTGTCAACTTCATAATTTGTCGACTTGGCCCACATGCCATATTCTCCCAGCTTATAACCGTGGTCCCCGATGATTACGACGATCGTCGTCTCTAACTTTCCCAATTGCCGGAGCTTCTGGATGATCTTTGACACCTGCGCATCGAAAAAGGAAATGGACGCGTAATAGCCGTGAACGAGAGTGCGCTCCAGCTCGGTACTAATCCTGCCTTCTGAGGGGACTCCATAATACGAAAGGAGTTCTCCGTAACCACTGCTTCCATACAGAGGCATTCCTATTGGTGGCTCCCGGATATCTGTAAGACGGAGAGTTTTTTCATCATAGAGATCCCAGTATTTCTTTGGAGCATTATAGGGTAAATGGGGCTTCTCAAACCCAACGGCCATAAAAAACGGCTCGTCAGCTGGCAGACCCTCCAACGACTGCACCACCTTGTCACACAATTTTCCATCACGATACATGTTATCGGGACCATCAACCGATTCGTATGGTCTGCCCTTTCCATGACTTTGCTGGAACGACATGTTCTCCGGATCAATCCACGTTGGTCCACCCGCATACCACCAGGGGCTACTCCACGATTCAGGGTCCTGGATGCCATTATGATATACCTTACCAAACCCGATAGCCTGATATCCATTCTTGCGGAATGCCTGGGGAAGAGTAACCACTGTTGGCTGCGCTTCGCGAAAGTGAGTCACGAGATCATACACCCGGATCACGTCCGGTCGCAAGCCGGTGAGCATGCTACTCCGCGACGGCGAGCAAAGGGCCATTTGGCAGTAAACCCTGTTAAATACAAGGCCATTGCGCGCGATCGAGTCAATCGTGGGGCTCACGATTGTCGTGTTGTCATATGCTCCGAGCTCCGGTCGAAGGTCATCCGAAATAAGCAGCAGCACATTGTACCTTGGAGGGTCAGGCGCGCCCGAGAAAAGGCTTATGCTGGTTAATATCGAGATGAACAAACTCAAAACATACTTTGTAATCAGAAGCGCGACACCGCCGACCTGGTGATTGGATGGGTCCCGGCAAAGGCACCCCTTTTAGAACCTCGTTCAGGTTAACGCCTTACACCCCCTCTCATCCCACGTAACGTGCCAAAAGTCGCCATGAGGCTCACGAAAAACTACCTGAGCCGGAATGTGGCCGGCGATTGTACAAAGTATCAAAGTTTCACCAAAAAAATCCAAATTCCCGCCATTTCCTTATTTTTGACCTTTCACCGCTTTATGGCTATCCAGCTGGCTGCCACCATCACGTCATACATCATCTCGTTCCTGATCGTACCGGTCATCATTAAGTATTCGTTGCGCAAGAATTTGGTAGATATGCCCGGCCGGCGGAAAATCCACAAGAAAATAACCCCTTCCATGGGTGGGATCGCAATTTTCTGCGGCTTCTTCATCTCCACACTAATCTGGCTTGACCTCCAAAGCTGGGGAATGATCAAGTTCATTCTGGTAGCCTTATTTATCATCTTTTTTATCGGGGTCCGGGATGATCTGGTGCCCCTCAGGCCCCTGCTCAAACTGGTTGGTCAGATCATGTCAGCCAGCCTCTTAATATTTCTTTTTGACCTTAGGCTCCATTCGCTTTACGGCCTTTTTGGTATTTACGAGCTGCCGAATATCGTGAGTTACCTGCTGACTATGTTCACGATAATCGTGATCACCAACTCCTTCAATCTGATTGACGGATTAGACGGCCTTGCCGGAACTATCGCATCCATTTCACTGCTCTCCTTTGGAATCTGGTTTCTTTTAGTCGACGAACCTATTTTCGCGACACTCTCATTCACCATGTTCGGGGCGATCCTGGCGTTCCTGATTTTCAATTGGGAGCCTTCGGAAATATTCATGGGCGACACGGGCGCGCTGGTCATTGGAATGTTGCTGGCCATCCTGGCAATACATTTCATTAATCTCAATTTCGCATTGGATAATTCCAACCCTTATAAGTTCAACGCCTCCGTTGCGACCGCCGCCAGCTTTATCATTATTCCACTGGTCGACACCATGCGAATCATCATCCTTCGCCTCGTCAAAAAACAATCACCGTTCCGCCCGGACAAGAGCCATATCCACCACGCTATCATGCGGTTGGGAAAGACCCACAGTCAGGCTACCCTCATACTCGCAGGCACACAGGTTTTCTATATCGCCCTGGCGCTTATATTCAACAACTACGGCGATCGTTTTGTCTTGCTGGGCGTAGTCGTATTATCAGTCGTCCTTAGCCTCACCCTCGACCGGCTCATCCTGAAGAGACTTGACATCAAGGAGATTGCCGAGTAACTGCTCTTGAAGGAATGAGAGTTCCGTTTGTCAATTTCCGGATCCAGTATGAGTATTTGCGAAAAGACCTGGAGTCCCGTTTATCCGATGTCTTTGAAAAAATGCAATTCGTGCGAGGCCCGGAAGTCGCACTTTTTCAAAATGAATTTGCTAAACTTCTGGGAGCAGGTGCCTGTGTGACTACCGGAAATGGTACTGATGCCCTTCTGCTGTCCCTCAAAGCACTCACTGTTTCGACCGGTGACGAGGTAATCACCCCGGCGTTTAGCTGGATCTCATCCTCCGAAACGGTCACAGCTTGTAACGCTGTTCCCGTCTTTGCCGATGTTAATCCGGAAACATTCACGATCGATCCGGATCAAATTATTCAGAAAATTTCTCCACGTACAAAAGGTATCATCGCCGTCCACCTGTACGGACAAGCCGCCCGGGTCCGCGATATACAGGCGCTGTGCAAGCAACATAACTTGTTCCTCATCGAAGACTGCGCGCAATCGCACCTAACGGCTGATGGTGATCAATATGCGGGCACATTTGGAAACGCCGGCTGTTTTAGTTTTTATCCTACGAAAAACCTTGGTGCCTACGGCGACGCGGGGTGTGTTGTCACGAGCGACCGCACCCTTGCCGAGAAAATCAGAAGACTCGCCAATCATGGCGCACTGCTGAAAGATGACCATGAGTTAGAGGGCCTGAACTCCCGGATGGACACCATCCAGGCCGCCGTTCTGTTGGCGAAGTTGCCGCACTTGCCAACGTGGACCAGGTCAAGGCAGCGCCTTGCCAGACTTTACTCTGAATTGCTGGCACCCATCGACAAGGTTATACCGCCTGTCGTTCGACCCAACACCCAACACACCTTCCACCTTTACGTAATCCGGGCCGAACGTCGAAATGAACTTCAGGCTTACCTGTATTCCAGAGGAGTCGAGACCATCATCCATTATCCCTCTGCGCTGCCAAACTTGCCCGCATACGGTTACCTTCATCACAAACCGAACGATTTCCCCGTGTCATCGATGCTGGCAAAGCAGGTACTTTCCCTTCCTTTGTATCCCGAAATGACAGAAGACCAGGTGACCTATGTTTGCGAAATAATCGCATCTTTCTACAAAAAATAAGATTACCAGTCCCTATCAACTGCATTCTCTTGCTATTTTTGATCACCATGGAGAAGAAGATACATCAGTTGATGGATGAAGTAAGGGCATTTCAAGCCAGGACCCGGCAAGATCTTGAAGCGTTTCGTGCAAAATTCATAAGCAAGAAGGGCGCCATTGCTGAACTTTTTGAAAACTTGAAGACGCTGCCTGGCGACCAAAAAAAATCGGTCGGAAAAATCCTGAACGACTTAAAACGGGCGGCGGAAGATAAGTTCAATGAGCTGAATACCGGCCTTGGCGATGCGACCCGCACCAGGACCGACATTGACCTGTCCCTTCCTCCCGTTCCGAATAAAGTTGGCAATCTGCACCCGCTCACGCTTACCCGCCACCGGATCATCGAGATTTTCGAGCAGCTTGGTTTCAACGTGGCCGATGGCCCGGAGATCGAAGACGACTGGCATAACTTCACAGCGCTGAATTTTCCGCCTAATCATCCTGCCCGTGAGATGCAGGATACATTCTTTATCGAAAAATCGACTGGCGAAAAAGGCGATGTACTCCTGCGAACTCACACGTCGAACGTGCAGATCAGGTTACTGGAGAATCGAAAGCCGCCGGTGCGTGCGATTATGCCTGGCCGGGTGTATCGCAACGAGGCGATTTCCGCGCGGGCGCATTGTTTTTTCCACCAGGTAGAAGGTTTGTACGTCGACCGCCATGTCAGCTTCGCCGATCTGAAGCAGACCTTGTTTCATTTTGCAAAAGAGATGTACGGTAAGGATATTCAACTCAGGCTGCGACCATCCTACTTTCCGTTCACGGAACCAAGTGCTGAGATCGATGTAACGTGTTTGATTTGCAAGGGAAAAGGTTGTGTTGTCTGCAAACGTTCCGGTTGGGTGGAAATCGCCGGGGCGGGCATGGTGCATCCCAATGTACTTCGCAATTGCGGCGTTGATCCAGAAGAATTCACGGGCTTCGCTTTTGGCATGGGCATCGAACGAGTCACACAACTTCGCTTCCAGGTCAACGACCTGCGGCTTTACTCGGAAAATGATATAAGGTTCCTCAGGCAGTTCCATTCTGAAGGCGTCGCATGAAAAATCAGGAAATCACGTCTGTCGCGATTATCGGCGCGGGAACGATGGGTCAGGGCATCGCTCAGGTTTGTGCGTTGGCTGGCGTTCAGGTAGCCATTAACGATAGCCAGGCTGGTGTGGCAGAAAATGCGCTCACGTCCATACGTCGCAACCTCACAACCCTTCAGGAGAAAGGCAAGCTCGCACCGGGGGTTGGGACCCGCGCTTCGGAACTCCTTCGCGCATCGGATATCGCCAGCCTGAAAGCCGACCTGGCAATCGAGGCTGTCGTTGAAGACCTCGCTGTAAAAAAAGAAATCCTCGCAGCCGTCGAAAAGGTAAACGGAGGGCGATGTATTCTCGCTACGAATACATCTTCAATTCCGGTCACGCAAATCGCCGTTGGACTAAACGACCCTGGCCGGCTGGCCGGTCTTCACTTCTTCAATCCCGCGCCGGTGATGAAACTTGTCGAAATCGTAAAAGGCAGCCGTACGCATACCGAGACAGTTGACGCCCTGTTCGCATTCACCCGCCGAATTGGCAAGGAAGCCGTCTTGACGCAAGATTCGCCCGGCTTCATCGTTAACCGGGTAGCGCGACACTACTACGTCGAATCGCTGAAGGTCCTGGAAGATGGAGTGGCAGACCACGGAACGATCGACGCCCTGTTGCGGTCGACCGGATTCCGAATGGGCGCCTTTGAACTGATGGACTTGATCGGTGTCGATGTCAACTTTTCTGTAACCGTTTCCATGTACAATGCTTTTCATCAGGCACCACGTTTCCGGCCAAGCCTTATTCAACAGCAAAAGGTAGACGCCGGGCATCATGGCAGAAAAACCGGAAAAGGATTTTATGACTATGTTTAAAAACATTAAACGGAGATTGGCGATCGTAATAGTCGCGGCCCTGCCGGTGCTGAACGGGTGCGAGCCGGAACTCGTCGATGATCCGATTCCATTTCTCTCTTTCAGCCCAATCGTCCTCAACCTGAACCTCCCGGAATATGTCAAGCTCCGATCGGATGGAGGCTCCATGGTCATCGAGGGTGGAATTCGCGGAATCATTCTTTTCCGCCAGAGTGCAACTACATACCAGGCGTATGAACGTAATTGTTCCTATCAACCGAACAACGCCTGTGCAAATGTTGAAATCGATCTGTCTGCACTTTTCATGATCGATCACTGTTGCTCTTCCACATTTGACTTTGTCACAGGGAAGCCGACCGGGGGGCCTGCCTGGCGCCCATTGCAGCGATATGAGACCATTCTCAATGGGTCAGAACTGACGATCACAGATACAATTGCGGAGTAATGCTACGCCATCAGTCGGCCGATGATGTCATCAACGCTGAGGGCTTCCGCCTCGGCCTTGAAGTTTCGGACGATTCGGTGTCGCAGCACCGGTTTTGCGATGGCCTGTACATCTTCGATATCAGGAGAGTATTTTCCGTTTATCAACGCATTGCACTTCGCACCCAGGACAAGATATTGTGAGGCGCGGGGTCCGGCTCCCCATTCCAGGTATTCTTTTGCGAGCGGCGAACTTCCTTCAACACCGGGGCGGGTCTTGTTCGCCAATCTAACAGCGTATTCGATCACATTCGCCGGGACCGGGACGCGACGAACCAGGTGTTGGAAGTACGTGATCTCTTCTCCTGTGAGGACGGTGTCCACGGCCTTTGACTCGTCGGTAGTTGTTGTGCGCACAACCTCGACCTCGTCACTGAACGAAGGATAGGTGAGCAGAATATTGAGCATAAAGCGGTCAAGCTGGGCTTCCGGCAGCGGATAAGTTCCTTCCTGTTCGATCGGATTCTGCGTGGCGAGTACAAAGAACGGTCGTGGCAATTCATAGCGGACACCCGCGATCGTGACAGCATATTCCTGCATAGATTCGAGCAGTGCGGCCTGCGTCTTCGGAGGTGTTCGGTTAATCTCATCTGCGAGCACAATATTGGCAAACACCGGCCCCTTGACAAATTTGAAGTTCCGCTCTTTGTCGAGTGTTTCCGCCCCTACAATGTCGGACGGCATCAGGTCAGGCGTGAATTGAATTCGCTTGAATTGGAGTTCGAGTGATGTGGCGATTGTGTGCACGAGGAGCGTTTTGGCCAGTCCTGGAACGCCGATCAACAATGAATGCCCCTGGCAGAAAATTGCGATGAGTACCTGTCGAATGACTTCGTCCTGGCCGATGACCACCTTCGATATCTCCGATCTCAGTTTCTGATAGGCTGCCCCCAGGGCGTTAGCGGCTTCAACATCCGATGCGTAGTTTACCATGTGCTGTAATTTCGTTGAGGGACCGATTCCGATAGAACGTTTGCCAAACTAAGAAAGTTAATTCTTTAGCCGCTCCACTCTGACAATAAAATATTTAGTATCCCCCCGCCAGGGGAATGTTGCATAGCGTTCTATGTAGTGGAGATTGACGCGCTCGCCGCTGAGCGCCACGGCCTGCAAGTCGCGAATGACGTCCTCATCCCCTGGCGCAACGGAAAAATCGAGAGCTTCCATGATAGGGCTTGCACCCCTCTGTGCTCCAAACGTCTGAATATTCAACTTGCCCTCGTAAGTCTTGAATACCAACCCCTTCTTGCTTATCCGAAGCACATTTCCGGCCCACACCCCTTCATCGTAGACACCCCAGTACAGGAAACTGATAATAATAATGCCCGCCACCAGTCCCAGCCCCACGATCCAACGGAAGACCGTTTTTGTAGTTCGCTTTACCCGCTGTCCCAGAGTCTGATATTCCATGGTTGATTGGCCTTTGGCTTTTGGTCTTTGGCCTTTGGTCTTTGGCCTTT
>CAZLWX010000016.1:0-31567 GCA_964563295.1 uncultured Roseivirgaceae bacterium | reverse complement strand
TCCATGGTTGATTGGCCTTTGGCTTTTGGTCTTTGGCCTTTGGTCTTTGGCCTTTAGCCTTTGGCCTTTGGTCTTTGGCCCTTGTCCTTTGGCCTTTAGCCTTTAGCCTTTGGCCTTTGGTCTTTGGTCTTTGGCCCTTGTCCTTTGGCCTTTAGCCTTTGGCCTTTGGTCTTTGGCCCTTGTCCTTTGGCTTTGCCTACACGGTCATGATCTCAGCTTCCTTCTTCTTCATCAGCGCGTCGATGCGCGCGATAAATTCGTCTGTGAGCTTCTGCACTTGCTCTTCTGTAGCCTTGATGTCGTCCTCGGACACTCCTTTCACTTTTTTCAGGTGCTCGTTTGTTTCCTTTCGGATGCTGCGAACACTCACCCGCCCATGCTCGCATTCCTGGCCTACCTGCTTCACCAATTGCTTTCTGCGCTCTTCGGTGAGCATTGGGATATTGATGATGACTTGTTGACCGTCGTTTTGGGGATTGAGACCAAGATTCGCATTCATTATTGCACGCTCAATCTCCTGGATCATGTTCTTCTCCCAGGGCTTAATAAAGATTGTCCTGGCATCGGGCGTTGTCATAGAAGAAACCTGGTTCAAGGGGCTCATTGTGCCATAATACGACACCTGTATACCATCCAACATTGCAGGATTAGCCTTGCCTGCACGGATCTTGGTCAGCTCATGACCAACATGAGCCAGCGCCTTGTTCATACGGTCCCTGGCATCTTCCAGATATAGTTCCAACTCATCCATAATCTGAATATTTATAGGGGGTATAAATATACTACCCTTTTTTATTGCGACTAGGATATGAGTGTTCCGGCCTCCTCGCCCATGGCTACCTTCAGGAGGTTGCCTTTCTTGTTCATATCAAACACGATGATGGGCAACTTGTTTTCCATGCAGAGGGTAAAGGCAGTCATATCCATGATGTTCAATCCCTTTTCATATGCCTCCTGAAACGTCAGCTTCGTATACCGAACGGCATCCGGAAATTTTTCGGGGTCAGCGCTGTACACACCGTCAACCCGCGTGCCCTTGAGGACAACATTGGCTTGAGTTTCAATTGCGCGTAAACTCGCCGTTGAGTCGGTTGTGAAATAGGGATTGCCAATACCCGCGCCAAAAATAACGATCCTACCTTTTTCCAGGTGGCGGATCGCCCGCCGGCGAATAAACGGCTCACATACCTGTTCCATCTCAATCCCGGACATCAACCGCGTATACATGCCGTGCCGTTCGAGCGCGCTTTGCAACGCCATGGCATTAATCACCGTCGCCAGCATTCCCATATAATCGCCCTGCACACGGTCTATTCCCAGCGCCTCGGCCTGTCCACCGCGAAAAATGTTTCCACCGCCGATCACAATGGCAATTTCGACTCCCTTTTCTTTCACCGCCTGAATTTCTCCGCAATACTGCTCAAGCACTGCCGGGTCGATGTTGGTGTTCCGGGATGGTCCCTGTAGCGCTTCGCCGCTGAGTTTCAAAAGAATCCGTTTGTATTTCATGGGGCTGCTTAATGTCGGGTATCAATGACGTAGTTCATTGTCCATACCACGGTCAAAACAAATTGTGCAAATATAGGGAAGTAATAAAAACTGCGGCCACTAAAATTCAATCAGGACTTGATTTTTCTCGACGCTATCACCTTTTGCGATCCTGACACTCTTCACAACGCCTTCACCGGTCGCCTTAAGAATGTTCTCCATTTTCATTGCCTCCAGAATAAGCAGCGGATCCCCTTGCTTCACGTGGTCACCGGCTTTCACTTTGAGGTCTATGATTAACCCGGGCATCGGCGCCTTGATCAGGTTAATCTTTCCGACCGTGCTGTTGTTCATACCGACCTTTTCCAGCAACAGGTCAACCTGATTCTTGACTTGCACGGAATGGACGCGGCCATTGATCTTGATGTCAAAGCTTTTCGAACCCAAATCGACTTTGACGACCTCGGCGCGGTAACTCTTCCGCTCGTGAATGATGTGAAAATAGCCGTCGGCAATTTTTTCGAGGTCCCAGGTAAACGGAGAACCGTCAACGGAGAAGCCGCCCTCGGTGCGGGTTACTTCGAAACGGTCATTATCAACGTGAACTGTAAACAAAGTGATGTATCGAAACAAGCGCTATACCGGCACAAAATACATCGATTGGGCGAACAAATTTGATTTATTGGAAAATATGCGCATAAATTGGCCCCGTAAACGGCGAAAGAAAACCGTCGCTTAATCAAAAAACAAGAGGGGTGCCTAATACAACAGGCTGAGATTATACCCATTGAACCTGATGCCGGTAATGCGGCCGAAGGGAAAATGCCAGCGCGTTTGACGTGCCGGCAGGGTTAAACATTGGCAGGTGCATTCCCCTGTGCAACTGCGGTTTAAACCATTTAATCGACATGTCAAAATTATTTTTTGCAACGCTATGGCTGATGCCTATCATCGCATCCGCCCAATTCACGCTTTCCGGTTCAGTCCGGGACGCCGTGGACGAACATGCTTTATCAGGTGCATCTGTCTCTCTTTCGCAGGACAGGATCGCGATTGCGGACGAGCAGGGCCGGTTCCAATTCGCTGAGTTGGCGGGCGGTACATACACATTAACGGTCTCATTTGTGGGCTATCACCGGATCACCCAAACCCTCGTATTGAACGGCAACCTTGACCTGGACTTGCAAATGCAACCGCTGGCGATCCTCGGAGAGGAAGTCGTCGTCAGTGCGACGCGCGCATCGGATAACACGCCGACCACGCACTCCACGGTGACTAAAGATGAGATACAAAGCCAGAATTTCGGTCAGGACTTGCCCTTCCTCCTCAACTGGACTCCTTCCGTTGTCACCACCTCAGATGCCGGCACCGGTATTGGCTACACAGGAATTCGCATTCGCGGAAGCGACGCCACACGTATCAACGTAACGATCAACGGCATACCATACAATGACAGTGAATCACAAGGAACATTCTGGGTTGATATTCCCGACATCGCCTCGTCGTCGCAAAGTATTCAGATCCAGCGCGGGGTTGGAACATCCACTAATGGAGCCGGCGCCTTTGGAGCATCCATAAACCTGCAGACGAACACGCGTATCAACGATCCCTATGCTGAGGTCGTCACATCACTAGGCTCGTTCAACACCCGGCGTCACACCCTTAACTTCGGATCCGGATTGCTTCGAGACCACTGGACCCTTGATGGACGGTTGTCCAGGATCATGTCTGATGGATTTATCGACCGCGCTGAGTCCGATCTTCGGTCATACTATTTCTCGGCTGGCTTTTATTCCGACAACACCATCCTAAAGGCGATCATGTTCGGAGGCAAGGAAAGGACGTATCAAAGCTGGTATGGCGTGCCTGAGTCGCGCCTTAATGGTGATGTGGACGCCATGATGGTAACGGCGGCGAATGAGGGATGGAACGAACTGCAAACCAACAACCTTCTCGCGTCCAACAGCAGGACTTTCAATCCCTACCTCTACGAAAATCAGGTCGACGACTACAGACAGGATCATTTTCAGCTGCATTTCTCCCGGAAGTTTAGTGACGCCCTGACCTGGAACACAGCGCTCCACTATACTCCCGGCGGCGGATTCTATGAAGAATATCGCTACGATGCCTCCTTTGAGGATTATGGAATAAGTCCTCCGGCCGTCGGCGACTCCGTGGTTGAATCCACCGATCTGATCCGTCGGCGATGGCTTGACAACGACTTCTACGGATTCACCTGGTCGGCAAATTTCGACAGCCAAAAATGGAATGTGATCGCCGGAGGCTCCGGCAACCGATACGTCGGAAACCACTACGGTGAGATCATTTGGGCCGAAATCTCTCCGGTCCCCAACGGATACAGGTACTATCTTAACGACGCAGACAAACGGGACGTCACCACATTCGTGAAGGCCAATTTCGACGCCGGGTCACGTGTCAACATATTTGCCGATCTGCAGTACAGGGCTATTTCCTATCGGATCAAAGGCATCGAAAACAAATTGAACCCGGTTGACGTGGAGGCCCATTATCAATTCTTTAATCCGAAGGCAGGTGTAACCTGGACTATTTCCGACAGCCGACAAATTTATGGTTCGTACAGCATCGGCAACCGAGAGCCCGTGCGGGATGACTTCACCGACAACATGGGTAGCACACCACAGCATGAAACGCTTCGAAACCTGGAGATCGGTTATCGTCAAACTCGGCCGAACCATGTGCTGTCTCTCAACTACTACCTGATGGACTATAAGAATCAACTTGTCCTGACCGGCGAATTGAATGATGTTGGAGCTACTGTTAGAACTAATGTCGACAAGAGCTACCGGATGGGTCTTGAGGCTCAGGCAACTGTGAGGATACCGGATACATGGGAATGGACCGGGAATGTTACCGTCAGTCGCAATAAGATCAGGGATTTCCGCGAGGTTTTGTATGACTACGAGAACAACGTGGTCGTTCCGGTTGTCCACCACAATACCGATATATCGTTCTCGCCGGCAGTAGTTGCCGGGTCTTCGCTTGCATACCACCCATTTGCGAACGCCGCCATTACGTGGCTGGCCAAGTATGTCGGCCGGCAGTATCTTGATAATACGTCCAATATCAATCGCAGCATCGATTCCTACTTTGTCAACGACATTCGGCTGGCTTACATCTGGGATCCCGGATTCGTTGATCGAGTCACTTTCACCCTACTTGTCAACAACGTGTTTGGCGAGCAGTACGAGTCAAACGGATACACCTGGGGCTATCTCCTGGGGGCAACTGAATATCGCGAAAACTACTATTTTCCACAGGCTGGCCGCAACTACATGGGAATGATCTCCATTCGCTTTTAGGCATTTGTATTAATTTTAACGAATCAGAGCCGGGAGCTCATTAACTTTGCCCGTTACCATGAGCGTCCTGTTGTCAAATAGGTTTGTTTTTTCCTTTTTGCGCCTGACGCGGGTGTGGAACTTGCTTATGCTTGCCGTGGCCCAGTACTTCACGGCCGCCATGTTGGTTCCGGCGCACCATGCCCTTGACATGCGATTCTATTTGCTCGCGATGTCTACCGGCCTCATCGCCGCGGCGGGTTATATCATCAACGATTATTATGATGTAAAGATCGACCTGGTCAACAAGCCCGATCGGGTGGTCATCGGCCAGGGAATCACCCGACGATATGCGATTCTCCTGCATACCTTGTTAACCCTGGCCGGAATTGGCATCGGCCTCCTACTCGACTGGCGCCTGGGTGTGATTCACTTCGCGGCGGCTTTTTTGCTGTGGTGGTATTCGAATGATCTCAAGCGCCAACCATTCATCGGTAACCTGATGGTCGCCATTCTCACGGGCTTGTCGATTGTCATTGTGGACGCCCTATACCGCACTGGGAATCTCCTGATATACATCTACGGAGGATTTGCTTTCTTTATGACGCTAGTCCGCGAAATCATCAAAGATATCGAAGATCTGAAGGGCGATAACTCCTTTGGGTGCAAGACGCTGCCGATCATCTGGGGGATTAGAAAGAGCAAAGCATTCATCTACGGCATTATCGTTCTGTTCTCAATTGCGGTAATCATCCTGAACCGTTATTATATAAACCTGCCTTCTCACTATCTTGCCCTGTTCATTTTTTTACCCCTGCTTGCCCTCATCCTGATGTTGATCAGGGCCGACACCAAACGAGATTTCACGCGCCTGAGTTACTTTAGTAAGATCATCCTGTTGCTGGGGGTTGTGAGCATGGCTTTTGTGTGATCTGTCAAATCTTGTTTCTTTGCGCAACTATGGTTAGCACTCCCCATCCGTTCCGCGTTGCTATTTTTGCTTCCGGGAAAGGCACGAATGCCGAGAATATTAGCAAGTATTTCGCCAGCCATCCTTCAATACGCGTCGTCGCGCTGTTCTCCAATCAGGCGGAAGCCTATGCCCTGGTGCGCGCTCGCATGCTGAACATTGAAGCTTACACATTCACCCGTCAGGAGTTCCAGCAAGGCGTGGTTCTCAACCAACTGACCACGCTCTCGGTTACTCATATCGTCCTCGCCGGATTCCTGTGGCTGATTCCGAAACACATACTACAGGCGTATCCTGACCGGATCATCAATATTCACCCGGCGCTTCTTCCAAAGTACGGAGGTCTCGGGATGTTCGGCTTGCGGGTTCACGAGGCCGTCAGGGAGGCCGGCGAAAAAGAAACTGGAATCACGATTCACCTGGTAAATGAAAACTACGACGAGGGCCGCGTATTATTTCAGCAGCGCTGTGAAATCGGCGAAGAATTAACCGCCCAACAGATCGCTCAGTGTGTTCAGGCCCTCGAGTACGAACACTATCCAAAAGTCATTGAGAAGTGGATCCTCGAATCCACCGGCCATCATTAAGAAAAAATTACCTATAACAATTGGGCATATGCCCTTACGGGGAAGGTGCCGACGCCCTTGAAGGGCGGGGGAACTGCACTGAAAAGAAAATTCTTTTCCGGAAGCACATGGAGATTGCATAAATGCTCGACAATGAGGACACCTGCTTTCAGCAACGTCGAGTGCACGGGCCTCGTACGAGTGCGCGTGTCATCGATGTTGTGCGAATCAATCCCAACGAGAACCGCCCCGCGGTCACGAAGAACCACCGCGGCGTCAGCGGTGAGGTACGGGTGATTTTCAAAGTATTGGTCTGTACGCCAGAACTCGCTCCAGTTTGTATTGAACAGAACCGCCTTTCCGCGGACATCAAGGCTGTCGAACAATTCTGGTCCATTAGCAATTCCGTTCCGGAAGTCAGACCTGACAACCAGGCCGTCAAGGTTTGCAAAGCGGCTCACATCGACTTCGCTCAGGTCCTGGCCATCAACATAACGGTGGAAAGGGCAATCAACATAGGTCCCGGTGTTACTGACCAATTCAATCTTGCCGATTTGAAACTCGGTTCCGGATTCGTAAAACTGCCTCGACTCCTCGCGACTTAGATAATCGCAGATTACTGGCGCCGGTAGCCCCTTGTAGGTGATCATTCCGTCCTCGATCACATGGCTCAGGTCAATCAAGCATGGGGAAACCGGTGTCATGATTTTTCAGAACTACCGATCATCTCGAAGTCAGCTGACCTTGGAAATTTTTCAAAGATTCCTCGCACAAATGAGTCGGGCCTGGCGAGCTTGCGCTTGTCCAGATCGATCCATGCTCCATCAATATTGATTACCGCTGCGAGCGTGCCGTCATCCTTGGTAAAGTGGTGGCGCAAACTCCATCGACCGAAATCAGAAGTACTTCGCACCAATTCAACATCGATTGTGATTTTATCCTCAAACCGGATCTCCCGCCGGAATGTAGCTTCTTCCCGAAAGAGTATCGGTCCAATTCGCAATTCTTCCATTTTTCCTGTGGTCAATCCAGCATGGCTAAGCACGTTCATTCGCACCATCGCACCGTAGTCGTAGTATACGGAGTGGCGCAGGTGACGATTGGCGTCAATGTCGGCCCACCGAACTTGTATCGTTTCCTTAAAGGGGTTCATAGGGGGGAGTGCCAATCGGATCAGGGTGTGTTTATCTCGTTGAATCCATCTCCCTTTTCATCCGTCCAACTCATAGGATAATTCGTGTCGACGAAACCCAACGCGTCAGTGGTCAGGTGTAGCGGTCTGAACGTGTCGATCATCACGGCAAGCTCGTGCGTTTCGCGCGCACCAATGCTTTTCTCCACCGTACCCGGATGCGGACCATGAGGAAGGCCCCCCGGATGCAAAGTAAATGAGCCGCGCTCGATTCCTCTTCGGCTCATGAAATTGCCCTCCGCGTAATACAATACCTCATCGCTGTCGATATTGCTATGATTGTATGGCGCCGGAATAGAAAGGGGATGGTAGTCAAACAATCGAGGCACGAACGAGCAGATCACGAAGTTCCGCGCCTGAAATGTCTGATGCACAGGAGGGGGCTGATGTATCCGTCCGGTGATCGGCTCAAAATCATGAATAGAAAACGCGTAGGGCCAAAGAAATCCGTCCCATCCGACCAGGTCGAGAGGGCTGTGATCGTAAACATAATGATGAAGGTATCCCTGCTTCTTAATCTTGATATGAAATTCTCCCTTGATCGTTTCGGTAATCAGTTCCTGCGGCGGTCTGATATCCCGCTCACAGTACGGCGAGTGTTCGAGCAGTTGCCCAAGTTGATTGCGGTACCGTTTAACGGTTTCAATTGGCGACGCGGATTCAATAACCAGCAAACGCAAAGGCCCTTCGTCGAACTCCAATTTGTATATGACCGTCCGGGGTATGACAACATAATCGCCTTTCCTAATCGGTAGAGTCCCGAAAGGTGAAATGAGCTTGCCGCTGCCATCGTGCATAAACAGGACCTCGTCGCCCTCGGCATTCTTATAGAAATAGTCCATCGATCGTTTCCGCGGTGAACAGATTGCGATCGAACAATCAGCGTTGGTGAGCAGCACTTTCCTCGCATCCAGGAAGTCCTCGCCCGTCGCTTCGACCGAAGAAGTGTTCAGGTGTGTTTGGCGCAATGCATAATCGTCGAGGCGCTTCGGTCCGTACCTGACAGGGTCCTTTACAGCCCTGATTCGCGTCGGCGGATGAATGTGGTACAGGATGGAGTAAATTCCGGAAAATCCTTCCGAACTCACGACCTCCTCCTTATACAGCGATCCATCCGGCTGCCGGAATTGCGTGTGCCGCTTTGGGGGAATATCGCCCAGACGATGGTAATACATAACACAATAGTTTGTCCGCTAAAATAAACATTCCGCAGATTACGGCCTTCACGACAATGGCGACCATAAAAAATCCCGGCATCTCAAGTGGCGGGATTTCTCTTGCTGCAGATCACATCCTGGAGCGGGTTAGTTCTGGGATTTTTTCGAAAACCTTTAGCGATTGCTGGAAGATCTCGTTGGTCTCATTGAAGATCGGGTAGTAACCCTCATTGCCCCAGAGCTTTCGCGCAATCTGAGCCTTCACGTGTATCTGGAACAACCTCTTCTTTTTTTGCAGTTCGCCGTAATCCGGCTTGACGCGATTGCGCACGCCAATCTTGACCAGTTCATCGAGCATCGCGTCGGTGACGCGGAACTTCCTCAGGAAATTTTCATAACTATCCCTTTCCAGTTCCTCGCCGTGTTCCTCAGCATAGTTGAACGTGTATTCAAAAATCGAGGCCGAAGTATAAAGCTCGTTGAGATAATGACTATTAAGTGAAGTATCCAGGGGAACGAAATAGTCAGGCATGATGCCGCCGCCGCCGTATACCGTGCGACCGTTTAACGTAAGGTACTTGAGGCTATCGTTGAACCGAATACTGTCGGAATGAAAGAACTCGCCGTGGTTGTATCTGCTGATAATGTCGCGAGAATATTCGTCCTCATCCTGATAAGGTTTCTGAATCGAGCGGCCACTAGGTGTATAATATCGGGAAATGGTGAGCCTTAATTCGGAACCATCACTAAGGTCGAATGGCGACTGAACCAAACCCTTGCCAAAGGTCCTTCTTCCGACGAGCAGCGCCCTGTCATTGTCCTGAAGCGCGCCGGCGAGAATTTCAGAAGCGGAGGCACTGCCTTCGTTAACTAGAATGATCAAGTCTCCTTCCTCGAAATCGCCCTTGCTTGTGGAAAGCGCCTCGGAACTGTAGCGGTTTTCCTTGCCCTTTTGTGAAACGATCCTCTTCCCTGCGGGCAAGAACTCGTCGGCCATTTCAATAGCCATGTTCATGTAGCCCCCCGGGTTGCCCTGGAGGTCGAGTACCAGCTTCTTCATGCCTTTGTCCCTTAGGGTTTTTAATGATTCGTGGAACTCGTCATAGGTCCTGGCTGAAAACCGGTTGACCTTGATGTAACCCACCTCATCATTGACCATGTAGGCCACGTCGACAGAATATTGTGGAATCTTATCCCGGACGATATTGTAATCGATCACCTTTTCTCCGCGCTGAATCGTGACTTTGACCTCGGAACCACGCGGACCTTTCAAAGCCTTCATCACATCCGTAGTTGAAATGCCGATGCCCGCGACGCTGCGATCGTTCACGCTTATGATCTTGTCGCCCGACAGTATTCCGAGAGCTTCTGACGGGCCGCCGCTCAAGGGTGTCACAACCACGATCGTATCATTAAAAATATTGAACTCGATCCCGATGCCGTCGAAGTTGCCCTGTAACTCTTCGTTCGCCGCGACACGGTCGCTTGCGGAGATGTACGATGAATGAGGGTCCAGCTTCTGCAAAATATGGGTGATGGCTTCGTCGACGAGGGTGCCCGTATTCACGGTGTCGACGTACTCATCCTTTATTTGTGTCAGCACCTCCCTGAACTTCTGGACCTCCTTGTTGACATCCGTCGAACGCTTACTGGGATTCAGGCTAGCGCCGACAAATAAACCGGCGGCAAGTCCAAGGCATAGCACAATGGGTAGCCTAATCTGGTATTTCGAATTTTGGGTCATACGTTCAATTTCAATAGCAGTATTGGATTATAACGATTTGCTAAATTAAATGTTGGCATGAAAATGCGGGTTCTCGCGTAAGTGGCAAAGGCGAATTTATTTACCCAATAAGCCATTTTGTGGTTATATTTACTGGTTAATGAGTAAAACAGCCCTTAAGGACAGACGCATCTCGGAGCTGGTCGACCAGAACTACGTGCATGCGTATGTGCTTTTTTACTTCGGAATCCGTTTTTACGAATATTCCGAATGCACACTGGAACAGGTGTGCCAGCAACGGGGCTTGAGGACAGAACAAGTTGTCAAAGAGCTGGAGTTCCCGACGCACCTTCAGGAGGCCGACCTGCCGCTGGTTTCCTATCCCGTAGACCTGATTATCGAGTATCTCAAACATTCCCACTTCCTGTTTATCAAGCACAAACTGCCCTACATTGCAAGACTCGTGGAGAGTTTGCGCGTAAATCATGAGGACTATGCGGCCATTCAGCGCGACCTCAAGTTGGTATTTCCGCTTTTTGTCGAAGACTTCATCGAGCACATCTACGAAGAGGAAGATACCCTGTTTCTTTTCATCCTTGCCCTCGACAAAGCTGCAAGAACGGGTTTTGTCCCTGGCAACCTCTACTACCTGCTCGAAAAAAATTCTGTTCAGAAATTTGCCGTCGAGCATGAGGCCCATGACGACGAGATGGCGGGCATTCGCAAGATAACGCGCAACTACATCCTGGCCCCAAACGCGCCCCTTCACGTCAAGGTCGTGTACAACGAACTTAAGGCGTTTGAAAAAAGCCTTATCACGCATGCCCGCATCGAGAATGAAATCTTGTTTCCCAGGGCTATGGCGATCGAGGACAAAGTTCGAAAAGCCTTTGCGGAGAAGATCTCGTTAAACTGATCCTTTCATCGCTCCCGGAAACCACTTTCAGTTGGGAAGGATACTCGCCATTGATTATGGAATGAAACGAACCGGCATTGCGGTTTCCGATCCCTTGCGGATTATCGCGAGCCCCCTGGAAACTGTCGCTACCGAAACACTCATGTCGTTTCTCGCGGCTTACCTGGACAAGGAAACTGTCGACGAGTTCGTGGTAGGCATGCCCAGGACCCTGAAAAACGAAGAATCGGAAAACGCGCCCCGCGTTAGGCAGTTCGTGGATGCCCTGAAGAAAGCGTTTCCAGGCAAGGCCGTTCACCTGGTCGACGAGCGGTTTACCAGCAGCCTCGCCCGGCATGCGATGATTGAAGGCGGCATGAAAAAGAAAGACCGCGCTGAGAAGGCCAACGTCGACCGGATCAGCGCGACCATCATACTCCAAACCTTCATGACCTCGAGAAAGCCCTGACCGGACCCCAGGGAAGCAAAATTGATCGGCCCGATCCCCCAAATCCCAAATCCTTTTACCTTTGCCGAATGATTTACCCAATAGTCATGTATGGGGACCCGGTCTTGAGAAAACGGGCGAAGGACATCCCCAAGGGTACCGACGTTAAACAGCTGGTTGCCGACATGTTTGAAACGATGGAGGCCGCAAACGGGATTGGACTGGCCGCCCCGCAGATTGGCAAGAGCGTGCGGGTGTTTGTCGTGGACGGAACTTCGCTCGACGAGGAGCCGGGCATGGAGGAATTTCGAAAGGCCTTTATTAATGCCGAAGTAATCAGTGAATTGGGATCTTCCTGGGAGTTCGAAGAAGGATGCCTGAGCATTCCCAATATCCGGGAGAAGATCACCCGCAAGGAAAAGTTGCGAATCAAATATTACGACGAAGACTGGAACCTTCATGAGGACGAATTCGACGGCATGCAAGCCCGAATCGTTCAACATGAATATGACCATATTGAGGGAAAACTTTTTGTCGATTACCTCACGCCCTTAAAAAAGCGATTGTTAAAAGGAAAGCTGGCGGATATTTCAAAAGGAAAAGTGGAAACAGAATACCGAATCCTCGCTCCCTTGAAAAAATAGCCGTGCATGGAGATTCAATCCCGACTGCCCGACATAGGCACTTCCATCTTCACTGTCATGTCGAAGATGGCTCACGACCACGATGCTATTAACCTGTCGCAGGGTTTCCCCGACTTCCCGGTCGATGATGAACTGATCCGGCTGATCACTCAATTCATGGTTGATGGTCACAATCAATACGCCCCGATGGCCGGCGTCCCACTTCTCCGCGAGGTCATCTCCACCGTAATCAAAAAAAGTTATCAGCACCCTGTTGACCCCGAGACTGAAGTTACCATCACCTCAGGTGCAACGGAGGCTATCTTCGCCAGCATCGCCGCGTTTATTCAACCGGGCGATGAAGTAATCCTCTTTGACCCGTCGTACGACAGCTACGGTCCGGCTATTCGCCTTAATGGGGGAATTCCCGTGGCGATTAACCTTCGGTTCCCGGATTTTTCCGTCGACTGGGATCTGGTTGAACAGCAAATCACGCCACGGACCCGGATGATTATGGTCAATACGCCCCATAATCCCAGCGGGGCCGTACTCAAAAGAGAAGATCTGGTCGAACTGGAAAAGATAGTCCTCAAGCATGACCTCATCGTAGTGAGCGACGAAGTGTACGACCGGCTGACGTTTGACAGCGTTGCACATCAAAGTGTGCTCTCCATGCCAGGCCTGGCCTCACAGAGTGTTGCCATTTTCTCTTTCGGAAAGACATTTCACGCAACGGGTTGGAAAGTTGGCTACGCTGTCGCGCCCGATTATCTCACAAGTGAAGTAAGGAAAACCCACCAGTTTGTCGTTTTTAGTGTCAATGCAGCCGTCCAACTCGCGCTGGCCGAGTACCTGAAAACCCCGGCGCACTACCTCGAGCTTGCAGACTTCTATCAAAAGAAGCGCGATTTTTTCCTGGAGCAAATAAAGGGATCAACGTTTGAACCGCTGCCGTGCCCCGGCTCCTACTTTCAACTCCTTTCTTACCGGCACCTTTCGCGAAAAAAGGATGTGGCGATGGCTGAAGAACTGACAAAGAAATTCAGAGTGGCATCAATACCCGTCTCCGTGTTCTATAAGGACAGGACAGACAATCGGCTGCTGAGATTCTGCTTCGCCAAAAAAGAGGAAACGCTGGCAGAAGCGGCTGCCATCCTCCGAAAGCTGTGATGCGCCCACGCCGAATCGGTGTGAACCATATTTTTACTGGATATTTTGAGGCCCTTTCCCTTTCTTTGCGATCCAATCCCACCAAAGAACTATAAAGGCGATTATGCAGGACCTGAAGATCTCCCTCATTCAATCTGATTTGCACTGGGAAGATATTGACGCCAATTTGGCGATGTTTGAAGAGAAGATCTGGCAAATAGGAGGCCCAACCGACGTCATCGTATTACCGGAAATGTTTACGACCGGCTTTACGATGAACGCCGCCAGGCTGGCCGAGCATATGAATATGCGGACGTTCAAGTGGATGAAGCAGATGGCCGACCAGACAGGCGCTTTAATATTGGGAAGCTACATTGTCACGGTGCATGGCCGCTATTACAACCGGCTGTTATGGATGGAACCGGGAGGCCAGCACAGAACCTACGACAAACGCCATCTGTTCAGGATGTCGGATGAACACAAGACCTTTACGCCCGGCGAAAGCCTGCTCGTGGAAACATGGAAAGGGTGGCGAATCTGTCCTATGATTTGCTACGATCTGCGGTTCCCGGTTTGGAGCCGGAACAAGTGGGATGCACAGGCCAGACGTCCACTTTATGACTTGATGATCTATGTGGCCAACTGGCCGACAACAAGGATCAACGCCTGGGATACATTGCTCCGTGCGCGTGCCATCGAGAACGTCAGTTATGCAGCTGGAGTGAACAGGATTGGGCAGGATGGCGCAGGCGTTGAACACAGCGGGCATTCGGCCATTATTAGTCCAAAAGGCGAGACGATCTACATCAACGAAGGTATGGATAGCTCGCGAACCACTGAATTGAGCGCTAACTCCCTCCTTGCATTCCGCGACCGGTTTCCTGCCCTGCTCGACGCCGACGACTTCAGCATCGAATTCGAAGAGTACGAGGAAAGCGACCAGATCACCGGGTAACATGGAACTTTATTGCTAACCCATACCTGAATGTCCAGCCGCAAAATTTCGACTGCCCTCATTTCCGTTTATTATAAAGAAAACCTCGAACCCATTGTTCATCTCCTCGGTCGCCATGGCGTGAAGATGGTGTCGACGGGCGGCACGCAATCGTTCATTGAGGGACTTGGTTACCCTGTGACGCCGGTCGAAGAACTGACGGGGTATCCGTCAATATTTGGTGGTCGCGTTAAGACGTTGCATCCTGCAATATTCGGAGGTATTCTCTATCGGCGCGACGACGAAACCGATGTCGGTCAGGCTGGTCAATTCAACATTGGTCCGATCGACCTGGTTATTGTCGACCTGTATCCTTTTGAAGAAACCGTTGCACGCGGCGGGTCGGAAGAGGAAATCATCGAAAAGATCGATATAGGGGGCATTTCACTTATTCGCGGGGCCGCAAAGAATTACAAGGATGTGCTCGTGGTGGCCTCGCGTGATCAATACTCGACATTGCTATCATTGCTCGAAGCAGGAGCTTGCGCCACGGAGCTCGCTGATCGAAAGCGATTTGCCGCTATGGCCTTTGATGTCACGTCGCACTATGATACGGCGATCTTTTCTTACTTCAACCGCGATCAAAACCTGCCGGGCTACAAGAGGAGCATTCAGCAATCGCGAGAGCTCCGTTACGGGGAGAATCCGCATCAACGCGGAACTTTTCACGGTGACCTCAACGCTCTCTTTGATCAACTGCATGGAAAAGAACTCTCCTACAACAACCTCGTCGACATTGACGCAGCTGTGGGCCTGACGTCTGAGTTTGAGGAGGACATCGTCTTTGTGATTATCAAGCACACCAATGCCTGTGGAGTAGCCACAGCCGGCTCAGTGAAAGACGCCTACCTAAAGGCTTTCCAGGCCGACACCATCTCGGCCTTTGGTGGTGTTCTGGCTACGAACCGAACGGTGGACCTTGCCGCCGCCGAGGAGATCAATAAACTGTTCTTTGAGATCCTCATCGCCCCCTCCTTCGCACCGGAGGCACTGGAGCTATTGAAATCAAGGAAGAACAGGATCATTCTCCTCCAGAAAGACAGGCTGCGGGAGACGAGACAATCAAAGAGCTTGCTGAACGGTATCCTCGAACAAGATCTCGACCTAAAGACAGATTCGCGCGGTGACCTCAAGGTAGTGACCAAACGGTCACCCACAGACGGGGAGATCGACGCGCTGCTCTTTGCGAGTAAAGTATGCAAGCATACCAAATCAAACACCATCGTGCTGGCCACCAACGGTCAATTACTCGCGAGTGGAGTTGGTCAAACGTCGAGGGTGGATGCATTGAAGCAAGCCATCGCGAAGGCGCATGCTTTTGGCTTCGATCTCACGAACGCGGTGATGGCATCGGATGCTTTTTTCCCGTTTCCTGACTGCGTAGAAATCGCCCACGCTCAGGGCATCAGGGCCGTGATCCAGCCTGGCGGTTCTGTAAAGGACAACGAGTCGATCGCCTTCTGCGACCAGCATCAGATGGCGATGGTGTTCACTGGCATCCGACATTTCAGGCACTGAGCCAGGTCGGGGACTCCAAATTCACTGCGACAGTCGGTTGTTGGAGTCGATGATCAACCCGATTTCATGGTGTGCTTCTCGTGGTTATGAGCGGCTTCCCTTGTAAGTTTTTTCGCTGTATTATAGTAATGAATGACCCCAATATTTATGTAATTTCGCCCCATCCTGTTACTTACTCACTAAAGCCTGATACAACTTCATGGGATTTCTTGACTTCTTTACCAGTGACATCGCGATCGACCTTGGCACTGCAAACACCCTTATCATTTATCGGGATAAAATAGTTGTCGACGAGCCCTCCATCATTGCGATAGATAAGCAGCACAACAAGGTGCTGGCCATTGGTCGCGAAGCCATGCAAATGCATGAAAAGACCCATGAGCATATTAAGACGATACGCCCGCTAAAAGAGGGTGTTATCGCCGACTTTCAGGCTGCCGAAATGATGATCCGCGGACTGATCAAGATGATTGACACGGGCAAGCGCATGTTCCCTCCTTCTTATCGCATGGTCATCTGTATCCCCTCGGGCATCACCGAGGTTGAGAAGCGGGCCGTGCGCGACTCAGCCGAGCACGCCGGAGCCAAGGAAGTCTACATGATATACGAACCAATAGCGGCGGCGATCGGAACGGGCATCGACATCGAGATGCCGGTAGGTAATATGATCGTCGACATCGGCGGGGGTACGACAGACATTGCCGTCATCGCCCTTTCTGGTATTGTGTGTGATCAATCGATTCGTGTGGCAGGCGATACATTCAACCGCGATATCCTCGACTATATGCGCCGTCAGCACAACTTGTTGATCGGCGAGCGTTCGGCGGAGAAGGTAAAAATTGAGGTGGGTTCAGCCCTCACTGAATTGGATGACGGCCCGGAGGATTACGAGATTCGTGGCCGCGACCTGATGACAGGGATACCCAAGACGATTCGAATTTCGTATTCGGAAGTCGCGTTCGCCCTCGATAAGTCGGTATCGAAACTGGAGGAAGCCGTTCTCAAGGCATTGGAGACCTCTCCACCGGAGCTTTCAGCCGACATATATGAACGTGGAATCTATCTCACCGGCGGCGGCGCGCTGCTTCGCGGACTTGACAAGCGCCTGGCGCTCAAGACGAAGCTGCCCATTCACGTCGCTGAAGATCCACTCAAAGCCGTGGTCCGGGGAACGGGTGCTGCCCTGAAGAACCTCGACAAGTATCGCGCCGTGTTGATGACATAATCACAAACTCATTGGATAAACCCTCCTAACCACCTTGTCCCGTCATTCGTTGTATCATACTTTATGAGCAGGCACCGCAATACATAACAGTCAAGTCCAACTCATGGAACGACTCTTTCTCTTTTTCTATCAATACCGGTCTTTCTTCACCTTTCTCTTTGCGGAAATTCTATGTGCCTGGCTGATCATTCAAAATAACCAGTATCAGGGTGCCAATTATTTTAACTCCTCCAACACGTTGGTCGCGGGCCTGAATAATTTTTCACAGGATGTGAGAGAATATTTCCTGCTTCGAACGATCAATGAGACGCTGGCTCAGGAAAACGCCGAGCTCCGGCGCCGGCTGGAGCGCTACCATCAGATGCGTTTCGATACGACAGGCAACAGCTACGACAGCGTGGTGGTCAACCAGTTCGATTTCATAAGCGCCAAGGTAGTCAACAATTCCGTCGACCGCGTGACCAATTACCTCACTATCAACAAAGGTTCCCGAGCTGGAGTTGAACCCGGGATGGCAGTGATTAGTCCGCTTGGCGCAGTGGGCAAAGTGAAGATCGTTTCCAACCATTACAGTGTGGTGACATCCATTCTGCACAAGGACTACCGCATATCCGTTCTCATCAAGCGAACCGGCCATTTCGGTTCCGCGCATTGGGACGGGCTGAACCCTGACTACATCCGCCTTGAATTTGTTCCACGCCATGTGGAGCCAGTCGTCGGGGATACCATCGTTACTTCAAGCTACAACGCCATTTTTCCCGAGGGTGTCATGATCGGGACAATCGAAGAAATAAAGCACGACGAGACCCTGTTCTATGACCTTAAGGTTAAACTATCACAGGACTTTCGAAAGTTATCCTATGTGGAAGTTGTGCGGAGTCGTCTGCGGAATGAGCAAGATTCGCTGGAGGGAGTTCTCATACAGGATATCAACAGATGAACAGGATAAATATCATTCAGGTTATTTCGTTCTTTATTTATCTGTTGTACCAGGTGCTGATACTGAAGAACATCGTATTGTTTCATACGGCTTTCTGTTTCCTGTATGTTGCCTATTTGCTCTTTCTGCCCGTCGAGTCGAATCCTCTAACGTTGATGCTCACAGGGTTCCTGATGGGCCTGGCGATCGACGTTTTCTACGATAGCCTCGGCTTACATGCTTTCGCATGCGTATTTGTGATGTACGTTCGCAATTATTGGTTATCTTCAATCACTCCCCAAGGAGGCTATGATGCCAATGATACACCATCTATTGCCGCTCACGGGATGCAATGGTTTCTGGTGTACACTATTCCGCTGGTTTTCCTTCATCACTTAATTTTGTTTTTTGTCGAAGCCGGCGGGTTCGGCTTGTTTTGGTTTACGCTCTGGAAAGTGATTACGAGCACCTTGTTCACAACAATCGTGACGCTTATTGTGCAGTATCTGTTTCCCAGTGGCCGATACCGTTGAAATACTCGTTAAAAAATTACCGGCGCCTGGCCGCCGGGGAGTCATGTTCCTATGAACGAAGGTAGAAAGCATATTATCCAGTTGGCGATTATCGTGGTGGGAGCAATCTTCCTTGTCAAGCTATTTTTCCTCCAGGTCGTTGATAGCAAGTACAAGGATTTGGCGCAGAGCAACGCCAGACTCCGGGTCGTCGTGTACCCGGACCGTGGGCTAATCCGCGACCGAAATGGAAAGCTGATTGTGTACAACACACCGGAGTTCGACCTTCAAATAATCCGGAATGAAATCGAGACGCTGGATTCGGCGGCGTTTTGCGACGTCTTTAGTCTCACGATTCAACAGCTGAGGCAAAAGTTTCGCGAGCTCAGGGCGAAGAAAGAGTACTCTCCGGTAAAACCCACCGTCTTTCTCACGCAGCTCTCCAATCTCGACTTTGCCCGCATCCAGGACCGCATCGACGAATTCCCCGGATTCTATATTCAGCCGAGAAGCGCCCGGGCCTATACCAGTAATGTAATGGCTAACGCGCTGGGGTACGTCAGCGAAATAACCAAAAGGCAACTTGAGCGGGACGAAAGCAAATTCTACCGCCAGGGCGACTACATCGGTCAAAGCGGAATTGAGGCGTACTATGAGGAATATCTGCGTGGAACGCGCGGCGTCCGTCATATTCTTCGCGATGTTGATGGAATCGAGAAGGGACCTTGGAACAACGGCGAATACGATACGCTCGCCATTCCGGGACAGGACCTCATTGCCACGGTAGACCTCGACCTGCAGGAATACGGTGAAAAACTTATGGCCGGGAAAGCGGGCAGCATTATCGCCATTGAGCCTGCGACTGGCGAGATCCTTACGATGGTCTCCGGTCCATCTTACGATCCCAACCTGCTCACGGGAAAAAACTATAGCAGCAACTTCGTCCTCATCAGCAACGACACGAACAAACCCCTTTTTAACAGGCCCCTGATGGCCCAGTACCGGCCCGGATCGATTTTCAAGATTGCGCAGGCGATGGTCGCGCTGCAGGAGGGCGTCATCCAGCCTGAAACGAGGATTGTGTGCGACCGATCCCTGATCAACTGCCATGGCAATCACAGTAATGAAGACCTTCGGGGAGCAATCACGCATTCCTGCAATCCATATTTCTTCAATGTACTTCGTCGTATGGTGAACCAGGGCAAATCCGACAATCCATTTGACGACACCCGAATTGGTCTTCAAGAATGGACGCGCCATATGCAAAGCTTTGGTTTTGGAAGTCCGCTGGGAATAGATCTTCCCAATGAGAAGAGCGGGCTCGTTCCCAGCGTGCGCTATTACGATCGCGCTTATGACGGGAGACCCTGGAAATTTTCAAACATCTACTCCATTGCTATCGGCGAAGGTGAGAACCTCGTTGTACCCCTGCAGATGGTCAACTTCGCGGCCACCGTTGCCAATCGGGGATTCTACTACACGCCACATCTGATCAAATCGATCGGTGAAAGCGGCAAGCCATTGCCTCAATATTTGGAAAAACATTCTACGACGATCGACTCTGCCTATTTCAGGGTCGCCGCGGACGCGATGCAACGCGTCGTCGAGGAGGGCACTGGCCTGCGCGCTCGCCTGAAGGACGTGGTCGTATGCGGCAAAACCGGTTCGGTACAAAATGAACCGCTGCCGGACCACTCCGTTTTCATCGCGTTTGCTCCCAAAGAAAATCCCAAAATCGCTATTTCAGTCTATGTAGAATATTCCGGGCAGGGTGCGAGGGCCGCAGCTGCGATCGCAGGTTTGATGATCGAAAAATACCTCTTCGGCCAAACGAAGAGGCCTTATATGGAAGATTACGTTTTAAGGGGGAAGTTTCTGGATTGAGACGCGACGACAACATACTCAAACAAAAGATCGACTGGGTCACAGTCGGTATCTACGCGGTCATCGTTTTCTTGGGATGGCTTAATATTTATGCCGTTACCTTCGATGAAAATGCAGCTCAAAACATCTTCAGCACCGATCTGAACTCCGGTAGACAACTGATTTTTATCGGTGGCGCGGTCATTATCATCGCGGCCATCCTGATTATCGATCGTCAATTCTACGAGACATTTGCGTATGTCATTTACGGTTTCGTCCTCTTCCTGTTGATTTTGGTGCCTCTCATCGGGCGTGAAGTAGGTGGAAACAAGGCGTGGCTCGGCATTGGCTCCTTCGGGGTGCAGCCGTCGGAGTTCGCAAAGTTTGCCACCACACTGGTCGTAGCAAAATTCATCGGATCCATCGGCTTCAAGATGGATAATCTCCGAAATCAAATTATCCTGTTTGCTCTTATTGGTGCGCCCATCCTTCTAATACTGATGCAGAGCGACTACGGCACAGCTGTCGTATTTCTCATGTTCGTAATTGTTTTCTATAGGGAAGGTATGTCGCCATTCCTGATCATTGTTGGACTGGGAGCCGCCATCCTTTTTGTGCTGACACTGCTGGTCGAAAACAATTGGATACTGTACATCAGCATCGGTGCCCTATGGGGCATTGCGATGCTGCTCACACGACGCAAGAAAATCAGGACGATGATCGCCCTGACAGCGGGCGCGGCTGCGCTCATCGCCACCATCAGCAGCGTGGAGGTCGTTTTCAAGATGCTTGAACCACATCACCAGCGCCGGATCATCAGCATGCTCAATCCGGACGCCGACCCGCTTGGGTACGGATGGAACGTTACACAATCTAAAATTGCCATTGGCAGCGGAGGATTTTCAGGCAAGGGATTTCTTAAGGGCACACAAACAAAATTTGACTTCGTCCCTGAACAGAGCACTGACTTCATCTTCTGTACCATAGGTGAAGAACACGGCTGGATCGGAAGCCTCTTTGTAATCAGCTTATTTGTGGCGTTGCTGTTAAGGCTTGTTTACCTCGCTGAACGGCAGAAGAACAAGTTCTCCCGAGCGTATGGATACTCCGTTGTTTTAATCCTCTTTTTCCATTTTGCTGTGAACATAGGCATGACCATCGGTCTGTTCCCTGTAATCGGTATTCCATTGCCGTTCTTCAGCTACGGCGGGTCGGCGCTGTGGGGTTTTACTATCCTGCTCTTTATTTTCCTCAAACTGGATGCTCACAGGATGCAAGTGCTGCAACGGCTGTGAGACTTACGCGAACCTCCGTTCCACCATTTCCATAAATTCATGGAACTCGCGGGATTCACGATCCCACCCCGATGAATGACTTTCGAGGTAGTGCAAGGCCTCGTCCATGCTGGCTAGTTTGTCCAGGTCGTCAACCGCGCGACTGAACGACTCGAAGTCGCCATAAAACAACACTTTCGTAAACATGAACTTCTGATTGATGTTCAGGCTTTCCTTGATGCTTGCGATCTTCTGAAAGCTATCGATCAGAGCAGGCTGCCGGGTGTGATTAAGCTTATCGTTTAGCGTCGGAGGCGATGGCTCATTTTCCACCGCCACTGGTTTTGGCTGACTTGGTTGCACCGGTTCTTCCTGCGTTTCCCGGGATACGAAAAAGGCGGCGGGATCGAGATAGATAGTAGAGGAGAATTTGCGGACATAATCCTCCACGTCTTCAGGCGTGAAATTTACTTCCTCGAGAATCTGATCCAGTACCGCGAAAGCCTCGTTGCCCGGAATCTCATTGATCTTTCTTTCGTCAAGCTTTGTCAACAAACGCTCGAGCGGCGTCCTGTTAATCCGCAGATACTTCAACTCTTCTCTGAACGATGTCAGGTCCAGCCGGTTTTCTTTTCCCGAAATTAGAACAGAATAAAAATCATATGGATTAAAAATGAGCAGGAGTGTTTGCCGAACGGCCACGTTCAAAAGCCCGGCCATCGCAATGCGGTCAACAGAAATATGGTTGGAAAGCACGCCCATGAAAATGGTGAGAGCTTCTTTAACTTCCTGATGGTCATAGTCGAAGAAAATACTTTTCTGCCGCGCAGTCTCCTCCTTCCAGGCCTTGAACAACTCCCTGACCACGAAGAGATTCACCTGGTGCACATTGCACAGGGATAAGATGTCTTTCCCGCTTGCCTTTTCGCGCGAAGCAAAAAAACCCTGCAGTACTTTTTCAGAGTACCGGTCAGCATACGTTCCAATGGCTTCCAGGCTGATCTTCTCGTCCATGGTTGCGAATATGAGATTTATAGCGTATTTGGCGGTGATAAAGTTACGTATTTGGCTCAATGTCCACACCTGTAACGCAAACATGGCCAGAATATTGATCTCTAACTGGCACGAAAAAGTGCTGGAGGTAACAGACCTCTCAAAGACCCTTTTACAGCACATACACGATCACGGGCTCGACTGGATGCATGCTTGCGGGGCAAAAGGCCGCTGCACAACGTGTAAAGCCATTATTTTGGCGGGTTTCGAAAACCTTTCACCGATCACCGCACCGGAAGAACGTTACCGACGAATTGGGGCATTGGACGATCGGGAACGCCTGGCTTGTCAGGTGCTTGTACAAGGAGACGTGGTTATCGCCGTCCCTGATGAGAACAGGCTTCCGCACGTTCGATACGAGTGACGGATGGTGCACGGACTGACACGATTTACCCCTCTCCTGCTAAATTAGCGCAAGAAATGAAGTACAAACAGCTCGCGTACATCGCCATTGTTGCAGCTATCGCGCTACCGTTCGCCCAAAAGGCACTCGGACAGGACGCTATTCCGATTGGTATCTGGCGGCTCCACCTTTCCTACAACGCGATACAAAGGATTGCCATCGGCGACACGAAAATTTTCGCGGCGGCGGAGAGCGGCATCCTCGTGTATAACCGTGTCGACCACGAGTTGACTTCGATCAATACACTCAACGGGCTGACCCAAACCGGAATCACCGCGCTTGCTTTTGATAAAGCCAGGAAGCAACTGTTGGTCGCTTATGAAAATGGCAACGTCGATATCGTGACCGACAAAACGACGTTCAACTTTGACCGCATTGGAAGGTCGACAATCGTTTCAGGCTCCAAACGAATCAATCACATCGTCATTCGGGGTGCTCTTGCATACCTGGCTGCTGATTTTGGAGTAGTGGTATTTGATCTCACCAAGCTCGAGCTCCGCGAGACGTGGCGTGACCTGGGTGATGACGGCACCCCATTGGCCATCACGATGACTGTTATTGACGGCGACAGTATTCACGCAGCAACGCCTGAGGGGGTAATCTCCGGCCACCTGAACGACAACCTTCTCGACTTCAGTAAATGGGTGCGGCCGAACGCGGGACTTCCCGATGCACCTGTCACATCCATTGAATTTTTTGGTGGCACGCTGGTGGTATCCCCAAATGGCGACGGCCTTTATCAAAAGGACGGTGGGCAATGGATGAAACTCGACATTCCCGAACTTGATGGAAAAACAATTACGTCGATCGCCCGGGCTGGCGACGATCTGTTGATTACTGAAGGAGATAACGTGTGGGAGCTCAATGCAACGGGAACGATTGATGCAGTGGACGCGATCCCGCTCGCAACACCCGCCGTCGCTCTGCGCGACGAACTCGGATCCCTGTGGATCGCCGACAGCAAAAACGGTCTCATTTCAAATGCTTCGGGAACGTTCCAATCCCTCATCCCGAACGGACCCGGGAGCAACACGTTTATTCGATTGAAGCATACCGGTAATCGCATCTACGGGATCAGGGGCGGCTTTGATGCCGGGCAGCGACTACAGCGCGACGGGATGCTCGACTACTACGAAAATGGTAACTGGCACACCGACGCTCTTTCCGTTCGCGACATCACCGATCTTGCGCTCGCGGCAGGTAATGTGTTGTATGCGTCGTCTTTTGGCGACGGAATAGAGAAAGTATCAGGCGAAGGCAACCCTGCAGTCCTAAACAATTCGAATAGTCCCCTCGTTGCCGGTGCCGGTGGTGTTCAGGTCACCGCTATCGAGAGCGCAGGTGACAATCTTTGGGTCTTTGATTACAGTGGAGCAACCCTTCGCCGTTACGAACCCGCAACGAACACCTGGCAAAACAACTGGTCCACATGGCCATATATCGTCGATATACGCGTGGATCTGTTTGGCGATCTTTGGATGATTGGCGATCCCCAATTCGGCGGGGGACTAGACTTCCTTCACCCGGACGATGGTTCCAGCCAATTACTGACTACTACACCCGGTCAGGGTGGACTGCCAGACAACACTGTCAACGCCGTCGAGGTCGATCGCTTAAGTCAGGTTTGGGTGGGCACCAATGCAGGCGTTGCCTATTTTTTCTCAGGCCATGCGGATGCCATCCGACCGATCTTCGAGAATCGATTTTTGTTGCAAAACGAGAAAATCACGGCAATAAAAACAGATGGGGGAAACCGCAAATGGATCGGCACTGATCATGGCGTATGGCTGTTTAACGCAACGGGAGAACAGCTTATTCACAACTTCACGACCGACAACAGTCCATTGTTGTCCAACGAGATCGTTGCTATCGAAATCGACCCGGTCAGCGGCGAAGTTTTCTTTGCCACCAACAAGGGAATCATTTCGTTCAGGTCGGATGCCACCGAGGGCGCTGAAGCGTTCAACAAACTGAAGATCTTTCCTAATCCGGTCACACGTGACTTTGCAGGGACCGTCGGTATATCAGGACTGATAAGGGATTCAGAAGTTAAGATTACGGATGTCAGTGGCAAACTGATCTGGCAGACCCGGGCAAATGGCGGAACAGCGACGTGGGATGTCCGCGACTACAATGGAAACCGGGCGGCAAAAGGCATTTACCTGGTTTTCGCCGCAACTGATGGAGGCAAGGAAACTGTTGTAGGAAAAATTGCGGTCGTAGATTAGCGGATCAGATGATCTTCAAAACCAGAGGGATAGTATTCCGGTTTACGAGGTACAGCGAAACATCGATAATCGTAAACATTTTTACCGAAAGCTTCGGCCTTCAAAGCTATATCGTAAACGGAGTTCGCAGTAAAGGCGCAAAGAACAAGATAGCCTTTTATCAGCCATTGAACCTTTTGGAGATGGAAGTGTATCATCGTGAAAATGCGAATATCGAGCGCATTCGCGAAGTGAGATGCTTCTATCCCTACCGCACCTTGTCGTCCGACATCCGAAAGTCTACAATCGCGCTTTTCCTGAATGAGTTACTCAACAAGTGCGTGAAGCACGAAAGCCACACGGAGGAAATGTTCGCCTTCCTTGCGCAATCCCTCATCGCAATCGACCAGTTAGGAGAAAGCAGCGGAGTTGCACACCTCGTCTTTATGATTCGGCTAAGCCGGTATCTCGGATTTGGCCCGCAATTCGTCAACGAGATCGTAGGCGGAAGACCAGCTGATTCGAAGACGGAGAATTTCTTGGATACCCTGATCCATGCCGACATCGACACGCCGATCCCCAGCACAAGTCAACAGCGACGGCTGGCGCTCGATTTGCTGATCCGTTTTTACGGTGATCACATTGAAAACCTGGGAGAGTTCAAATCAGTGGCGGTGCTGCGGGATGTGCTGTCATAATCCGAAAAAGTGCAGATCAACCTTCAGCACATGGCCTGTTGGCTGCGCTAATTGCGGATTCATGCGCAATTATCCGGTTAACAAACGATTGTTTAAAAAAGGGAAAAAGGATGCCGCCGTATGCTGCTTCATGCCAGCATGAATTTGATAACTTTGGGCTAAGCAGATTTGTTTATGCCCGTAAACTACAACCAGGCCGTCTCCACCAGATACCACATCTACAACAGCCTGTTCCTCAACCTGCCGTATTCCGGCATTTACCGTACAGGCACGCTGCTTCCACTATTGCAACAGGCCTGTGAGGAGGGGTTCGCGAAAGGCAAAGATCCTCGCTCCATCATAGTCAAGTTCTTCAAGGATTATACGCCCCATGCCTCACACAAGGAAAAGTTTGACTTGTTGTTCAACTTTATTCAGTACGCGGAACGGCAAGTTGTTTTGTTTGATTCGGTGGAGGATGCCGCCTTCGACCAGGTGCACGACATGTCAGGTCAGGGAACGCTTTCGGCTCTCCTCCTGCGCACATCGTCGGAAGGGTTGAACGACGCTCTGAAAAGGAAGCTGCGCGACTTCAGTGTGCGGGTAGTTCTCACTGCACACCCGACGCAATTTTACCCGGGCAACGTTCTGGTCATCATCAACGACCTCGAGGATGCCATTCGCAGCAGCCACCTCGAGCACATAAACCTCTTGCTTCGTCAGCTGGGAAGGACCGCGTTCATCAACCGGGAGAAACCCAGTCCGTTCGACGAAGCCACCAGCCTGGGTTGGTTTCTTGAGAATGTATTTTATCCCGTCATCCCTCAAGTCTTCCAGAAGCTGCTCACGGGTCTTCAGCTTTCGCTGGAGGATTGGGAAAATTTTGATTTGCTGAAAATTGGTTTCTGGCCTGGCGGCGACAGAGATGGTAACCCGTTTGTCACCCATGACATCACGCTGCAAGTAGCCAGAAAGTTGCGGCAGACATTAATGCGCTGCTACCACCGCGATGTGAGATTCCTGAAAAGACGGCTCACCTTTAAGGGTGTAGACTATCTCATCGCTGACATCGAGCGCAAACTCTATCCACTGGCCTACGGCGATGGTCCCGGTGGCTACCGGAACGCCAACGAACTCCTGGACGACCTGGTAAAGGTGCGGTCGTCGCTTATCAATGATCATCAGCGTCTGTTTCTCGATTTGCTCGACGACGTTATCCTCAAGGTGAAAATCTTTGGTTTCTATTTCGCGAGCATGGATGTCCGCCAAGACAGTCGCAAACATAGTTTCGCTTGGGATGCCATTCTGAAAAAGCTTGCGCAGAAGAATCCAAAAACAAAGGGCATTAAGAAAATGCCCGAGCAAGATCAAATCAGCACTATTCTGAAGCTGAAGTTCGATCCGCTTTCCATGAAGTTTTCCGACCCCTTCATCAGGGAACTCCTGGAAAGCTTCCGGGTGATTGCAAATATCCAGGAAATGAATGGCGAGCAGGGGTGTCACCGGTATGTCATCAGCAACTGCCGGTCGGCATTGGATATCATCCACGTGTTTCAGTTGGCCAGGCTGATCCTTAAAGGAAAGAAGAGCCTTGCGTTAGACATCGTACCACTCTTTGAAACGATCGAAGACCTGGCGGAAGCCCCAGCGATTATGGATACGCTGTACAGTATTCACGCCTATCGCGAACACCTCAAGAATCGGGGAAACAAGCAGACGATTATGCTTGGTTTCTCTGACGGAACGAAAGATGGAGGCTACCTGCGTGCCAATTGGTCGATCTTCATGGCCAAGGAGAATCTGACCCGTCTATCTCGCGAGCACGGCTATACCGCTATCTTCTTCGATGGTCGCGGAGGCCCGCCGGCGCGGGGAGGTGGAAATACTCACGATTTCTATGCCTCCCTCGGCGAAAGCATCGAGGATAAAGAAGTTCAGATCACGATCCAGGGGCAAACCATCAGTTCCAATTTCGGTAAACCTGTTTCGTGCCTTTACAATCTCGAGCAGCTGATCTCCGCCGGCATCGAAAATGACGTCTTCCGGAACCAGGCGGTGCAGATAACTGAAAAAGAAAAGACCCTGCTGGAAGACCTGGCCGAGGCTGGCTACCAGGCGTATCTCGAGCTCAAACACCATCCCCGATTCGTGGCCTACCTCGAGAAGGTAACACCGTTATCATTTTTTGGAGAAATCAACATTGGATCAAGACCCGTCAAGCGGAATCCCGGCGAGCAATTGAAATTCGAAGATCTTCGCGCGATCCCGTTTGTTGGTTCCTGGGCACAGATGAAGCAGAACATCCCCGGATTCTATGGAGTAGGCAGCGCCCTGAAACATCTTAAGAGCCAGGGCAAGCTGAAGGATTTGCAAGTGCTATACCGTCAATCCCTCTTTTTCCGAACGCTGCTAGGCAACAGCATGATGTCACTTACCAAGAGTTATTTCCCGGCCACGGCCTACCTGGCCAAAGATCCAGAGTTCGGTGAGTTCTGGAAAATGATGCACGACGAGTACAACTTATCGGTTCGGATGATCCTGCAAGTGTCGGGATTGTCAGAGTTGATGGAGAGCAATCCGGTGAACCGCGATTCAGTCAAACTTCGCGAACGCATTGTTCTTCCGTTGATTACTATCCAGCAATATGCCTTGCAACAACTTCGACAACCCGATTCCGGACGCGAAAAGAATTTCGAAAAGGAGTATCGTAAGCTCGTTGTACGCTGTATGTTCGGCATTATCAATGCCGCCCGAAATTCAGCCTAACCAGCACGCCGATTCTTCGGCCAAAAGTTTCCACATCGTCACCAATATTTTTTTTAGTACTTTGAAAAATGCTTTCCGGTGACCAGTACAGGAAACGGACCGATGAAGAACTCGTAGAGGATTACAAAAGGTCCGGTGAGTTCGCCATTGTAGGTGAACTGTACAACCGCTACATGGCGCTTACCCTGGGCGTTTGCCTCAAGTACCTTCGAGATCGCGAGGAGAGCCGCGACGCCGTTATGCAAATATTTGAAAAGCTGATGGTCAGTCTGCGCGACCACCGCATCTCCAATTTCAAGGGGTGGCTGTACATAACCGCCCGCAACCATTGCCTCATGCAGCTGCGGTCAAAAAAGGGAAAAAACCACGAAGAAATTTCACCATTGCTTATGGAATCCGACCCCTCCCTGCATCTGCAGGACGGCCCCGAACTGGAGGCCGATCTTACTAAACTGGAGGACTGTATTGAAAGGCTCGGAAACGAACAGAAACAATGCGTCAGATTGTTCTATCTGCAGCAACGATGCTATAAGGAAATCGTAGAAATAACCGGCTTTGACCTCAATAAGGTCAAGAGTCACATCCAAAATGGGAAAAGGAACCTGAAAATCTGCATGGAGCGGCATGGAAAAGCGCAAGAGCGATATTGAACGCTATTTGAGCGGCGAGATGACCCCTGCTGAAATGCATGCCCTGGAAAAAGAGGCGCTGTCAGACCCGTTTTTGTCGGAAGCGCTGGAGGGTGTGAACCGGGCGGGCGCCGAACCCTTCCTTTTCGATCTTCATGAGCTTCACCGGTCCATTCACCAGCGCGTACGCCCACGCCGTCATAAGATCATATCGATGTGGAACTGGTCACTCGGAATAGCCGCCGGCCTTGTTCTTATCGCGCTTTCTGCCGTGATCATCATCGGTAATCTTCCCAACCGCCAGCAGTCGAGCCTTGCGACTGCGGAAGAACCCGAAAAGGACTCGCCCCCGGTTGTCGCAGATTCGACCGAGGAACCTGACCAGCCACGGGCCGTTCACGATTCACCGCAAACTCAACCCGCGCCGGCACGCCGGCAACGGCAAATCGCGTCATCATCACCGGCAGAATCTCAACCGGTGGCGGATGGCCCGGCAGAAGTGACGGAAGATGTAGGCCGCACGAGCGACCTACTTGCCCTTGACTCGACCAGTATCGACCGCTCGATCGCAGGCACCTCAACAAAATCTGCAAACGAAGCTGTGGCGCTGACCCAGCCCGCCCTTGCATCCGGTGAGACGATAAGCGCCGATAGTATATTATTCACGGGTCGTGTAACATCGGCCGAAGACCGAAGTCCTCTGCCAGGAGTGAGTGTAACGGTCAATGGAACGCCGGTGCAGACAGAAACTGATAAGAATGGATATTTTAAGGTCAATGTGATTGACCCGACACCCACGCTCACTTTTAATTTTGTCGGGATGGAGGAAGTCGAACTCGCGCCAGCCGACAAAGTTGGAATCGATGTAGAGATGAAGCCCGACCTCAGCCAACTCAGCGAGATCGTCGTGATCGGCTACGATGCACCCACCGTTTCCCCGGTGCGCCAGGTCGCGGAACCCCAGGGAGGCAAGCAGGCGTTTCAGGAATACCTCGAAAAAGAACTTCGTTACCCGGAGCAGGCCCTGGAAAATAATGTCGAAGGCCGGGTAACCCTCGAGTTCACCGTTGGAATCGACGGAGCCCTCGGCAACTTCAATATCCTGAAAGGAATAGGCTACGGCTGTGACGACGAAGCTATCCGGCTCATCAAGGAAGGTCCAAAGTGGACTCCGTCCAGGCGCGATTCCAAACCCATCGCTGAAAAAGTCAAAGTGCGCCTAAAGTTCGCCAAGCCCCCGAAGTAATCCCTTCGGCTACACGACTTTCCGTCTGATCAATTTCGCGTACGTGCGGCTCACAGGGAAACTCTTGCCGTTCTGCATTTTCACCACCATACCGCCGTTGAAATGCTTTTCGATTTCCTTCAACGCGTTGATGTTAATTATGGTGCTGCGATGTACGCGGATAAAGAGTTCAGGATTGAGAATTTCCTCAAGTTTTCCAATCCCGGAGCTACTGACAAACTGATCGTTCTTCGTGGTGAGGATCGTGTAGTCACCCGAGGCTTCGAGATAGACGATTTCCTCAACAGGCAAGTTCAGCAGTTTCTCCGATTTCTGAACAAAGATGTGCGTGTCATACGACGTCTTGTTGTCAGTCTTGATACTGCGCAACAATTCACCCACGTTGTTCTGTTCGAGTTTCATCCTGCCGATGGCTCTCTCTACCGCCGATCTGAATCGCTCCTGATCGAGTGGTTTGAGGAGGTAGTCAACTGCGTTTTTTTCAAAAGCGCGAATGGCATACTGATCATATGCCGTGCAAAAGATCACAAACGGATCGTGGGTGATCTCATCCAGCACATCGAAGCCGGTCATGCCCGGCATCTGTACGTCCAGGAATACCAGGTCGGGCTTTAGTTTATCAATAACTTCTACAGCTTCCTTTCCCTTCGTCGCCTCACCCACAATCTGGATATTGGGAATTTGCTGAAGGTATTCGGTAAGCAGGTCGCGTGCTAACTTTTCATCATCGACAATAACACAGGTAATGTT
>CAZLWX010000015.1:0-48875 GCA_964563295.1 uncultured Roseivirgaceae bacterium | reverse complement strand
CCGGTGCGGCGCAGCAGCTGCGCGCAGGTCCACAGGTTGAGATCGCCGATGATGGAATTGGCCGTGCACGATCAGCTGAATTGAAAACGGTGAATCAGCTCAAGCAAACATCAACGGGTCTAAATAATATTCGCCAGCGGCTGGAGATTATTAACAAAGTATACAAATCCGGTTATCGGGTGGATATTGGTGATTTGGACCCCGCTGGTGGGAGCGGCACGCGGGTGGTTTTGCACATTCCGACGTGATAAGGAATTTATTCAAGGTAAGTCGAGTCAATGCGAGCCTTCGAATCCACCAAAAAATCCGGCAGTGTTCCGAACCTCAGAACTGGTCAACGTTCAACGGTTTGTCTGAACAACTGAGCCGATGCCGGAGGCGTCCAGGGTTTATAGAAACAAACATTAAATGAAAGCCATAATCATCGACGACGAAAAGGACAGCCGCGAGATCCTTGCAACATATTTATCCAAATATTGTCCGGAGGTGGCAGTTTGCGGATTCGGAGAATCCGTCGACAGTGGCCTTGACGCCATCAACGAACATCAGCCTGATATCGTTTTCCTCGACATTGAAATGCCGTATGGCAACGGCTTCGACCTGCTTGACCGCGCCAAGGGAATCACGTTTGAAACTGTGTTTGTAACCGCATTCGATCACTATGCCATACAGGCGCTAAATCAGAGCGCCGCATACTACCTGTTAAAGCCGATCGATATCCAGGAGCTGGTTAGAGCCGTCGAAAAAATCAAGGGCGAACGGATGCAAGAGACTTATATGCACCATGCGGAGGTACTGCTCCATAATATGCGATCCGGGTCGCAATCAAAGCATCAGAAGATCATGCTGCCCACCATGGAAGGATTTGAGATTGTCAATATTGGCGATATCATGTACTGCGAAGCCGAAGACAATTTTACGCGATTTCACTTTGATGGGTCGTCACAACCTCTGCTGATTTGCCGGACCTTGAAATACTTCGAGGAACTATTGCGCACACATCAGTTCGTCCGGATACACCGGTCCTTTCTCATTAATCCCGAATTTGTCAAGCGTTATTCAAAAGGAAAGGGAGGCTTTGTCACCATGAAAAATGACAAGGAACTTGAAATCTCCGCCAATAAGAAACAGGAATTCTTGAAACTATTTGATCGATAAAAGGGGGAACAAACCAAGGTTTAAGGCAACAGGGTGTATAACCATGAAACCTTAAACCTGAATGATTTCTTTATAGTGTACGATCAGAGGCTTTCTGTCGCGGGAGCAGGCTGCTGATTTTGTGCGGCCTTCCGGCCTCTACTCTCTCCGCTGCTCTCTCCGCCTTTGCGTCCGATCTCCGCCATATGTTGGCGATTTTGACTTACCGCTAGCCCTCCCTTCCTGGCAATTGCCCGTTGCTGCTCACGATCCATGGATGCGAATCCACGGTTGGCAGTACGTTTCATATTGTTCTCTCCTCTACCTTCCATGACTTTGTCTATTTAAAAAATGGTTTGTTTGTTATTCGTTATTATTCTCTCTGAGGGCTTCTTCGCCTTCATCTTTCTTTTTGGCCTGGCTTCCCCGGCCACGTTCACCGCCTTTACGTCCGATCCGCTTCATATGTTCGCGGTCGCGACTGACCGTCTCTCCTCCTTTTCTTCCTATTCGAGACATGTGCTCGCGGTTCCTGCTGACAGCCTCCCCGCCTCTGGACCCGATAGCAGCCATATGTTCACGGTTCCGGCTTACTGCCTCCCCACCTTTGCGGGCGATCGCCCGTTGCTGCTCGGGGCTCATAGACGCAAATCCACGATTGGAAGTCTTCTTTTTCTCCCCCTCTGCTCCTCGTTCCATCACACTTATCCTTATAATTCTCACTTGGTTAAGAAAAAACTATACCCACACTTTGATTAAGTGTTGTGTAGATAATCGTAAACACAAATTCAACGATGAGTAGCTCGGTCAACGTAGGTTGGCGACGCAAAAAAATTAGTCATACTGCCGCCCGCCGGGGCCCTTATTGCTGCTTAGACGTCGTCAGGGATAGCCGTTATTTTGAGACCTTAAACAACCAGCCGGCAGTAGATGCGGCGAGTTCCGGAATGAATTCTTTCTTCCCGGCCTTAAATGAATGATCGGCGCCTTCGAAGGTGAGCAATGTCGTCTTCTTCAGACCCCCCGTTACGCTTTCAATCAAATTCAACTGTGCGAGTGCATCGCGTGTCCCTTGCAAAAACAGCATCGGCAAGTTCACCGACTTCAGATGCTCGGCGCGATCGGTAGAAGGTTTGCCCGGAGCGTGCAGAGGGAAACCAAAAAAAACAATCCCCAAAAGGAAGTCCGGGACATTTTTAGAGAGCAGTTGAGAAGTCATTCGACCACCAAACGACTTTCCGCCTGAAAACAAGGGCACGTTGGGATATTGCTCACGCGCTCGTTGAATAACACGCTCGACGGTTTTTTCCGCTATCGCGGGAGGGTCTGGCCTGCCTTTATGGTTCTCGGTAAATGGAAAGTTGAACCGAATGGTACCCACGTCACGATCCGCCAACTCGGCGGCAAGGGAGGTCATGAACCGATGATTCATGTCGGCGCCTGCGCCATGGGCCAGCACAAGCATGGCACGCATCCGGGCTGGCTCCAATACCTCAGCCGAAACACGACCGATGGAATCTGAGACGCCGATGGACAACTTCTTCTTTTTCATCTAGACAAATGAAAACGGGTTACCTGAAGGGACATGATGAATCGGAATTTTGCCTACCCGCTGCTTCAGCCACGGAACCAACCATTCCATTCCTGGCTCCTCGCTTTGGGAATGACCAAGCACAACCAGCGACTGGTTCCATCCCATGCTCCGCGCATCGCGCACGCGCTCAGCTGTCTCCCATTCGGCCACTTCGCCGCAGATGAGCACATCCAGATTCTCTTGAGCCAGCAATGAAATGTGCGACCTCCCTCCTGATGCACCAGGCATTAACCCCACCCGCCTGCATGTTTGAGACAAATCACCAATGAATCTTAGCTGAGATATTGCGAGCTTCGACTTCATGTGATCAACAATATCTTTCAGGGAAGTCCGTGGTATTGTAATCACTGCTGGATTGTCCCTGTCATAGTACTCCTCCCAACCTAAGGCCGTAAGCACACCCATGCGAACCCCATCGGGTTCGTGACGATGCCAATGATCGTGAAATCGCCAGATGGCGATGTTGTTGTCGGTCAGCAATTTCCTCTTGCTGTTGAAAACGGTGTCGTTCTCCAGCCAATTCGTTTCGTCGAGGTGATTGTAAAACGTGGGCTCATGAGCGATGATAAAGTTTGCGCCAAGCGATATTGCCTTTTTTATGACGTCAATCGTCGCAAACATGGTCGTAACGATTCCCGTAACACGCTGATCAGGAGCCCCTGACTTGAGTGTGTCAACAGTCTGACTCAACTTACCGGCAGGGATAGACGACAGAATCAAGTCGATTACCCGCTGAACAGTGAGTTCCTCCTGGTGCCCAGCCATCCAAAGGTCCGGCAGCGACGCCAGGCCCATAGCAGAAATAGCACTGGCAACAAAATGTCGGCGGTTTACATAGTCTGATTTGTTTGGCATATGCGAGGTTGGTTACTAATCTAAAGGTAGGAGTTGGAAAATAAATTCGGAAGGCCACGGGCGCGTGCGTTTTTTTGCCGTGTCAACCCACAACATGCCTTTTTGAGTGCAATGGATCACATTATTACAAAAAATGTTAGCTTGTAGATTCTAATGACGTGATATGCGCAAGGTTCTCACTGCGATCTTTCTCCTGGCCAGCATGATGGCGTGTGCACAATCGACGAATACCAGAGCATGGATCCGCATCAACCTGTTGGGCTATACTCCGAATGGAAGCAAGGTTGCCGTTTGGGGAAGCAAGGACGCCGATGCGCCCGACAACCCCACATTTGATGTCGTTGATGTCAAATCGGGAAAAATTGTATACACCAACGACGCTGGCAGAAATTATGGTTCCTACGGGCCGTTTACCCACAGTTTTCGCCTGAACTTTACCGCATTTTCAACTCCCGGGACCTACAGACTGCAAATGGCCGGAGCCGAATCGCCCGTGTTCGACATACGGCGTGATGTATACCTTGGCGCGGCTGATTTCAGTCTGCGGTACATGCGACAGCAGCGCAGTAAGTACAATCCGTTTCTAAAGGATTCCTGTCATACTCACGATGGCTACACGATGTACGGGCCAATGCCCGACAGTACCCACGTCGACGTCAGCGGCGGCTGGCATGATGCCACCGACTACCTCCAATACTCGATGACATCGGCCAATGCAACCTATCACCTATTGGCCGCCTACCGGGATTTTCCCCAAGTGTTCGGCGACACTCATCTCGCAAACGGACTTGAAGGAAAAAACAAGGTCCCGGATGTGGCAGATGAAGCCCGGTGGGGCCTGGACTGGCTGCTGAAGATGCATCCGCGGCCGGACTGGATGTTCAACCAGCTCGCAGACGACCGCGATCACGTCGGCTTCCGGCTCCCGGTCGGCGATAAGGCCGATTACGGCAAAGGAAAAGAGCGTCCTGTATACTTTGTCACAGGTGAGGTGCAGGGTCTGGGCCGATTCAAGAACAGGACTACCGGAACATCTTCCATTGCGGGAAAATTTTCCAGTGCCTTCGCGCTCGGAAGTCAGCTTTTCAGAGATGATAAAAATTATACGGACCTCTTGCGGAAGCGGGCATTGTCTGCCTGGGAGTTCGGGTTGAGAAAACCGGGGAATACTCAAACTGCTTGTTACAGCGCACCATATTTCTATGAAGAAGATAACTGGGTTGATGATATGGAACTCGCGGCGGCGCAGCTGTACAAGATCACAGGCGACCAGAAATATCTCGGAACAGCGTTTGATTATGCCCGTAGTGAGAAGCAAACACCGTGGATGGGTGCCGACACTGCCGGCCATTACCAGTGGTATCCTTTCATTAACATCGGCCACTATGAACTCGCAAAGGCCGCCGAGGGAAACGTCAAAGTCGACGTTGTCCAATTCTACAAAGACGGAATTGAAAAGGTCTATCAACGAGGTAAGAACAACCCATTCCTTCGCGGTGTACCATTTATATGGTGCAGTAACAATCTCCAGACTTCATTCGCCATCCAATGCTATTGGTACCGCATGCTCACGGGTGACGATACATATGCCGAGCTGGAACAATCGACTTTCGATTGGTTGTTGGGTTGCAACCCCTGGGGTACAAGCATGGTTGTAGGTCTTCCGAAAGACGGCGACTGGCCTGATGATTGTCATTCGTCGCTCACCTTTCTCCATGGCTGGCAAACCTATGGCAGCCTCGTGGATGGTCCCGTTTACGGAACTATTTGGCGACAACAACGCGGTGTCGCTGTCGTTCGCGGGGATGAATACGCTGAATTTCAAAGCGACTATGTTGTGTATCACGACGACTACGGCGACTATGCCACCAACGAGCCCACGATGGATGGAACAGCCAGTCTGATCTACCTCTTTGCCGCCAAAGAAGATGAGGCAACGAAAGGAGTCGTAAAAAAAAAGCACTGATTGATCGCCACGGTGCCATTATTCGAGGCGATACGACCAAACGAAACATCGCCCTTGTTTTCACAGGTGATACTTTTGGCGATGGCGGCAAGGTAATTGCAAGGACATTGCGCCGCCAGGGCATCAAGGCCACTTTTTTCCTTACGGGAAATTTTTACAGGAACCCCGCGTTTAAGACCGTCATCCGGAGATTATGGAATGACGGCCACTACCTGGGTGCGCACAGCGACAAGCACCTGTTGTATTGCGATTGGGTGAAGCGCGACAGCCTCCTTGTCTCCCGTGAGGAATTCACGCACGATCTGCTGGCCAACTATGAAGAAATGGCACAATTCGGAGTGAAGCGCGATGATGCGCCGTACTTCCTTCCAGCCTACGAATGGTATAACGACAGCATCTCCGCCTGGACCGCCGACCTGGGCTTTGCACTGATCAATTTTACTCCCGGAACCATCAGCCATGCCGACTACACCACGCCGGAGATGAAAAATTACAGGAGCAGCGATGTCATCTTCAGATCGATCGTCGACTACGAAGCGGCTAACGGCATGAACGGGTTCATCCTTCTAATCCATATCGGTACGGATTCAAAACGCAAAGATAAAATGTACGACAGGCTTGCCGAACTAGTGAACTACTTGAAATCCCGCGGCTATGAGTTCGTCAGGGTTGACCGCATGTTAGCCAATTGAGACACCGAAAATGGCAGTGGACTTTATTAAGGATATGTTCGCTCAGCCTATTTTCAATTCTCCCAACGTGATCTTCCTCTGAATCCTTCTCTCCCCGCTGACGTCCCAGATCTCCATTGTGATTTCGGGATCGTCTTTCTCCCAATCGATCGTGAGCAGTCCAAAATGATTTTCCATCACGGGGCCATCTATCCTGTTGTCGTTGGGCGTTGCAAAGTCCCATGTCGATGTAATGCCGCTGGCGGTGACATCATAAAGGGGGTATAGTCCATCAGCCTGAAACTTAGATATCTCAGAGTAGTGAACATCTCCAGAAATAATAATCACTCCTTCTGCCTTCGTCTTTTTAATCAGATCCACCAATCGCTGTTGTTCATGAGGAAAATTGGCCCAGGCTTCATAACCATTATCGGTAATTCCGAACTGTGTGCTGGAGCCGATGATCCTGATGTCCGCTGGAATGGCGAGCTGTTTCTCCAGCCAGGCCCACTGCTCTTCACCCATGATCGTAGAGTCACTGGTTGCGTATGGGGAATATTCTAGCTGATAGTTGAAGCCCGGCTGTCCATCGCGGTTACCGTTGTACGGCAATAGGTCGTCGCGGAAGGTGCGCAGGTCAAGAAGGATTATTTGTAACCGGTGATCTGCGTCGCCAAATATTTTACTTTGATAAATCCCCTCGTGTTCGAGGACTGTGGAATCGGCGAAACCGAAGAAATCCAGGAAGATCGCCTTCGATTCTTCCTTGTGTGGATAATGCCTCCCCGCATCATTCCAGCCGTAGTCGTGGTCATCCCATGTTGCGAGCAAAGATGTGGACGATTTGAGTTTCTGAAATTCGCTCTTCGACGCCAGCATATCATATTTCTTACGCAGCGTGTCCATGTTGTACGTGTCGGCGTAGATGTTATCGCCGAGGAAAATAAACAAATCAGGATCTTTCGATGCCGCAAGCGAAAGTATGGGCTGCGGCTTGTACTGCTCGCCACATGACCCAAAAGCGATCTTGCTGATATTCTCGCTGGCGGATTGTGGATCCCGAACCGGGCCACACCCGACCATCAGGACCAAGATGAGAACGATCGAAATAATTTTGCAGGGCATCCCCATAATGTGTTTAGACATTCGTGTCTGGCTGAATTTTAAGAAAATACGTAAATTACGGAGAACCAAACAAGCCATCCCGGAGAAAGCTCCCGAAGGAGTCATTAAACAACAGACCCAATGACCACAAAACAATTAGCCTGGCACCAGTACCCCGCGACTATCGTTTTGCTGCTCCTGTTCCTCTGGCCCGTAGGCCTCTACTTCATGTGGCGTAACAAAGTCTGGACGCCGGTGGTGAGATGGGCGATCACCATCATTGTTGGCGTGTTGCTGTACAGCGCCTTCAACCCGATGTTCTAGGTTAAGGTCCGGCTTTCGCCTGCGATAGACTAGTCGCGGATCACCACGCGGCGTCTCCATTCGCGGGAACCCTGATTTACAATCAGCACATACAACCCCTCAGCGAGCCGGATGGAGACTGGGAAGAGAGCGACACCTTCCTTCGCCTTCTGGTCGTCAAATTCATGTTGATACGCGACCTGTCCACTCAGGTCGATCAGACGCACGCGCACGAACCCTGTTTCGGGTGAAACAAGTTTGATGCTCAGATTGCCCGAATTCCCGGGAACGGGAAATACATTGAGGGCAAGGTCGAGATCCTCATCCGTTGATGCGATCACGTAAGCAAATGGCAACGACTCGACACGGCAATTTTCTACCTCCACTTCAACGGTGTAAGCTCCGGATTCAATGGGGATGAACGTGGCGCCGTTTGCTTCGGGAATGGCTTCTCCCTCCTTCTTCCATTGGAGGTGGCCGATGCTGTCGGCAAACAAGATACCACTGGATTCGACAATGACCGGGCGCGCGAAACGTATAAAGTTAAACGACGCAACAGACTCTAAAACCTCGTCCGGACAGCCCGACTGGCGCGCCATCACACGGACCTCGTTATAACCTGAGTCGAGTTCTGTTCCCGCTATTGACAGCCATACTTCAGCGCCGTCACCGGTAACTGTTCCCGAAATCGGAGCGAGGTCTTGATCGATGGCAAAGTATTCTACTCCCGACTGGCTATTTGATACCAATATTGGAACCGGACCCTCACCACACGAATCCTCCGCGCTCAACTGCGGACCGGACGGGTCGATTATACAGACTGTGAAAACAAAGTCGGCAGACTCGCGGACACATCCTCCTTTGATCGCGATGACGTTATAAACACCGGATGATTCAGGTATATAGTATGCCTTCGTAGCACCCTCAATGATGCTCCCCTCTTTCTTCCATTGGAAACTACCATCGGCCTGTGTGAACAAGGTGTCATTGATGTTTATGATCACTGGTATTTCAAGGCTGTCGGGAAAAACATGCACACTTTCGAGTGGGCTCTGACACCCATTCTCATGAATGCCCGCGACATAGTAAACGTCTTCCTGAAAAACAGGTGGCGTCACCAGTGTCGGACCCTGCTCCGAATCAATTACTGCCTGATTTTCATCAAACCAACGGTAGCTTCCATTGTCTAACCCCGATGCGTGAATCACTGCCTGGTCACCCACACACACTGAGATCTCTGGCTCCACTTCAATGCTGAACGGTGGCGTGTAGGTGAACTCAGCTTCATCAGCAAGGTACTCCGCCGTGCATCCGTCATATCCCGCAAGAATCCGAACGTGATTAGTGCCTTCGTGCAACGCTGAAGCATTTACGGTAAGCACCACCTCCTCTGGGCCTCCCGCCACTTTAGACGAGATTTGTTCTCCCTGACTATCAACGGCGACGTAACCGACACCTTCCTGCGTATGGCCAATCGTAATATTGGCGGGCTCTCCTGCACAGACGTCTGTCGCGGAGAGTTCCGGCGAGTTGACATCGAGTACATTTCGTTGAAAAGCGATGCTGAAACGTCCGTCGCCGCTGGTCGCCGCATTGCTGGTAATCTGAAATTCATAGGGCCCATCGGCAACGGGTCTTGAATTCCCCGTGAGGTGGTCGATCAGTGTTACTACGCCAATGTCAGCCAGCGTTCCAATTCCAGAGAATGACAGCACATAATCTCCCGGAGGTGTATCGATCAGGTCAAGCGCTACAGTCTCCCCGCAGAAAGCCGCAGGTATGTGATTAACAGCGATGTCCATTCCCCCGACAAGCGACGAGATGCCGAATGTTCCCTCGTTGAGAAGTTTCAATCCATCGCGGTTGGAGTCGATATCCATACTTGCTCCGGCCGTAAGGATTATCCAGGTATCATCGTACCAGTCTCCTTGCGCTAGCCTCACCCCGAGGTAATTTGCACTCGTCGTTTCACCTGGGTAAGTAGTGGCCTCTTCGGCCGCTTTTGCCTTTTCGGTGACCACCAGGGTGGGAGCACTATTATTGGCGCGGACCCAAAATCCGTGACCCGGTTCAATAAGGGCAGTCCCAAGCGCAGGATCATAATAGTCGTAGCGCGCCACGGTGCTGCCATTCGCCTTTCCAAACGTTTTGATCGCGATCACCCCGCTTACTCCCGAACTCATCCACGATCCTTGATCGCTGCTCCACTTAATGGGCGATAGATATGGATTGCCCAACAAGTTCCAGCCGCCGCTTGTTGTGTTGCCTGCCGCGAGATTAAATGAAATTTCGCCCTGAAAAGGATTGCCCTCCACTTCAATGGTAATTGGCTCGTCATTCCCGACTAATGTGTAGTACCCATTCCCTTTTGAAATCGGTGCTTGATTAGAACTGCCTGCCGGTGGGTATGGAGTCAACCCAATACCATTCGACACATACATAGAAGGATCGGTCGTTCCGCCGGATGTCCCGCTAAAGTTGCCCGTGATCGTGAAAAATTCCTGCCAATCAGCTACCGTTACTCCCGACACTGGCGTCGCGAGTTCCCTCCACGCATCCGGGAGCGGGTCAAGATAGTGTTGAACAGCGATGTCACCGGTTATTTGACCGGTCCCTTCAATTTCGCCGATGACGGCTGAACCCGTTACATCGCTTAACATGGTGATGTTCCCGTTCGAGCGCACGTTGCCATTCCGGATTTTCAACAGTCGTCTGACAGATAACGCCGATTGAACGTTGACGCCGGGGCCAGTCACGTTGACCCATAGCGTGTCGACCAGACTAGAACCGTCGTCAAATCTCAACCTGAATTCCTTAGTTGAGGAAGACTCGAGGAAAATGCTCGCGCCGTCAACACGTAGTTTTCCGGTTTCTCCGGCACCGTTGATTACTCCAGCATAGCCAACCCGAAGCTTGCCCGACGCCAAATTCAACACCGATCCATTGACGAGAGAAACACCTCCACCATCCGCGGTACCGGTGAATACCACTGCTTTTGAATCCTCAGAAAAATTGACCACCGCATTACTTCCGACGGCAAGCTCTCCCACATACAAACCACCATCAAGAACCAGGTCATGCGTGCTTTCACTTGCGAATTGTATATTGATGCGATTATCCGCGGCGGTGGGATTCGTTCCACCTTCGATGACAAGGTTGGCTCCAATTGCGATTGACGTTCCGTTCCCGGTCGCACCTTTAACCGTGACTCCATTTTGAACAGTTAGGCTACCGGAGACTTGAATCATACCCGCGGCCAGATTTTTCACCGGCGTGCCGGCACCAAGTATCACATTGCCGTACGACGCAACGGGAATAGCAGAGCATGCGTTAAAGTTCACCGTCGATTGCCCGGAAAGTGCGATAAACCCAGGGGCAGTTGCTACGTTGAGGGTTAGTGCGCTGGCACCCTGCATCTCGACGTTCGCGGCCATCGGATTATTAACGATCAGGTGAACGCCGTCAGCAATCACGACCTTCGAGCCATTTCCAGTGACGTTCCACTCCCCGCCTGTTCCAGTTTCAGATCTATTGATGATAATCAGATTCAGACCATTTTCTGAAAAGTCTTTTGGCGAGTCCCCAGTACCATCTGGGTTCTGCTTCCACGTTGCAACATTATTGAGGGCTCCACTCGCCAGCGAATAGTAGGTGGTCGAAGACTGTGTTTGAACATTGAGCCCCACAGATTTTGCAGACTCATTTCCATCAGAATCGAACGCTGTGATCTTGATGACGTAAGCTGTGTTTGGTGTCAACTCACCAATCATCACTGCGGCGACGGCCGTGGTGTCGATCAGCGCATCATTCGCGTAAACGCGATACCCCGCCACGCCGACGTTATCGGTCGAAGGGTTCCAGGTGATAGACACATGCGTATGCGACTGTGTTTGTATCTGCAACCCTGTCGGGACAGAGGGCGCTGAATTATCGCCCTGAGTCGTTGCGGAAACAGCTCCGGTAAGGGATGAAGCGCCGGAATTGTTGATCGCCTTGACTTTGTAGTAATAGGTTGTGGATGGCGTGAGGCCAGCCACATCGGAAAAATTGTTCGAGTCGCTTCTTCCAATGACCTTGTATACCCCGTTTTGCGATGTTGCGCGGTAAACTTCAACCGTGGATGAACTTTGCCACGAAAGGTCAATTCGCGTCATCCCGGCAGCTGTGGCACTGAGGCCTGTGGGTTTGGGCGGTGGACTTCCAGGCGTGTATGGGGCACTCCGGAAAAGAGAATCCGGAATCGCAAGGAACGATCCGCTGAGATCGTCGGGGCCTTTCATCATCAGGGTAAGCTGATGGCCACCCGAATAGTCAAAGTACTGGATTTCAATCGGGTGAGCACCGGCCGACAACTGGACAGTGTCGCTTAATATTGTTCTTGGACCATGAAGACCGTCGTTATCGATCAGGATTGAGTTGTCGAATATAAGCCGTGATCCATCATCTGATCTGAGGCTGAACTGATACAACCCTGCGGTGATAATATCGAGATAACCAGTAAACTGAAAATTAAAGAAATCTTCCTGCGTTCGCGGCGCCAGGGTGATATTGTTGACATGACCCTGGAATTCAGGATCCGCCCACGTTGCAATCATGCTCGGCGCATCCAGGTCCTCCCAGCCCCCGGTGCTGTGCTTGTAGTTGAGTCCGAGCATGTAAGTGGTGGCAATGACCTGGTTTGAATGAGGCGATACATTTCCGGCGTAATCAATGGCCTGTACAGTAACTGGGAATTCCCGGTTTGCAGCAAGATCATCAATCGCAAATACGTTGTCGCTGGAGCCCGTTGATACCGATTGGCTACCGTAGTAGATAACATACTCGCGGATTCCGGTGTTGTCTTTCGAAGGTGTCCACGACAGCGTAATGCTGTGGATCGTGTTGAGTATCATTTTCAAATCCTGCGGTGCTGCCGGCGGCTCGTGGTCGTCGCCAGTGGTTATTTTGAAGTTCACATCAAGATTATTCGAAGGCAGATAATTGGATACACCGGAATTACTGACCGCCCTGAATTTATATTCATATGTGGTTTGAGGCTCCAGTGGCGCGTCATATAGAGAGATCGCATCCTTGTTCGTGCGACCGGCGAACTCAAAGGGACTTGACGGATTTCTCCTTCGCCACACTTCATAGCCACCCTCGTCAGTAAGCGCATCATTCCACGTCAGAAAAATTCCATCGCCGACAACCACTCCCCTGAACTGGGTGTTCTCCTGGTCGAGGGTCATATTTTGCGGAGCGGAATTGGCGAAGAACAGATGCAAGGGGTCCGAAGGAGGACTTGGGCAGTATTTATTGCTCGTTACGAGCGAGTAAGATCCATTGCCGCTGGAGTTCCCGCTGATAAATGTTGTTGTGCGAAGGGTGTCCTCCACGCTTGTTCCGGGAAAGTCCACCGGATTGCCGTTGTAAAACCAATTATAGAGTTCAGCGGGTTGTTGCGACCGAAGGATTACGGTGTTGTTCAGAGTTGAGGAGGAAAGTCCCGGGCCGCGAAGGTGCGTGCTGCCCTGCGGTGTAATAACAGCTTTCGCCGGAGCAATCTCTGTAACTTCGATGGGATCGGACCATGGCTCCCAATCTGATTCCGACGGGTTTTCCGTGCGGCTGAATCGACCCCGAACAACTCCAGGGCTTGTCGCCACATACCCGGCCGAAGTCTCGGTCGTCAGAATCTCACCGTCCTTTTCCCATTCATACGCGGCGAACCCTTTTGAGAACGAGAAATGCACTCCCTCGCCGTTGGTGGCACAGATTGAAGGCCGTCCATACCGAACGTGCGGGTTGTTCTTTCTTTTCGATAGGATCCAACTAAAAAAATCCGGTTCATTGTAGGCGGTATTCCAGGTTCCATGGCCAAGATGCGGATACAGCGAGTAGCGCACTTCTGCTCCGGCTGCACGCAGAGTCTTGATGATCTGGTACGTCATCGTTGGAGTTGGGGCCAGGTCTTTGGCACCCTGAAAAGCCCAGAACGGCACGTTGGCTACCTCTTCGATAACGCCGGGATCGATCGCACCAGAATGAGACACGGCAGACATAGGCAGCGCGGCCGCAAACAACCACGGTGCGCGCTTGATCGCCTGGTACAGTCCTCCGCCCCCATTTGACAACGCGTGGATATACACGCGGTTTGGATCAACGTTGTATTTCTTGATAATCAGGCGCAGCAATTTGATGGCTTCTTCCACTCGCGCCGATTGATGCCACCCATTGAGGCATTGAGGGAAAAGCACAAATCCAGGAAACGCCTGCGGATCCAACGTTGGATCATCCGGGAGCTTGCCACCTGCAAGGTTAACAGCGTTTAGGTGTTTGAGTCCCCCGTGCAGAAGGTTGTGGTCGTTATTCAACAAGCTGTTATTGGGATCGGTAGGCGCCGGAGGGCTGTTCGTGTTGGGATTCCAGCTCGGTGTGCTCCAATAGCAACTGTTATCCCAGCAATTTGCGCGCTCTCCGTAACCGTGGAGCATGAGGATGATCGGGTATCCCGGCTCGTAGTTAGGATCGTAGTTCTTTGGCATCAGAAACCGGTAGTTCATTACGAACAAATCCTGGTTTCCATTTTTCTCCCGCAGATTCCCCTGCCTGTAGGGCGATGAATCCCAGGAGGTCATGTCCCTGTACGTGTTGGTTTTTACTCCGGGCGCGCTTTCCCGGAAACTGAAGGTTATGTCCTCCTGAAGGTAATAGTAACGCGTTGCCGATTTGGCTATCCTCAGATCGAGGGTTCCGTACGGCGTCGATGTATTGTAAATAAAGGTAGTATCAACCTGTGCAAAAACGGGAAAACATACGCTCAGAAAGAGCATCCACAATCCAACTGATCTCATCCATGACCGGCCAGGGATTTAGTTTGGCCTCGCAGTGATAAATAAAAAAGTCGTTCCGGCAGGCCGTGCGCAGATCAAATGATGTCCGCGAATGAGTCGTAAAGCGATTGAAAGAAAGGGCAAATCCGTCAGCGATGACGCAACCATTTGCAGGCACCACTGATGGTGTTAAAGTACTCGACCTTGAGTTTTTTGGTCGACATCGTGATCGGGTTGATGAAAAGCCTCGCAAATGAATTCTCGGGCAACACAATCGCGTGATACCGGATCCCGGCCCTCTCAATGGCAGGGACCACATTTGTCTGATAGTAGCTGATGTCCTCGTCAAGCACGATCCCGGCTTTCGTACTGTCGGTTAGCAAGTGCAACCGGCAGTAGTTGTCGCGTTCAGCATTGATGAACTCCAGCAGTTTGGAGTGAACAAACTGGTAATGTTCGCTGCTATGCGGAACACCCGAGATCTTTACTTTTATACATGGAATGGATTCCACAAAAGAAACCATGGCGTACTGATCTTCATAAAATTTCTTCTGAGTGGCACTCGGCTCCTTCACCCGCGTCCTCGTCTTGATCAATGTTTTCATCACGCAATATTTTATGGTTTAGTGGTTGTAATCAATTGCAGATCGTTGCCGTGAGATCGTATACCTCAGGTTGAAATACGCTCCCGTCGTGTAAAGCTTCAAATCAGACCACCCGATTCCGGCGAAGGGAACCTTCAGGAACGGCTCAATTCCAGCGTTGAGCTTGCCTGTCAGCTGCCTTTCATATCCTATAGACAGGTGACCGATTGCCATTGGATATGATGATCGATCGCCACCGCTCGACCAACCCTCGTCCGCACCCGGATTGGGTGAATAAAAACGATACTGATACGCTTCATCTGACATCAGATAGGTGGACATTCCCACGCCGGTGTAAAGCCGTGAACGCTGACCGTGAAATACGTCATACTGGAGTATCAAGGGGATTTCGATAATCTTACAGCTTCCGTATATCTCATCGGGAACGACACCATTCGTCCGGGCCTTCCAATATCCATATGGCGGTGTATACTCATCGCCATAACCCTCATATCGCTTGGCACTTTTCACGATGCCGATGCTGAGGTTAAAGCGATTCAAAAAACGATATCCGACAGATAACCCCATGGCGCTACCGGGGGACGTATAGTGACGCAGACTCGTGCCGCTGAAATCCGGTGCAACTGAGAGCGCGAAGGACCAGCCCGAAGGCGTTTTAGACTTTTTTTGTTCTTCGTTGTTGTTCTGCTGAGCGTTGGCTTCGGCGGGCTGATCGTCGAGCGCCTGGATTGCAGCATCATCAGGCTTGTCGTCTACGACGGGAGACTCTTCAGCTTTTGCGACGCGTTCTGAACCTGACTGGGATTGGCTGCGATCGTCAGCAAGAAAATTTTCTTCACCTGCGGGTGCTTCGGAGTCAATATCTTTCAGCGTGTTTTCCCCTTCAGAACTGAGCTGGCTACTTTGGATCCGCGTTATCGCACGTGGTCGGTTCGCGCGCGCAACGGCAGTGTTTTGTTCGGGTTGCATTGGCGGCAAAAGCAGGTCGGCAGCTGCATCCTCCATCGCCTGGTTATCTTGTTTTGGAATCACTGCACTCGCTGCCGCCTGCTTCTCGGTTGAACCTGGCTCCCCTACCAGAGCCCGGTCCTTCCTAAGGCTTAGGAAATACACTGATAGCATGACGGCGAGAGTCGTCGCAGCCACGACAACCCTTCGCGTCCGTATCCTGCTTATCCGAACGGGGCTGGTTGCCGGATCGGCATCCAGCTTGCGCTCCATGTCAACCCAATCCTGTTCCATGAAGGATGAATCAGACTGGTTGACTGCCTTTCGGAAAAAGCTCTCTAGGCTATCTTCATCTCTTTTCGACATAGTCGGACTCAAAGAATTCGTGCAATATCTTTTTTAGACACTCCTTGGCTTTAAACAGATTGGATTTCGAAGTGCCCACACTAATCTGCAGCATCCGAGCAATCTCTTCATGTTTATAACCCTCGATCACGTACAGGTTAAAGACGGTCCGATACGCTGGGGGCAGCTTCTGAAACATCCCGATAATTTCGTGGTATGAGATCCCTGAGATAATGCTCTCCACTTCAGACTCATTTGCCGCCTTCTGCATATCTTCGGCCTGGATCTCACGCTGCTTTTGCCGGTAATGATTGATGGCTGTGTTGATCATGACCTTTCGAAGCCAGGGCTTCAAAGGCTTGCTCAGATCAAACTGTTTGATGTTGGTGAAGATCTTCATAAAACCGTCATTTAATATAACGGCAGCCTCATCGCGTGTATCCGCGTATCTTAAACAAATGCTCATGCTGTAGGCATAGAATTCCTCATAAAGCAACTTCTGACTAGGCCGGTGCATTTTGCAACATCCCGACAGGATCTTCCTTATGCGATCATGAGCTTCTTTCAAGAGCGCTGCATTTAATAGTCAATACAACAAAAACGGGAAAAGGGTTGCCTGAAGGCGGTTCCTCGTTATCAAGATAGCGAAACAAGGCGTTTAAACAGCTAAGTGGTTCAGAAACGGCGAAATTCCCGCCCTTGGTCAGGATTCGGACGTATCCCTTACACCCTCCATTAACGATATCGGGTGAAGGTCATGTACGGCAGGACCGTTCAATACCCGGCCATCAAACGAATAGCGCGCACCATGGCATGGACAGTCCCAGGATTGTTCAGCGGCGTTCCACGCTACCGTGCATTGCATGTGAGTGCACCTGGGACTGATAGCGTGCACTCTTCCGTCATCATCCTTGTAGATGGCGATAGACTCGTCATTGAATTTTACGACGCGGGCCTCGCCTGCCGACAGAGCCGAAAGCTCCTGTATTTCTTCCTGTTTGATGCCTCGTGAGACAAATTGACGAACCACGTCGGTGTTGTGCCGTACAAAATCCGCAAACCCGGCGATCGGCTTAATACGGCCTGGCGAAAGAAGATCAGCAAGCGCGTTTGGCTTTTCCAAAATGATGTCGCGCAACAGCGATGCCGCCACGTGGCTATAGGTGATCCCATTCCCTCCAAAACCTGTCGCAACAAAAACATTCGGTGGATTCCCCGGGAGATGGCCGATGTACGGCAAGCCATCAACCGATTCAAAAAACTGCGACGACCACCTGCTCACCACTTCTTTTACGTGGAAATGGGAACGCACGTGACTCTCCAACTGGAGGAATGACCCGTTGGTATTCGGTTCCTCACCAGTCTTGTGATCCTCACCGCCTACAATCAGAAACTGATCGCCATCGATTTGCTGACTTCGGTAGTAATGGTATGGATCGAACATATCATAGTACAGATCTGAAGGATAGGCGCCATCCTCAAGTTTCACAGCAATGGCGTAACTCCTGTATGCCGGGCAACGCAAGTGCAGAATGTTAACGCCAATTGGAATATGGGTGGCAAACACAACCGAATGAGCGCTCAAGTCGCCGTGGCTGGTTTCCACCACAAGTCGGTCATCTTTAGACGTCACTTTCGTCACGCGACGGTTTTCCAGTATCGTTCCACCAATGGTCTGAAACTCTTTAGCAAGGCCAAGTGTATATCGCAAGGGATGCAACCTGGCCTGACCTGTAATTGTCAATGTCCTGATCGCCGGGACGGGAATACCCAAGGCTTCCTCGACGGAAACCGGAAGTCCCACCCGACCGCAGCCTTCGACGATTTCATCGAGTTGACCCGCTTGCGTCCGCGTCTGCGCGAACAGAAACCCGCTGCATTCCTCAAATCCACAATCCATGTTGTAACGTTGCACGTTGCTTTTCACCAGCGAGATTGCTTCACTCGTAGCGCGGGCAATCAGCGATGCGGCATCTACACCAAAATCCTTAATGATTCTGTTGTAAGACGTATCGAGGAGGGTGTTGAGATGTGCAGTAGTCCCGCCAGTGGTGCCATATCCCACGGCCTGAGCCTCCACCACAACACATTTCTTACCCGCCTGCTGGAGCAGATGAGCCAGGGTAATACCGGTAATACCGGCGCCAACGACAACGACGTCGGCTGTGTCGGGCGCGGTCATGCTTCCGGCTGCAAATGGGATAGTCGTGGTCTGCCAGAGACTTGGTCGGGCACCATCACGTTGTGTCATATGTCTAAAGTTTCTTGTTCATCAGCGCAATTTCCCTGCCTTCCCATGTGTATGCGAATGTCCCTGAAGCTTCTCCGGCGATGAGCAGAATTCTCCCCACTCAGCAATTGGTCAGGAGGGTCTACGAAGCGACCGCCGTCATGATGAGCGAGACGATTTTTTCTTTCGGCTGGATGTTCTTCCGCGCTTGCTGGCCGGGCGACCGGTACGCGAACGGTTTGAACGTGAAGTCCTCTTTGGAGACGGAACTTTTGCACCCTTCTCACGCGCCTCTGACAATCCGATTGCGATGGCTTGTTCGCGACTGGTTACCTTCTTACCCGACCTACCCGACCTCAACGTTCCCTTCTTCTTTCTGTGCATCGCCCGTTCCACGGACTTCTGCGCAGCTGGTGAGTATTTTGCCATTAGTTTTAGACACGGGAAAAGAAAAAATTATGCCGCGCAACCTCATCCATATCGTTTTTGCTCTGTGGTGTAATAGGTTTTTCTTGAGCCCGATTTCTTCACGCGCACCGGTGAACCAGTCGGACTTTTTTTAATGTCCCGTCTGTGAACAGCCATGAATTCCCGAACTTCCCCAGCGATGATACCGGGATAAGCACGCATGATCTTCTTTTTCGCGTTGATCAACACTTTGCGGATTGACTTTGACAACTTCCGGACTGCATCGTCCGGCAGCTTGCTGGCAATAGAGAATGGAGAAATGCGAGCTTCCCACAAGATTTCGTCCGCATACGCGTTCCCTATGCCGCGAATGACTTGCTGGTCCATCAACAAACTCTTGATCGTCGCCCTGGAAGCCTGAACGATGGCCTTCACCTGGCGGTAGCCAACCTCGAGCGCGTCAGGTATAGGCTTCCGCTGTGGGTTCAACGCGACCGTGGCCTGGCGTTGAAAGTCCGTCAGCGCGAGCCCATGACCATCCGCGAACCTGAGTTCCAGAAGAGTAAACTTGTGATCATTGACGTCGTCGAAGAAATGCAATTCTCCGTGCAGCATCATATGTAGGGCCAGTACTTCACCATCGCCAAAGACAAGATGGAGTTCTTTGCCACTCCGGCGGACAGCTTTCAACTCCTGGCCGTGTAGCCGTTGCTCCAGAGCGTCGGAAGAGGTGTTTCCTTTCCTGGTATTAACAGACACTTGGGCCACGGTCTTTCCCTTCAGGGTCTTCTCGAGATTGTGGCTAAAAACCTCCAGGTCGGGTAGCTCAGGCATAGATCGCGTCAAGACATGACTTCAATTCTCAAAATTAAACCACGGACTTGCTTGTCGACCAGCATTTTCCGAGTTATATTTCTCATGTTGGCCAAGTGACCTCTCGTGGGCATGGTTTTTTTATCAACCATTCGTTTTTTATGAACACAGCCCAACTCCCGCCTTTTTTGGCGAATCAAAGATCATTGTAGCAGCCCATCCACAATTAGGACCCTAAACTGAGCGAATGAACCGAGACGAACCCGACACACTGAAGAAAACTAGTCACACCCGCGACCTGGACGTCCATCAAGGAGTTCTTTCAAATGGAGATCGCTGGCACGCGCCTGACCTTGTTCAACTGTTGCAGAACATTCCAGCCGCGTTATATACGTGCGATAGAAATGGCTACATCACTATGTTTAATGAGGCCGCGGTCAATCTCTGGGGTAGACGGCCAGAGCTCGGTAAAGACCTTTGGTGTGGATCCTGGAAGATCTACCATCTCGATGGACGGCCGATGCCTCTGTCTGAATGTCCAATGGCGATAGCGTTGAAAGAAAGCCGTCCAGTCAACGGTCACGAGATCATTGTCGAACAACCTGACGGCAACCGCAAATACGTGTTGCCGCAACCCCGCCCATTATTTGATTCCGCAGGCCAACTGATCGGAGCTGTCAACCTGCTAATCGACATAACCGAACTGCGGGAAACGCACGCCAAAGTAGCAGAGAGCGAAGCGCGCTTCCGGACACTGGCTGAAAACACTCCGGTAGCTGTTTGGATGCTCGACAGACATGCCAACTGTATCTACCTCAACCCGGAATGGTCCAGGCTCACGGGACAATCGCCGGGCGACGGGCTGCGCGGAAACTGGCTCAAGGGAGTACACCCTGACGACCGATCTTCAGTATTAAGAAAAGTGGAGCTTGGATTCCGGGCGAAGGCCAGGCTAGACTTCGTAGTACGTTATCTCGATCGTTCAAAGAACTACATCAAGGCGCGCATCGTGGGCAATCCCCAATACAACAAAGACGGCGATCTCATAGGGTATATCGGAACCCTCCAGGATGTCTCCACCGAGGACACGTTGCAGGCAACTCTCGAAAGGGAGGTCGCGCTACGAACCAGGAAAATTCAGGAACAAAGCGACGAACTCCGCCGCAGCGAGGAACGCTACCACCGCATGGTCTCCGAAGTTGAAGATTACGCCATCATCCTCCTCAATAAGGACGGTATTGTCGAGAACTGGAACAAGGGAGCCGAAAAAATCAAGGGATATAAAGCTGACGAGATTGTCGGAAAGAGTTTTCGACTCTTTTATACCACCGAAGACCGGGAAAACGGGGTGCCCGAACAATTATTGAAGAAGGCACGTCTGGAAGGCAGATCGGTCCACGAAGGATGGCGAATGAAAAACGACGGCAGTACTTTTTGGGGGAGCATTGTGATTACCGCCCTGCACGATGACGATGGCACCCTAACAGGATTTTCAAAGGTTACCCGCGATCTTACTGAAAAGAAGATCGCTGAAGAAGAACTCAGCAACAAGACCCTCCAGATCATTGAGAAAAACAGGGAATTAGAGTCGATGAACCAGGAGTTGGCGTCCTTTGCTTACGTGTCGAGCCACGATCTCCAGGAACCCCTGCGCAAAATCCAGACTTTCGCCTCTCGCATCGTTGAAACCGAGCATGAAAACCTTTCGCCGAAAGGAAAGGATTATTTCATCCGGATGCAAAATGCGGCACTGCGGATGCAGACGCTGATCGAAGACCTGCTGACTTACTCCCGGACAAATACATCAGACAAGAGCTTCGAGCCGGTAGACCTCAACAAGCTCGTCGCTGACATCAAGATGGAATTGCGCGAAAGCATCGACGAAAAACACGCGGTGATCGAGTGTGAATCGCTGCCAACACTCAATATTATCACATTTCAGTTCCGGCAGCTCATCACCAACCTTCTCAGCAACGCGTTGAAGTTTTCCAAGCCTGACCAGCCGCCGCATGTACGCATAACGACCGAGGTGGTCAAGGGCAATCAGATTGCCAATAAGGCTGCCAATCCAAAGAAAACATACCACCACATCGCTGTCGCGGATAACGGGATCGGTTTTGAACCCGAGCACCGTCAAAAGATATTCGAAGTATTCCAGCGTCTTCACGGTCGCAGCGAATACACAGGCACAGGAATAGGCCTGGCCATTTGCAAGAAAGTGGTTGAAAACCACGGCGGCTTTATCTCGGCCGATTCCTTGCCGGATCAGGGCGCGACGTTCCATGTCTACATTCCTCAGATCTGACGCGTAATTCGAAGTACTCCAACAAAAAAACCGGGTTCCCCCGGTTTTTTTCATCTGTCTTTCTCCGTCAAGATCCTAAAACTTTAACGGCACGGACACCAGCGTATTCTCCCATGCCAGGTGCATATTGCCCGATCCATCTTTACCATCAAACACGATCGCAAACGCCTCTACTTCGGACTTGGTTTTACCAGCAGGAACAGTAATACGTGCAACATCCTTGCTCTGGTCATATGCAAAATGACCCCACGTATCAAGCTTCGAATTGAAAATGATCGTCCACTGGTCTTTTCCAGGAATGGTGTAGAGGGAATAAGTACCTGCGGGCAACTTCTTGTCGCCGAAGGTTACATCGCGATAAAGCTTGATCTCCGTGGTCTCATTAGCACCCGTGCGCCACACTTCACCATACGCCTGGACCCCTCCCAGCATCGTCCTGCCCTTCTTCTGGGGACGCCCGTACACCACTTTGATAACCGGGTCACCACGCTTTCCCTCCGTGCGCAGATAAGCGATATCGGCCGGACTGGCATCCAGCGGAGGAAAATCCTGGGCAAGCGCAAAGTCAGACGCGATCATGCTGAAGAAGATCACAATCAAAACACCCTTAATTCTTTTCATGGTAAATTCATTTATTTGGTTTAACAGAACGACGAAATGGAGCATTCCGTCATTCGGATTTTTCAAGTTCAACTTAATTCAAAAAAGGATTTTTGCTCAAACTGATAACTATAAACGGAATAGTCGCGAGTTAACCGGTCAAAATAAACGGCTGGACCCTGGTTCGCTGCGGCTATCGCGCGCGACGCCCTTTCGGTGAAATTGCTAATTTTATAGTAACCATCCATAAACATCGATGCTTGACTCAAAACCCGCACAGGACAATCCCATCCTGTTGCTCTTCCTGCCTCTTATCTACACGGTTTGGTCCGATTCGATCCTCACCCCTACCGAAATCCAGATCATCCAGGGCATCATCACGCGACAGCAATGGATCAAACCACACGAGAGGGATTTTCTACTCGGATTCCTGGATCCGCAGCGTCCGCCGGGTCCCGACCAGCTAAAAAGATGGTTGGACGCCATACGCGACGCCGGTCCGGATCCTGGAAAGCATGAAAGTCTAGTCGACATTGGTGTTCGCCTCGTCGAACAGCATACAAAAGGTACTACCAACGGGCAACTAAGAACGGCGGCGGCATCGCTTGCCGGGATCGAGGAATCCATTGGTGTTATCGGTCGTGAGGCTGCCTTCAATTTCCTCACCGTAGGACGTAATACGTTTACCGAAACTCAGTCGACTTCATACACTTTCGATGTATCCGTACTTCAGTCCATCCTTGACGGCGAAAATCGCGCGATCATTGAAAAGGTGAAAACGATCATTTCTGATCAAGCATTTAACCTGATCGAAACGGGCGACCTGGCTACCTATCGGGAACATGTTCTTGAATGGTGCCGGCACCTGGCCACGCAGGGCTTCGGCTCAATCGCCTATCCACAAGAGTACGGCGGACAAGGCGATATGCGATCCTACTTTGCCATCATGGAAACGCTGAGCTACCATGATCTGAGCCTCGTTGTCAAATTCGGCGTTCAGTTTGGCCTTTTCGGCATGAGCGTTTACTTCCTGGGAACGGAGAAACACCATCGCCAGTATCTCAGGCAAATAGGCACGCTGGAACTTCCCGGTTGTTTCGCTATGACAGAAACTAACCACGGCTCCAACGTTAAAGGCATCGAGACGACGGCTACCTATGATCATGCCACGCGGGCTTTTGTTATTCACACACCCCATGGCGATGCCCGGAAAGAGTTCATCGGCAATGCCGCATGCCATGGCCGGATGGCGACTGTTTTCGCCAAACTCATAATAGAGGGGAAAGACTACGGGGTGAGTGCATTCCTGGTACCCATCCGCAGTCAGGCGGGTAAACCGATGCCCGGAATCAGCATCGCCGATTGCGGAAGGAAGATGGGCCTTAATGGCGTGGACAATGGACTGATTCACTTCGACAACGTGCGCGTGCCCTACGACAATATGCTGGATCGCTTTGCCAGCATTGATAAAGACGGGAAATTCCAAAGTCCAATCACCAGCGACAACCGGAGATTCTTTACGATGCTTGGCACACTCGTCGGCGGAAGGATAGGTATTCCGCGCTCCGGGCTCAGCGCGTCCAAGGCCGGCCTGACCATTGCCATCCGATATGGCGACAAGCGCCGTCAATTTGGACCGGAGGGAGGTACCGAAGTTCCTGTACTGAATTATAGAACACATCAGCGTCGGCTGATGCCGCCGCTGGCCAGGGTCTACGCATTGCACTTTGCGTTGCAATACCTGACACGACGCTTTCTGCAGCGTACCGATGAGGATATCCAGGAAATAGAAGCTCTCGCTGCCGGACTCAAGGCATACGCCACTTGGAACACGACAGCCACCCTCCAGGAATGCCGGGAGTGCTGCGGCGGCAAGGGATACATGACCGAAAATCGCATAGACGACCTAAAGAACGACACGGACGTGTTCACGACCTTCGAGGGCGACAACACTGTGCTCATGCAACTTGTCGCTAAGAGCCGCCTCACGGAATTCAAGCAGGAGTTCGGGAACATGAATCTCTTCGGCATGCTGACCTACGTCGCTAACCAGGCCAAAACGTCCATTGCTGAAAAGAACCCGTTCACCGTCCGTAACACGGATGACGAACATTTGCTCGACAACGATTTTCACCTGAATGCCTTTGCATACCGGGAACGCACGGTACTGACCTCGGCCGCGCGACGCCTCAAACGCTATCTCGACGATGGCATTGATTCGTTTGAAGCGTTCAACAAATGCCAACATCACCTCGTCCAGGTGTCGTTTGCATATATCGAACGGATCATCCTCGAACAATTCATTGACCAGGTCGACAGAACTGAGGATTCAGGATGCCGGGCGGTATTGCAAAAATTGTGTAACCTGTTCGCGCTATCCGTCATCGAGGAAAACAAAGGCTGGTATCTGGAGAATGACTACATGGAAGGTGTCAAGAGCAAAGCGGTTAGGCGCATGGTCGACAGGCTATGTTCCGAAATCCGGGAAGAAGCAGTACCGCTTGTTGACGCTTTTTCCATTCCCAATTCTCTGCTGGGCAAAATCGGCTGAGAGCCGAGATACGTGAGGCCGTCCTACCGGAATATTTTTTTTTGTTGACCGCACTCTGACTTTGACAGGTGAGCGCCTTTTAGCTTTATTCGCACGTTAATGACCGCAAAGCAGCAATTCGTTCTTATCCTGATCCTCGGCGGTCTATCCACTATCAGCCCCTTCTCGATCGACATGTACTTGCCGGCGTTTCCGGCAATCACCGACGATCTACACACGACGATCGCGTCCGTTCAATTGTCGCTGACGAGCTATTTCGTGGGGATTGCAGTCGGTCAACTCTTATACGGCCCTTTTCTGGACCGATTTGGCCGGAAACCACCACTCCAGACTGGCCTGTGGGTTTATGTTATCGCGTCGATCGGCTGTGCATTGACGCGATCCGTTGATTCGTTCATCATCATGCGGTTCTTTCAGGCAGTGGGAGGCTGTGTCGGGATGGTGGCCGCTCAAACTCTGGTTCGTGATCTTTTTCCCGCGTCCAGGACGGCCCAGGCATTCAGCTGGATGACACTGGTTATCGCGGTATCCCCCATGATTGCCCCGACTGTTGGTGGCTATCTGTCCGTTGCCTTTGGTTGGCACTCCGTTTTCATTGTGCTGGCCTTTATCACGGTCGCGATGACAATCGCTGTCCGTTATGTTCTACCAGAAGGCAGGAAAGCTGACCCGTCCATCTCCCTCCGACCAAGGCAGGTGCTGAGCAATTTTCGGATTGTGATCCGGCAGCCTCAATTCCTCGTGTATGCCCTCGCAGGTGGTATCGCCACAGCTAGTCCCTTCGCATACATCGCCGGGTCTCCCGACGTTTTTATTAACTTATACGGCACTTCAGAAGAAGAGTACGGTTGGATCTTCGCGACAATGGGCGGTGTGATTATCAGCTTCACCCAACTCAACCACTTGCTGTTGATCCGGTTCAGCAGCAGCCAGATCGTCAAATACACCCTGATATTTCAATGTGTGGTAGGGGCAGTGTTGCTGACGGGGACGGCCCTTCACTGGTTCGACAAGATCGGCCTGGTTGTCGTCACAACCTTATTCCTATCCGGCCACGGCCTGGCCAACTCCAACACTTCAGCACTTTCACTTGCTCCCTTCACCAAACATACGGGAAGTGCAGCCTCCCTCCTGGGAAGTTTCCGGATGGCAATGGCCGGCCTTGTTTCCGCGCTCGTCAGCACCCTGCATAACGGCACCGCCATTCCAATGGTGGCGACCATGGTTGGCTGCGTGGCAATCGGGCTCTTCCTGCTGGGCACGATCAAAATCACGGTGAAGTACCGCGCCCGCAAGAAAGACATCGAAAAAGAACCGAATATTCTACTGTAGTCCTGGCAGATTGACCGGCCGGGCATGTGTTTTTTTGCGCCGGTTGGCGACATGGAAAAGGTCTCAACCACCCTGGAGCTGGATGACGAACTTGATCTGCATCAGAAAGGGTGGATCGTTCAGCGGATAGGCTGGATATGCATGATGTTGCTGATTGCCGCTGCCAGTTTAGGCGCCTTCGGCAGCGGATGGCTTAGCCAGGAGTCATATTCAAAGCAAAGTCAAAGCGTCTGCTACGAAAAATTCGCCCGGCTGGAGTCGCCAATGATTTTGCAATTCAACTGCACGGCAATCAATGGCACCACCACCATAAGGGTGCCCCAGTCGTACATGCAAGGTTTTGAGATCAAACAGATTACTCCAACACCGTCTGGCCAAAAGGCTGTTGATGGGTCGATCGAGTACACCTTTGACAGCGTCGACCGGATCACAGTCAGATTTCACCTTGAACCACAAGTCGTCGGGAGCCGGATTGCGCGCGTCAAAGTAAACGAAGTCGATTTCGGACTTCGCCATTTCATATATCCTTAACCATGAACCCGGTCCTCCGCGGCCTTGCGATTTATCTTTTCCTGCTGGTGGTGTTCAGGATGATGGGCAAACGCAGCCTTTCTGAAGCAACGACGTTCGATTTTGTGCTCTTGCTGATTATCAGCGAAGTGACTCAGCAGGCCCTGGTCGGCGCCGATTATTCCCTGACAGGCGCCTTTATTCTGATCACGACACTGATCGGTATTGATCTCGTATTTTCAATCCTGAAAGACAAGTTTCCGCTCTTCGGAAAAATCGCGGAAGGGATGCCGTTGGTCATTGTCGATCACGGCAGGCCTCTTAAAGCACGCATGCACAAGCTCAAAATATCGGAAGAAGACGTGCTGGAGGCAGCACGACTCAGTTTCGGATTGGAAACAATGGACCAGGTCAAGTACGCGATACTCGAAAAAGACGGCAGTATTTCAATTGTGCCTGTACGGAAGCAATCAAAATAACTGCTGCATCATCGCTTGGCTTTATCCGGGTCATTCTTCTTATTACGCTTTGCGCTCAACGCGAAGAATCCAATGATGGCGACGATAATGACAATAATCAGTACAATTTCCATAGTGAGTGTATTAACGCTCGACGACCTTTATCAACATCCCTTTTTCGACACGATCATTGAGCTCCATGCCGTTCAGGACCGCGAGTTCCTCCAGCCGGCGCTGATCAGCTCCGAGACTGGCGAACGCCTCCCGCAGAGAGCCGGTGGTCGTTACGCTTCGCACCCGGATGCGCTCGGGTTGGCGGTTGAGCTTATCTCCATCGGTGAGCTGGCGGAATCCAGTCATCGAATTCTGAAAGAGCTGGGCGTAGGCATTGAAGTTGGCGATCGATGACGCGCCCAACATCGCGTAAATATTTTGACCGTACTGAATCAGGTAACACAAGACTCTCACGCCCTGTTCCTGTTGCTGTTGATCGGCAATCATGGCGACCGCAGGAAGGCCGTTAACCGTTTCACGTCTTGAGTCTACCAAAGTCAGCTGGTAGTTTTGTAACACACTTTCGGCTGCTGACTCAAGGGAATTCCCCTGGCTCAATGTGAGAATCATGACCGCCGCGCCATTCGGAGCACCCATCTGTACTTGCTGAGGCGTATTCTGCACTGTCCATTGAGATGGGATCGGAAACTGAAAGCGCAAGTCGGGATGATAGAACACGTCGTTTTCCACGAAGCCTTGCTTGGGGTCATCGCCATAAATAATGCCGTCGATCATTCGCAGATAGGACTCGTGATTGATCTCGAGGTCAGCGGTATTGACTTTCTTGCGCCAATTCTCAGCCTCACGTGCGACTTTCTTCTCACGGTTCGCCGGGTCCGGATGAGTGGAAAGGAAGGTGGGCACATCCTGAGCTCCAGACTGCTCACTCAACCTATCTAGCGTCGTGAAGAAACCGGCCATTTCCCTTGCATCGTAACCAACTTTAGTGGAGTAGGCCACACCGAGACGATCGGATTGACTTTCCGCGTCGCGGCCAAATTTCAGAAACAACAATTGTACGCCTGTGCTGGCGATGTCGGCTACCTGTGCGAACTCTGGTGAAATGACGGAGCCTGCAACGAGGCCGATTTGCGCAAGGGTCGCATTGCTGTATTGTTTCGCCGAATGACGGGCTGCAATGTGGCCAATCTCATGACCGAGCACGCCGGCGAATTCAGCTTCGTTGTTGAAATGCGCCATGATGCCGCGGGTGAAATAAACATATCCGCCTGGCACCGCGAACGCGTTGACGACTGGCGAATCCACAATCTTGAAGTGATACTCTAACTGGGGCCGGTGAGAAATCGCTGCCATCTCCTGGCCTTTTTTATTGATAAAACCCTGCAGTTCGGAGTCATCATACAAGCCGAAATAGGCGATGATCTCGGGATCCGACTGCTTCCCCATCGCAACCTCCTGCTCTTTGGACATCAGCATGAAGTCGTTCTTTCCCGTAACAGGATTCTTTGCACATGAACCTGCAATTAGAAACATGATAGCGACCGCACTGATTGAAACGAACCTTTTCATATTTGATAATGATCACAGAATCCTTAACCCGGTTCTGTAAAAAGAACATACCCGACAGCAAGCAGCATGCTCGTGGTCTCAACTCAGTTGGCTGATTGACTTGAAAGGCGGCTTTTTCCGGGACGGAACGATCCAGCAGATATTAACGCTCCCCGCGTTCGATGGCTTGGGTAATGGTGCGGACGATGTCATCGAGCTCATCAGCCGACTGTTGCAGCCGTCGGTGGATTTCCCTCGCTTCGGCATCGAGGTCGGTTTTTTCAATCAGATTGATAAGGCCCAGGATGCTGGCGAGCGGACCTCGCAGCTTGTGAGCATTGATGAAAGCGTATTCCTCCAGCGCGGCGTTCTTTTTTTGAAGTTCATCCGTCCGTTGCTTAACCAGCATTTCCAGGTTTTCATTAATGCCTTTGATCTCTTCAGCCTGCGCCATAATCTCCTCATTCTGTGCCTGGATCTCTTCTGTCTTTTTCTGAATTTCAAGCGTCCGCTCCTCAACCTTTCTTTCCAGGATGAGGTTGTCAAGCTTGAGCTGCCGCTCCCGGTATTTTATGAAAGAATAGCCACCGGCCATAGCGACGGCCACCAGGATAAAGTAAAAAGGCGTCGTCTTCCAGAATGGAGGCGTAATCGTGAACTTCAGTGTCGCTTCACGCGCATCGGAGAAATCTTCATTGTCCGAACTTTTTATTTTGAACGCATATTCTCCTGCCGGGAGCCGCGAGTAGGTGACGGCGTTGTTGGCTGTTGCTATCCAGTCCTCATCGAAGTTTTCAAGCTTATAGCGATATTGAAGTCCAGCAGGGTTCTGGTACCAAAAACCATGGAAGGTGACTGTGATGCTGTTTTCGTCGTAAGACATCCGTGGCGTCTCATCAAGATTCCAGGGTCGGTCAAAAACCCGCAGTTGATCGATGTAAACATCCGGTCGCTGCCGGAAGACGGAGCTCTTCATCGCAAACCGAATGATTCCGCGGCTGGTGCCAAAGTAAAGGTCACCGAACTGGTCACGCGATACCGCATTCAATGTAGGTTGCATATCGCGGATACCCGCTTCTTCACCAAAATAGCGTATCAGCTTGCCCTGACTGTTGATAACATCGATGCCGAAATCATGGCCTGCCAATATATTTCCATTACGATCGGAAGCAAGACTGGTGATATCGTTGCTGCGCAGCCTGGCGAAACTCTCCAGCGGTGTAAAGGTCCCATCTACAAATTTATAGATGCCATTGCCCTGAACATTCACCCAGATTTGCTTCAAACTGTCCTCCGCAAAGCCATATGCAACCTTTGTGGGAAGTCCTTCTTCAAAGTGGTGCAGGCCCGACCCATCGAGCATGTCGACTCCTTTTCCATCCGTAGCGAACCAAACTCGCTTGCGGCTGTCGACAAATACCTGGTAGATGAAATCTGACGAGAGTCCATTCTCGCGATTATAGTGCCGAATGTCATAGTTATTGCCGCTGAGTGTAATGCATTCGGCCCCTCCCAGCGTCGCAAGCCATATTTCATTTTGCCCCCCGGTGATGGCGAGGACGTTCCCATTCCTCAACTCCCTGCTGATGTAAACAACTGACAGCGTGCGCGGGTCGATGCGCAGGACACCTTCCCCATACAACCCCGCCCACAGGAATCCCGAATCGTCATTATAAAGACTAATGACTGTGTATCGCTCGTACGGAGTATGCTGCAAGAGCCGCGTGAGAGTGACGTGGCCCGTCTCGTCCACGGTTCTGCGGAAAAGCCCGTCGCCGGTTGAAAACCAAAGCGCATTACTATTGTCAATGGCGAGGGCAAGGACATTCGGGTCTACCCCCTGCCCGGGTTCAATAAATTCCAGGCCAGCCGCTGACCGAATGACGTCGGTTTTAGTGCCGGCCCACAGGTTGCCTTCGCGGTCTGTGAAGAGGGTCGTTATCGACGGAATCGAATAGCCCGGCTGGCGTTCATACATGGCCAGGTTGCTTAACTCGATGTCATAATATAAAAGACCACCGCGCGATGTTGCGATCCAGAGGTTCGCATTTCGGATTGAAAAATCCACAACTGATCCGGCGTTCCATTTATCAAATAACGAAGTAAAAACTGTTCTGTCAGGATCAAGGGTGACCACACCAGCGTCGTCGGTACCGATCAACACTCTGCCGTCAGCAAGATGAGCGAGCTTGCGCACGATGTTGTCCGGCAGCCCATCATCATGATCAAGTACATCGAGGCTGACATCGTCGCCGCCGAGTTTGCAAACGACGATGCCGCCGTCAGTCCCGGCCCAGATAGAGCCGTCGGAGTCTTCCGAAAGATCGTAGACGAAAAGGTCGGGCATTCCTTCGAGATCATCCAGGCGAAACAACCGATTGCCGCGATAGTAATACAGGCCATCATTGAGAGTAGAGAACCAGAGGATACCTCGTTTGTCAAAAAGGATATCGGAGACCGGCGCAGCGGCAGACCCCTCCGGCGGATCAAAATGGTGGAGCATACCCTTCTCAAAATACGCCAGGTGTCCGTTGCTGTAGCCGGTCCAAATTCTGCCCAGAGAATCCTGGCCGACTGCCGTTACGTCTTCATCCGGCAGACTATCAGCTTTGGTGAAGCGCAAATAGTTTCTGCCATCAAACCTAAATAGTCCCTTGTTTGTTCCGTACCAGATGAAGCCGGAATCATCCTGGAAAACATCATTTACGTGAACAGGCTCATTCTTTTTCAGCAGGTAGTAATGTTGAAAAAAAGGAATTTGAGAATTTGCTGTAATCGCCGTCAGTAGGAAAAGTAAGGCAGGTAGCGGGAATCTCTGTATCATGTCTTCACTGAAGCTTCATTGAGGCATGGAAGTCCACCTCGATCTCGGTAGCAATCTTTTGGTTTACAATGTTTGGAATAGAAATATTATGGTCCGCCAGAGGAACAACGAACGTGGATTGGACGTCCAGTGTACCATGGTCGATCACCAGTCGCCCGCGGATAATCCGGGTTTGTTTCTGTCCATGGATCTCCAACTCCCCTTTTGCGCGGACGTCATAAGTCCCATCCACCGAAAAGTCTACCTGTTCAATAATTTTCCCGCTAAATCGCGCGCGCGGAAATTTTTCACTTTCCATGTATTTCTCATTAAAATGTTCGCGCTGGAGCTCACTGTTGAATCCTACAAAGCTCTTGATATCCACCGAAAACGCGAATTGCTGGGTCTGCGGATCAATCAAGCCCTGAACCTTGTCGGAAGCTGCTCGTATCAGTTCCAATTCGGCGTTCGAGGTAAAATTAATCCGGCCTTTTCCCGGAGAGATGCTGAATTTCGATTGGGCCTGTGAAGATAAGCTGAAACATAAACCGACTACCAGCAGGAACCTCGGAACCAGGTACTCCCCAAAGCGAATGGTCGGGATCGCTTGTCTAAGATAACAAGTAAGCAGACCCAGTGGCCTCATTTCAGGTAAGATTAAGCCGCCAATATCAGCATTTAATATTACTTGAGGGAAGAAGCTAAAAAAAATACTCAAAAAAAAACCTGGCTGTAAACCAGGCTGTGACGAACTATTTGAACTATTACCTAAGCGGAGACGTTGGCAAAGTTCTTGTCCTTATCTTCTTTCAGGATGGATCTTATGCCCCGATCGCGCTTGATCTTTTCGGAAGCTTTTGATGCCTGGATTGCCAATTGAAACCGATATTCAGAAGGGTCAAATTCGATGTCGTCAAAGTTTATTTTTTCGTCGCGGCGGATGTCTCGCTTCAGCTTAACATTTTCGGCCAATAGTACCGGGAGCCGTCCGATCATGGGCTCGCTGCAATTTTCAACCAGTCCATAACACGTGTAGCCTCCAAGGCCGTCCAACAGGTCGCCCTTCCGGAGATCCTTCTTGGCGTACGTGTACACGTCAGTTTCAAAACCGAACCTGGGCTGCAACAATATCTTCCCATCCATGAATGGCTCGACGATGGATGCGACTGCCTCGACATGGCAAAGGTGGTAAGGGCGATAGAAAAGATAAAATGGCCCTTTACCCATCTTGTAATATTCCATCATACTCCGCTGATACGGATGATCGTGGTAGCCTATCGCAAACACACCGCCACCAGGCTCAGCCCCGAGGATATAGTCGACAAAGGGGGTGCGCGCGGACCAGTGATGGGTAAAATCAAACAGGTCAAATATCTCTGACACATGGCGCGCCCGCGGCCCGTGCATGCCGGGTGTCAACGTCTGCATTCCATAGGCATTCGCAATGATGGCCATCTCAATGTTAAGCTTTGTACCGTCGGTGTATGACGTGCACATTTTGTAGTCAAGCCGCCGCTTGTCCGCCTCGGCGATGATGGTCGACGGATTAGCGTATCGATCAAGAAAGCCCTTGATGTTTCCTGCCATGACCAACTCGAAGCCCCAAAGTTCGAAGTCGTCAATGAGCCTTTTTAGTACGCCATATTGATCGCCATCGATACTGGTGCAAACCACACCGTTTTGTTCGGCAACGAGACTGAAATATGCGCCGTATAGGAGATCGATCTCGGCATTCATCAGCACCACGTGCTTTTGATTTTGCAGGGCCTCCAGCACAAACTTCGCTCCAGCCCCGATCGAATTCGAGGCTTCGATAACGACATCGGCCTTTGCGCATCGCGCCAGTACCTCACCATCCTCGATGATCGCCACATGATCATGTGCCACAGCGTCATTCATCTCCGCTTCGTTATTGACGATCGTGAAGCTATCGCACGCGGTCTCGGCCGCGTCAATGCATCGCGCCAGATTCAGGTCGGCTATGCCTATGCATTTCACTCCGGGAGTGATCTTGCATTGATAATACAGACCCTTGCCCATCGCGCCGAGGCCGATGATGACAACTTTGATCGGGTTCTTTCGCGCTTTCAGTCGCTCAAGCAAAGTATTCATTAGTGCAGTTCAGTTTGTTATTGGACGTTCTTGATTTCCGAAAGGACTAAGTGCCAATCGGACGTCATTGTGGAAAAAATCATATGCCATCCAACAGGGACTGGAGTCCCATCTCCGACACCAGCGCCTTCGCCAGGATTGTGCGACATTGCGCTGCGTTTTGGAGTGTGTAGTTGCTTCCACACACGCTAATTGGATGACTGAGGAACCAGAGATCTTTCATGGTAGCCCCCTGCCGCGAACGCGTATGGAAACGTTATTGACAACCATCCATGCTGTTTTATTCCCTCATTTCCCGCGGAACCGGACGGTCTGCAATCGCCATTGCCTGGCACAAGATTTTATAATGATAGGAAGACTATAACAGTCAACCTTCAGGTATAGGTTAGGTAAATATAAAACCCCTGGAAGCCGTCCGGGGGTTTTATGTTTTTTGTCTTTTCCTGACTCCGCGTCGATCCCATTACTTTCGTTGATACCTTCCCATTATTTCTCCTGTTGCCAGAATATGACTCGCCATCGCCTCTGCTACGCTATGCTTGCTTGCTCCTTTGTCCAGGTCGAGCATGGTGTCCAAAGCGTACACCCTGAAAAAGTATCGATGAGAGCCTGCAACGGGACACGGGCCACGGTAGTGCATTTTTCCCAGGCTATTGATACCGGCAATTCCTTTCACACTCCCTTCGTCAAGAACTTCGTCGGGGGGAATATTCCAAACAATCCAATGATTGAACGCGGTTGAAGCAACATCGGGATCCTCCAACATAACGACCAGGCTTTTGGCCCCGTCCGGAATGTTGTCGATGTACAGGGTTGGATTCACGTCCAGGCCATCGCACGTGAAGCGCTCGGGAAGTTCTCCCTCATGCTCAAAGTCGGGACTAGTGACTATCAGCCCGGAATCCTGACACCACAGGCAAATCTGAAATGTGAGTAGAGCCATCAACAGCATGTAAAATTCCCTAACAAAAGAGTGCCCTTGGATGGGTTGTGGTAGTTGTGTCTTGCTAACTCGATGTGTCGCTGGTATTTTTACCGCGATAACCAGATCATCACGACATGAACAAGGAACAATTAGTCGAGCAAATGGCGTCTGCCGCGAAGATATCGAAAGCCCGGGCAGCCGTTTCTCTCGAAACTTTCATGGAAGGCGTTACAAAATCCCTTCGCGCGGGCGAGAAAGTGACGTTGATGGGATTTGGCACGTTCACCGTTGTCAGGCGCCGCGCCCGGAAAGGGCGAAATCCCGCCACTGGCGACTCCATCCGGATCAAAGCCAAGAGGGTGGTGAAATTTCGGGCGGGGTACGATTTGCAGTCAAAACTTTGATGGGCTGCAGTTTGCTGAGTTCAACGTTTCAATCCCCATGTATCCAAACTGGTCGCTTATAAGAATGAACGCCCCTGCCCGCCAGGCAAAGCCAGAAACGGAAGTCGAAACGCTCACGGAGACCGATACTGAAACCCGCGAGGATTCGTTTGTATACGTCCACTGCTATTTCCATAACCCGGGCAAGGACATGCTGATCAGAATATGGCGAACGACATACCTGATTGACAAGGGCTCTGGTTCGCGATCGAGTCTTGTACATGTCGAAAACATTACTCTAGCACCCGTGTGGACGCACGTCCCCGATGGCAAGACCTATTCCTTTCTATTGATTTTCAACGCCCTTCCAAAATCCTGTCAGAGCTTCGATCTCTTCGAAGACATTGAACAACCCGGAGGTTTCTTCATTGAGAATATTGTGAGGAACGAGACGGATGTGTATCATGTTGACCTGAACTAGTGGGCCAGAGGGGCCAAAGGCCAAAGGCTAAAGGCTAAAGGCCAAAGGCTAAAGGCTAAAGGCCAAAGGCCAAAGGCAAAAGGCCAAAGGCTAAAGGCCAAAGGCAAAAGGCCAAAGGCCAAAGGCAAAAGGCCAAAGGCTAAAGGCCAAAGGGCCAGGACCAACCGCCAACCCGCCAACTCCCTACTCGCTTCGAAGTGAATTCACAGGGTTTGCAAGTGACGCTCTGAGAGCCTGGTAGCTTATAGTGGAAATGACTATAACTAGCACGAGTCCCAAACTGACCGCATAGGTGACAACGTCAATAGTGGTCCGATAAGTAAAATTTTCCAGCCACTGCCCCATCAGGTAATACGATACCGGTACGGCCAGCACAAATCCAGCAATCAACTGCCAGGCGAAGTCGCGACAGATAAGCCCCAGGATACTTCCCACACTGGCACCCAGCACCTTGCGAACGCCTATCTCCTTCACCTTCCGTTGGACGACAAAGAGCACCAATCCATACACTCCCAAACATGAAATCAAAATTGCAATGAGCGTGAACGCCTGAATGATGGTACCAAAAGCTACCCCATATCACGTGACGCCGTTCAGACCTTTCCTGAATTCAGCGTGGCATCTAACTTCTCCAGGATAAAGCGAAGATGATATTCGGTGATGGAGTCCTTAGCGCGAGCGGCGCCTTTCCTGACGTTACGCCTGATGTCGTTCAGTTTTACTTTGAGCACAGGCGCCGCATCTCGATAATCTTTTCCCGATTTTGCCGACAGGTCGATTAATCGATCGATATACGAGCGTTGCAAATTTCTCCTGTAAATATCCACGGGTTTGTTGGCCTTCAGCTCAGTCCACATCATCTTATCGATATCATCGAAATATTCGATCAATGAATAAGCCTTGTCTCCATACATCGCGCGACTAGACACGATCTTGCTCAATGTTGAAGGGCTGAGCAGATGTGCCAATGCCAATTCCTGCGACTTTGCCACAACCTGCGTGGGCGATTCGCCTACGCGCGCCAGCACCGCTGTGTCCAATAACCATGTTGGCGTGGTGAACACGTAATCGTTTAGAAATCGCATTGCCTCACGTTGTCGTTCCAACGGTACGGCCTCGAACACGGGGCCCGGTTGTGACGGCGATTTCGGTGTCTCGTAGATGCCGCCGATGTTGGTGAGCACATGACCGACATAGTATTCGAACTGCTGGTTAATTCCGTCATACAACTGTATCAGATTCCGGTAGCCGTCGTTTTCGATATAGGACCAATCCAGCAGGTTTTTCATTACGCGGTGAAGATTCTTTATGCCGTACATTCCAGCAAGCATGGCGTTGTCGCCGAGGTCTTCGGTCTGTGTACGTGGGTCATCCGTTGACAATTCGGATCCGAACCACAGACTTCTCTCCTCTTGTTTTGCCGTGACCAACTTGTTCAGCATCGCCATTTCCTCTTCTGGCGAGTCGAAGTCCGGATACCAGCGATAACCCCATTCAATGGCCCACAGATCGTATTCGCCGATTCGTGAAATTAATCCCCGTGGGCTCACACTATCTTCCGGCTGCGCCACATAATTGAAGCGGGCATAATCCATGATCGACGGTGTGTGCCCGTGAATTTTCAGCCATTCGCGATCTCTCAATTTTTCTACCGATACTGTGGAACTCGCACCGAAATTATGGGTGAGTCCAAGCGAGTGACCAACCTCATGAGCAGCCACTGACCGGATTAGCGAGCCCATCAGTTCTTCATCAAACTGCAGTCGTTGCGCACGAACATCGTTTGGAGAAGCCTGAATAAAATACCAGTCGCGCAGGATGGACATGAGATTATGGAACCAGTTAATATGACTCTCCAAAATTTCACCGCTACGGGGATCAGTTATTACCGGTCCGGCCGCATTCGCGATCGAGGATGGCTTGTATACGATTGCCGAGTGACGCGAGTCTTCCAGGCTCCAATGAGGGTTCTGCTCGGGCGTCGGCGCGAGCTTGGCATAAATGGCATTCTTGAACCCCGCGCGCTCAAACGCAACCTTCCAGTCCTCCACACCCATAATCAAATACGGCACCCATTTCTTCGGTGTGGCCGGATCGATGTAGTATACGATCGGCTGCTGCGGTTCGACCAACTCCCCTCTTTTGTACTTTTCGACATCCTCCGGCTTGGGCTCCAGGCGATAGCGTTTGATGTAGCTCACCACCTTTACTCCTTGAGGGTTGGCATCGTAATCCGTGTAACGTTCGGTAAAGTATCCCACACGACGATCCGCATAGCGCTTTCGCATCGGTACCTCAGGAAGCAACACCATCGAGGTGTTCAACTCAAGGGTAAAGTTTTCTCCGGTCGATGCCTGGTTGTAAGTTTTGATCGTCCTGATCTCTACGTTCATGGGGTAGGCGTTCACATCCTTTATGTAGGACATGTTCTTCAACATGCTGCCGACCCGCATTGATTTGCGAGTGCTCGCGTTGAAGAACAGAACGTCATTATCGCCATTGAGGTAATCGGTTACCTCGATAACACTGCCCTTGCCCCTGGGAGAATATGCGCCAATACCAAAGGAAGCCACCAATGGCTGAAGGTTTGATCGAACGACGGCGTGGTACATCGCGTTCGAAGTATCGCCCGCGTGCTCTTCGTACGTGATTCGTCTAAGGAACAATTTGTGGCCTGGACCTTTTTCGAAACGGATTACCGTGCTGCCGATCTGGTCGCCCGCATAACCGAAGTAGCCGGGCCTGACGCCAGCAGCACCCTGCGCAATCCTGCCGACAACAAGTATGTCGCGACCCAGCAGGCTGTCGGGAATTTCGAAGTAGTATTTATCGCGGGCAATGTGTACGGTGAATAAACCCTTTCGGGTCACGGTCTTGTCGCGTAACAAATTGTAATAGTTTCGCGGGGCCGATAACTGATCATTTCCAGGCGGCACCGACGAAGGGGTCTCCTTGATGGTATCGCGCGGAATCGTGTCCTGGCGTAGCACCGCTTTTGACTCCTGCGTCTGCGCACCCGCCTGGAAAAAGAAAAATAAAATAGCCGTTACAATAAAACTGACCTTTCTCAACACCCTCATTCTTTTCCGGATATCGGTCTACAAATAGTTCCCAAAAGAACAGCGAAAAAATACCCAGAAAGTCCGGGTCGCTGATTTACAAAATTAACGCGTTGACTCTTTAGTTAGTGCTGTTAAAAGACGCAATCAGATTTCAAAAGGTACACGTTGCCGGTGGCGTCGATCATCGTTACCGGGTCTTGACTTTTTCGCGGTCAACGTGCATGACCTTACTGCCGGCTTACAAAAAACTACCTTTCGCCAGTCCCCCTTTTCAGGAATCGCTGACCAACCGGCAGCATGAATCAAACGGCAGACCGGAGAAGAGTGGAATGACGCGATTTTCGAGCCTTAGTCGGGCGGATGCTCATCGGCATCGTCAAGTTGACGGAACATTACGTCAACCCGATTAGCCCCATGAAGAAAAAATAGAGCTGGTTAATGACAAGACCCTGCAGGCGGTAGCATCCGTTAGCGCACTTTATTGTCGCTTTCTCAATTTCCGCAAACGTTTGTAGGCATGGAAATTTAACCTTTTCAGTAAAACTGATGGTTTATGAAAGAAGTCTATTATAAAGGTCAGGCATACAGCTATAAAGTGCTGACCGTCAACGGCAAGCGGCATTTCCAACTATTGGAAAACGGGATTTTGAGGTATACGGTAGAGGAAAATGAGCTCGACGTGAAATCAATTGTGAGCATGATCCTGGACTCTTACTACCGCAATATCCGGTCGTCTCAAAAAACTTCTGTGCTGAGTTGACCAGGTGTGGATTCACTTCTACACGTGGCCGTGTCAGCAACTTGATTTTGACTACCCACTGCATTCACTCTTTTGATCTTGATGAATAAGAAACTCACTTCGATGATCGGCGGGCTCGCCGGCGCCTTTACGCTTTCGGTACTGAATGAGACGGCGAAAAGAATTGATACCCGGGCTAACCATCTTGACTTGCTTGGCATGAATGCCATCGCCAAAGTCATCAAGGGGCACGGACTGAAAAAATTCTTGTTAGGCCAGACTAATCAGGCCTCGCTCGGCGGCGACCTGATGACCAGCTCGATGTACTATGGCCTGGCGAGAGGTGCAGACGCAAAACAAACTATCGTACGAGGATCTCTTCTCGGATTGAGCGCCGGCATGGGCGCCGTCGCGCTGTCGAAACCACTGGGCCTTGATGAACGAGCTGCAAATGTCCCCGTCCAAACTAAAGCGCTCACGATCGCCTGCTACCTGATCGGGGGACTTGTCGCTGCAGGTGTAATGACCCTGCTCGACCATGATCATCAGCACCCTTAAGAAAATTGCCGGTCTATTCAATCACACGGATCTTATATGCCAATGCAAATGAGAGCACGCGGTTCTGGTACCGAATGCGGTCGCCGGGACTAATCCCCTGGTTCCGTTGTACACTCGTGATACCCGCATTGAATCGCAGGCCAATAAGCCATCGATGAGCATCGTATTGCACACCGACATCCAGTCCCAAATCCAGGTTGTTATCCCAGATGTCGTTGATGTTGCCATGTTTGGACCTGGCACTAACCAAGTATCCAAGTTCGGGGCCAGCCTCCGCAACAAAATTGTCGTCAAGGTTGTAGCGCGCCAGAAAAGGTATCACGATATAATGAAAGTGATTGTTATTGATGACATTCACGCCCTTATTGGAATATAACAGCTCGATTGCCAATCCGGTACGATCATCGAAGTTTGTATTGACAAACAGGCCCCCTTGCATACCGAACTTCGCCCTGTAATCGGATTCGATATCAGGGTCCACCATGTTATTCAGGACAACATCTGAAATGTTAATCCCCGCCTTGATACCATAACTCATCTGGCCTACCGCAGGAAAGGGCATTGTCAGAATTACGGCTGCGATCAATCTAAAGAAAGAATAGGCAGATTTCCCGATCATCGGGCAAGATAACAAATCGCCAGCTTCAGGCCCGCTTAATTGTTCTTTCTGGCCCGACGCTTCTCGTTATTTCCGGAAGGCTTGTCTTTGCTATTCTTGTCATCCTTAGTTCCTTTAGCTCCGGTCGCCGACTGTTGCGGTCGATCCTGCTGGTCGCGTACTTGTCCACCGCTTTTGCTCGATGGATTTTGATCAGCCTCCTCCAATCGAAGGTTGTTGGAAACGGGCGAGCCGACCATATTAGGTGTTGCGCGTTGGACATTACCGGTTCCATCACGTTCGCGTCCGTTCCCTGCCGACAAGACGCTTGGCGAGCCGCTTCCGCTGGTTGTCTTCTCCGTAAACTGGTGTTGCTCGCCGCCGCCTTTCTGATCGCCGGCGGCAGCCGATGAATCGGAATCATTTGATTGTCTTTCGTCATCGGGCCTTTCTTCTTCCGCCTCCCGGGCTTGAGGCCGGAAGGCTGTGCTGTCGACAACCCTAAAGCCACCTTGCGACCTTAGTCTTTCTTCAGCTGCCTTCTTTTCGGCCGCTTCTTTACGTTCCTTGCCGGTTTGGGCGGTGGCCGTTCCAACCCAAAGCAGGCAAATGATGAATGTCAAATACATTCTCTCCATACTTAGTTTTTGATGATGGGATAAAGATGATGCCGCGCCAGAGAAATGGCGAATCGGCTACGACGCCAGGGTTGAAAGTGGACGCCAGGGTTGAAAGTGAATTAATGTAAGCCAGCAAAAAAGGGTGTGTGCGGACTGTCCGCGTGAGAACCCGTCCGGGCTCTTTGCCTTACCATCACATAACTATCAACGATCACTATTCTCGCACGAAGGCTGCACAACTGCTCACACACTACCCAAATGCCCCGGTCTCCCCTCATAAACCACCCCGCTCTAAATCATTGCCACGGGCATTCAATCCGACTTACTATAAAAACTATTCCAACGAAGTGCAATGTTCCGATAAGGCCCTGGCGATTGGAGGCTTTGTGTATATTAGCGTCGAAGCCCGAAGTGTCGTGATTACCTATATCCTACTTGGTATTACTGTGCTGGTCAGTTTTTATGCCTGGAACAATCCCACGGCGATGGCCAGTTTCATAATGAATCCGTACCGTGTTCACAAGCGCAAAGAGTACTATCGCCTGATCACGTCCGGGTTCATTCACCACGACCATTTGCACTTGTTGCTGAATGCCATTTCCCTGTACTACTTCGGATTGGGTGTCGAACGCGTATTCCGGCAGACATTTGGACAGACCGGGAATTTCTACTACGTCCTACTCTACGTGCTGGCGCTTATCATTTCAGATTTACCAACGCTGTTCAAGAATAAGGACAAGCCATACTACAATTCCCTTGGTGCTTCAGGTGCGGTCTCCGCAATAGTCTTTGCCTATATCGTATTCCGGCCCCTGGCCGAAATCTGTCTGTTTTTTGCCATCTGTCTTCCCGGCTTTATCATGGGTGTCCTATTCGTCATCTTTTCGTACTACCAGGGGAAGAGATCCATGGATAACATCAACCACGACGCCCACCTGTATGGAGGTCTCTTTGGGATTCTCTTTTGCATTGTCCTTCACCCAAGCGCCATCGGCGAATTCTTCGAACAGGTATCGCAGTGGAGATTTTTATAAGTATTTAAAAAAAATAAATAGCGCCTTTACCGCCCTTTCAGAATTTCCACTCGCATCCTACCCTCAGACCATAGGTTATTTGGGCGCTGCTGGGCCATGCCGTACAATCTGTTTTTCGAGGCCAGGCGCATCCACTCGAGTGACCATATTATTGTGGGAAAAATGAAACTTCCGCATAGCTACTTCGTTGTATAGTGTGTAGGAAGAATTTTTTGCTGCCGCGGTTTAACCGGATCATTGCCCGGACAAACTTTTGAAAAATTGTATTTGGCAGTTGACCGCGAACGCGAAATAAAGAACTTCTTCCAGCAGGTTTTTTACAGTTTTCATTGAGTATGGGTTGGATTACAATATACATCACAGGTCGCGAAGACTTCCGGGATGATGTCAGGGAGAAGCTGGACAGTGCCGATCTTAGGGTAATGCCAGGATACATTGGCGGGACCTCGGCCGAGGAAGGATTCGTGGACATGTACTGGATTGACGAAAAGCTCAGCTTGAGGCAGATCAAGGAGGCTATTGGCAGCAAACTCGTGTGGAAGTACAGGCTGCGGTTTTACGGGAGCCTGGAGGAGTTTATTCAAGCTCAGGACGCCGACAAAGATACCACTGCGCTGACAGCGGAAGAAAGCGCGTTGCTGGCGCAGATGCAGGCTTCAGTATACCGGGAAGCTTCATAGGAAGAAAGGTTAGGTTTAGGTTTATGTTTGAAAAATCCCTTCGCCTTCGGGTGGGGGATTTTTCATTTTAGCCCTCCTCCTCCTTTCCCTTGAAACGGGTGACCTTCGTGCCCTTCTTCCGTTTGAATATGCGCTGGAAGATATTGGAATTCGATCGCGACTGTTTACAATCCAGTAATTCACGTAGTTCGTCGGACAAAGGCTCAAACCTGGCCTCCATGACTGGCCGGAGAGTCGCATCCTTGTTGGCGTGCTGGAAGAAGCGTCCAATGATGGGCAATGCCGTTGCGGCACCCTGCCCTTGAGACGTGTACCTAAAATGCAGGCGTGGATCATCAGACCCCACCCAAGCCCCCATCACCAGCGTCGGCAACATGGCAATAAACCAACCGTCAACATTCGACTGGGTTGTGCCGGTCTTGCCTGCCACATCATTTGACACACCAAACCGGCTGCGCAACGCCGAACCCGTGCCGCCAGACACAACGCTCTTGAGCATGTGCACAATCATCTGGCTTGTTTCCGTGGCAATAGCGCGCTCGGGTTCGTCGTGATCGAACGTTTCAAGGATCTTTCCATGTCTGTCAGCAATCGCGGTAAGGTAGTTCGGGGCAATATAGTCGCCACCGTTGGCCAGCACGGCGTACGCGCCCACCATTTCTGTCATTGAAATTGAGGGCGTGCCGAGCGCAAGGGAAGGAACAGCGGGGAGATCGCTCGTGATACCCATCTTCCTCATGGTTTGAATGGCGTTATGGATGCCCGTTTTCTCCAACAGTTTCACCGAAACAGTGTTGACCGATCCCGTGAGGCCGCCCTCCATCGAATATTTGCGCTCGTATGTTTCTTCGTTTGTGTTTTCGGGTGTCCATCCTTCCATGTTTGTGTACGATGTGCGGCGCGCGGAGATATAGTCGCAAGGGCCAATGCCAGCTTCAAGCGCTGCGGCGTAAATAAGCGGCTTCAATGTGGATCCCACCTGCCTTTTGGTTTCGTGTCGAACATGATCGAACTGAAAATAGGTATGGTCAATTCCTCCAACCCATGCCCTGATCGCACCAGTCGCCGGATCCATCGCCAGCACGCCAGCCTGCAAAAAACGCATGTGATGTTTGATGGAGTCAAGTACACTCACCTCAGTAGATTTTTGACCGTCCCATGTAAAGATGCGAGTCTTCATCGGCTCACTGAGTCTCCTCAAAACCTCCTGGTCCGACAGGCCGTCGGATTTTAGCGCGTTGTACTGGTAAAGCTGCCTGAGCTTTTCCATCGCGATCTTGTCGAGCAGTCGTTTGTCCAGCTGGGAGTCAAACGTCTTTTGTAGCTCCTTCATAGTCAGTCGCATCGCGTCTTCAGCGTAGGATTGTATCCGCGAGTCAATTGTCGTGTACACCTTGAGCCCGTCTGTGTAGAGGTTGTAGCGACGACCATCGGCGTTGACGTTGTCCTGGCACCAGACTTCCAATTCACGTTGGAGATGCGTCCGGAAGTATGATGCTAATCCATCGGCGCGGTTGACATTATTGTATTCAAGTTCCAACGGCATTTGCCTCAGTTTCGCGCTTTCTTCCTGGGTGATGAATCCATACTTCGCCATTTGCGAAAGCACAATGTTCCGTCGCTGGATGGACCGCTCGGGGAATAGACGGGGGTTGTAGGTATGAGTCGCCTTTAGCGAGCCAATCAGTACTGCTGCCTGTACCGTCGAAAGATCTTTAACATCCCGCGAGAAAAAGCGGTCAGCCGCCGTCTTGATTCCATACGTGTTATCGGAAAACGGAATCGTGTTCAGGTAAAGTAGAAGAATCTCATCCTTGGAGTAAACATTCTCGATACGCCATGCCGTCAACAGCTCTCTTGTTTTGTTGATTGGCATCGACAGAAACCTGTATCGTCGGCGCGGATAGAGATTCTTAGCGAGCTGTTGGGTAAGGGTGCTGCCACCGCCAGCTCCGCGGTCTTGCAACAACACCGTCTTAAGCAGGACGCGCAACAGGCTTCTGACATCGATGCCGTGGTGCTTATAGAACCGAATGTCCTCGGTGGCGATAAGCGCATTCTTCAATGATTCAGGTAAATCTTCGATGGTGATTGGCGTGCGATCCTCAAGAAAATACCTGCCAAGTAAAACGCTGTCGGCGCTGTACACTTCACTTGCAACCGGATTCCGAATAGCGCTCAATTCTTTCCGGTCCGGTAATTTTCCGAAGACACCCAACCAAACCAGGATAACCAGGAGCGCCGGGCCCGCGATTGCCAGCCCGACTGCCGTTGCAGCCCAGCGAAAAACCTTCCCTGGTAAGGTCGGACGATCATAAAACTTCAGCAATCGCGCTCCAAGAGATCGGAAAAGGGCGGGCATACTTTTTCTTTACCGCGAATTATAACGTAAAATACTGTTCCTTTATTAGCAAGGGCAGATAAAGCTGCATTTTTTCCTGTGGATGTTGGAGTCCTAGACTGCATACTACGTAGCGATCGAAGGCCATGGTAAGTTATGAAGAACATGTGAGGCACGAACTCGAGGCTTGGAAAAAGCGCATGCGCCGAAAACCGTCTTTTGCAAACCGGCTTACGCGCGATATGCAACTCCGAATAAACAAAGTCCTTCCTGAAAAGATCCATTCGGCAATCACCACAGCCATCAAGCAGATGACCAGGGTGGTTTGCTTCGGCGCGGAATTCACGGCACGGGGACCTTTGACGAACATCTCGATGGAAGACCGCGAACTTCGCGTCAAAGGACGAATTGAGTTCTACAGCACGACCGCCGCGGCAGAAGGTGCTGTGACCGGCGCCGGCGGCATCCTGTTGGGGCTCGCCGATTTCCCGATTTGGCTGGCACTAAAAATGAAAATGTTATTCGAAATAGCCGCGATCTATGGCGTCGATGTCAAATATTACAAGGAAAGGATTTTCCTCCTTTATATTTTTGAACTCACTTTCTCGAGCCAACACAATCGAAACCGGGTCTTTTCTATTCTCGAGGATTGGGAACGCCACCAGGCCCGGCTTCCCGACAATATTAATGACTTTGATTGGCGCCAGTTTCAACAGGAGTACCGGGACTACATCGACCTGGCCAAGTTGCTCCAGCTTGTCCCAGGCATCGGCGCCGTGGTCGGAGCTGTTGTCAACCACCGGCTTACCGGCAAGCTTGGTATAACCGCTATCAATGCCTTCCGGATGCGCTTGCTCGACCAGAAAAAAATAGCCGGGCATCTATAACTCGCGATACCCGGCCATCCGAAAATTAATGCAAGTTGTCTACGGTGCGGCTGTGTAACCCCAATACGTGTCAACATCACCATAGTACGTGTGATCATTCGTGTCGGGCCAGTGATTCTTGTCAAAACCTGGCGACATGCGAAGGTATTCCTTGTCTTTATCGACGATGAACACATGACGTCCGGGCGACACACGCATCTGATTAAACGGTACGGCGAATAGCTTACCTCCAAGGCCCAGGAATGAGCCGTACTCCAACACAGCGTACTCTACTCTCCCTGTGTGAACGTTGACCATCAGGTTATCGATGGTACCGAGGTCGTCACCATGCGGATTTTCAACCTTATCGCCGATAATTGAAGTTGCTGTCAGTCTCTCCAATGGCCGATTGGCATCAGGACCTTCCTGATTGGTACCGGTCCGGTTATCCACTTCATAGGATTTCTCAAACGTGCTCATAAATTCCTCCTCCTTTAAATTGGTTTATCATTTCAATAACGAAAAATATACCGTTCTGTTAGGTCGCTTGAGCCTCTTTTTATTGCATTTTTAGGAAGCGGCAGTGAAAAGTTTTCCCCACGCCAAAATAAAACCAGCTGCAATGCGTCTATCAGCGGCAGACTTTGATCCCACTATATGAAGAAAACGAAAGTAACGATCGGCCATGTATTCAAAACCATTGTTTGGCCGCGGCGAAACATTATCCTGGTCGGCTTGATCCTGATCGTAATCAGTTCGCTGGCGAGCCTGGTGCTGCCGCTGTCGAGTAAGTATTTGATTGACGTGGTAATCACAAAAGGCGACTTCCAGATGCTGAAATATCTTCTTGCTGCAGTTATCGTGGCCATCACCCTTCAGTCAGGAACTTCTTTTCTGCTAACAAAGATCCTCAGTGTTGAAGCGCAGCATCTCATTGCCGTCCTGCGATCGCAGGTCCAGAAAAAGATTCTTAGACTTCCAGTCCGGTTCTTCGACAACGAAAAATCCGGAGCGCTGGTCTCCAGGATCATGACCGATGTGGAGGGCGTCCGGAACCTCGTGGGTACAGGGCTTGTTCAACTTATCGGCGGAATGTTGAGCGCCGTGGTGTGCCTGGTGATGATGATCAACATTAGTCCGATGATGACCGTGCTTGTCCTTATACCGGTGATCATATTTGGCCTTATCTCGCTTAAGGCGTTTGGCTATATCCGTCCTATCTTTCGCCAGCGTGGTGTAATTAACGCCGAGGTCACAGGCCGCCTTACTGAAACCCTGAATGGCATTCGGGTCATCAAGGGGTTCAACGCCGAAGTACAGGAAATGAAAACCTTTGAGCTGGGCGTTGAACGTCTTTTCCTCAATATTAAAAAGAGCCTGACGACGACAAGCCTTGTCACGAGCTCAGCGACTTTCCTGCTGGGGCTTGCCAGCGTTTGCATCATGGGCATCGGGGGCTACATGATCATTGATAATAAGCTGACCCTTGGCGATTTCGTTTCCTTTACCCTGTTCCTGGGGTTCATGATCGCGCCTATCGTTCAGATGAGCAACATAGGGAGTCAGCTCACGGAGGCTTTCGCCGGACTCGACCGCACCGAAGAGATTATGAACATGGACCCTGAAGATGACGGCACCGTGCGGCATCACGACATTGGAAAGATCAATGGAGAGATTGAATTCCGCAATGTATCCTTTGCCTACGAAAAAGGAAAGGAAGTTCTTCATGACGTCAGTTTCAAGGCTCCTGCCGGAAGTGTCACTGCGTTGGTGGGCACATCGGGATCCGGAAAGACGACCATCGCAGGACTTGCAGCATCATTCCTCAACCCGAGCGAAGGATTGATCTTAGTTGACGGCATCAATCTCTCAACAGTGAAATTGGAATCGTACCGGAGCCAGCTGGGAGTTGTCCTGCAGGATGACTTCCTGTTCGAGGGTACGATTCGTGAGAACATTCTGTTTCCCAGGCCTTCTGCATCGGAAGAGCAGCTTCTTGCAGCAGTGCGGGCTGCTTACGTGAACGAATTTACCGACCGGTTTGAAAACGGGTTGGACACCGTTATTGGGGAACGCGGCGTCAAGCTGTCGGGAGGTCAACGACAGCGCATTGCAATAGCCCGCGCGATCCTGGCGGATCCACGCATCCTGATTCTCGATGAGGCGACTTCAAACCTCGACACGGAAAGCGAATCCTACATACAGAAAAGTCTCAGGAGCCTGATGCAGGGCCGCACAACCTTCGTCATCGCTCATCGTCTCAGTACCATTCGGCAGGCCGATCAAATCCTGGTGATCGAGCAGGGCAACATCGCCGAACGAGGCAAACACGAAGACCTGATCGAAAGGAAGGGACGATATTTCGAACTGTACACCTATCAGGCCAGAATCTAGCCGCCAGAAAAAAGTCCGGCAGGCCGGACTTTTCATTGCAGTTCAAACGTAAAGCTTCTCAGGACGCATCCTGGATTGTCCAGTCTCCATCATCTGACGGAAGCTGCGCAGGTCGTCCTGCATCATCTTTTCGACAGCGGGATTGAACAGTTTTGCAGCCAGGCTGCCG
>CAZLWX010000014.1:33729-49299 GCA_964563295.1 uncultured Roseivirgaceae bacterium | reverse complement strand
ATTCAAAATATTCGGCATTGGCATTATGCATGACATCAAGCAGTGGATTCCGGGCGTCAAGCTAATGCCTTTCGATCTATCAGGATTTGTAGGATTCACCCGCCTCACTCTCGAAAGTCAACTGGATGCCGACAACCCGGAGAATCTTGATCAAATGGGGGTATTCTCGATCAACGCGACGACAGTGCAGGGAATCATCTCTAAGAAACTTTCCATCCTTACGGTGTACGGCGGTGTCGGTTATAATATTGCACGGTCCAATATCGCATTGACTGGAAAATATGATTTGAACGGCGATAATGACGAGGACGATGAGTTTGAAACGAATCCGGTAGATCTTCAATTTGGAGCTTCTGGTCCCCGCCTTACAGCGGGAATGAGACTAAAACTCGCTGTGCTGACCTTGCATGCAGACTACACAGTGCAAAAGTATAAGTGTTTAACGGTGGGCATCGGACTAAGTGTCCGTTAGTCAACAGGTCACGCCCTACTTGCCTCGGTAAACGGGTTTTCGCTTTTCAACGAAAGCCTTCATTCCTTCTTTTTGATCCTCGGACGCAAAGGCCAGATAAAAATTCTTGCGCTCGAAGGCGAGCCCCTCATCCAGATGGGTTTCATACGCGCGGTTCACCGCCTCTTTAGCAAGCCGTGTCGCAATTGGGGACATAGCACTTATCTCCCTGGCAAGCGCCAATGCTTCGCGAAGGTACATTTCTACGGGAACGACTTTGTTTATCAGCCCGAAGCGGAGCGCTTCTTCCGCTGAAATAAATCTGCCGGTAAGCACCAGTTCCATGGCCCGGGCTTTTCCGATGGCACGGGTAAGTCGTTGAGTCCCGCCTGCGCCCGGCAGTACACCAATCTTGATTTCCGGTTGGCCAAACTTCGCAGTCTCGGAGGCAATAATCATATCGCACGTCATCGCCAATTCGCACCCTCCTCCGAGAGCGAATCCTGACACTGCGGCAATCAACGGCTTCCTGGTTCGACGGATCTGGTCCCACGTGCTGAACTGGTCCGCGATCAACATGTCAATAGCTGACTGATCCGCCATTTGTTTGATGTCCGCCCCTGCGGCGAAGGCCTGTTCATTCCCTGTGATGATGATTACACGGACATTATCGTCACCATCGAGACGTTGCAGCGTATCGCGGACTTCCTTCATCAGCTGAAGGTTCAACGCATTGAGATCTTTTGGACGGTTGAGCTGGATCAGCGCGATGCCCGGCTCATATTGATCGTTGACAAGGATGAATTCCATAATCCGACTATTAACGAGCGTCAATATACGCAAGTCAGCCGTATGAGGCCATGACCCTCCGGACCCGGATTAATTCCTAAATTTGCCGTTTTTCAGAGAGGATGAAAATAAGAGTACTGTTCGTCTGCCTGGGCAACATCTGTCGTTCTCCATTGGCAGAAGCTATTTTTGTTCATAAAGTGAAGCAACGTGGATGGGAATCCTGGATAGAGGCAGACTCATGCGGCACGTCTAACTATCATATCGGCGATCCGCCCGATCCACGAACGATAAGCAACGCACAAAAAAATGGAATTCCGATAAACCATCGCTGCAGGCAGCTGTGCGATCGTGACTTTCACGATTTTGACTACATTCTGCCTATGGACAATTCCAACTATCGCAATGTGCTGGCAGTTGTTGATAATCAGCAGTTTCATGGGAAGGTGCGGATGATGCGCGAATTCGATCCGCACGGCAGCGGCGAGGTGCCAGACCCTTATTTCGGAGGGGACAAAGGATTCCAGGAAGTCTTCAACATACTGGATCGCAGTCTCGGGGAATTCCTTAGCTACCTCGAAAAGCAACACACCCTCGGAGCCGGGTCGTGATTGGCTTTCTATTGCCGGACCAGGACCTGTAGTGTTGAACGGGACGACTGCTCCAATAGAATGCCCGGACGTCTCCGAAAGGAATCAAAGGTTGGGTCATCATAATTCTTGACGGTGATCAACGTAAGGCCGGTGTTGTAGTACACCTCAAACCATGTTTGCAGGTGCTTCACGAGAGTTACCAGCTTGCTTTCCCGAAAGTCGATGCAGAAAGAAAATGAAATTGCTGAATTCTGCATCATGTTGATCCTGACGTTGAGTTCTGTAAGCGTGGTGAAGATCCGGCTCATGTGTTCTTCAGTGATGAACGCGTAATCGGTGACTTTACAGGAAACCAGGCATTGGTTGTCTTTGAATACAACCAATGGTGGAATATGTTCGACATGGCATTCGTGAATTTTCGTGCCTGGAAGCGCGGGATCATCAAAACTTTTCACGTGCAACGGGATGCCTTTGGTTGCCAGCGGCTTGATGGTTTTGGGATGAATGACCGAAGCTCCGTAATAGGTCATCTCGGCGGCCTCGCGGAAAGGGAGTTCTTCAAACACCGCTGCAGCCTCCATTCGTTTGGGATCAGCGCTCATCACGCCTGGCACGTCTTTCCAGATGGTCACGGATTCGACGTCCAGGCAAGACCCGAATATGGCCGCAGAGAAATCCGATCCATCACGCCCAAGTGTCGTCGTAAGCCCGCCGGATGTGCCAGCGATAAATCCCTGCGTGATGACAAAGGTCTTTTCCAACAGGATCTTTTTTAGAGCTTGTATTCGCTGACATGAAAGGGTCCAATCGACCACGGCTTCGCGGAAAGTGTCGTCCGTAAGGATATAGTTTCGCGCATCAATCCAATCCACCGGCAACCGCTGACCTGCGGCGTAGTGAAAGACGATCAACGTTGAGAGGATTTCACCATAGGCTATGAACTGGTCATACAAAAGATCACGATTCTCGTGTTTATGAAGTTGCTGTTCGGCATGGTCCCACGTTTGCTCTACGATTTCCCAGATGGGGTGGTCGCCAGGAAAGAGTTCTTGTATGATGGTGAGATGATATTGTTTGATCGCCGCTAATTCCGTGTGATAGTCGCCCCGGGAAACGAACAGGTCGAGTACCCGTTCGAGCGCATTCGTGGTCTGGCCCATGGCCGAGACGACCACGAGGATCGGGGCGGTGGCGTGTTTTCGTAGAATTAGTGCCACATTCCTGACCCCCGAAGCGTCCTTAACGGAGGCGCCGCCAAATTTAAAAACCTTCATTTTGATTGAACTAAATCGTTTGCAGGTTAACTTTACAACGAATTTTCTAAAGTATGCAAAGTAGCCGTAATGTTTATTCTACGAGTATCGAAACTTCCCGGATTGCCCAGCCGATCGGAACGGCGTTGGACCGCTTCATCAAGAATCACCAAAATCAGTTTCCTTTTGCCAGCGGTGAACTTTCGCAGTTGCTGCGCGACATCGCGTTGGCATCCAAGGTGGTCAACCGGGAAGTGAACAAGGCGGGCCTCATCGATATCATGGGCGCGAATGGATCGATCAACACGGCCGGAGATCAGCAACAAAAGCTCGATGTGCTGGCCAACATCAGGTTCACTCGTGCGCTGATGAAGGGCGGCGAAGTTTGTGCGCTCGTGTCGGAGGAAACCGAGTCGTATGTGGATCTCAATAATGAGGGTAAGTACGTCATTGCGATTGATCCTCTTGACGGCTCTTCTAACATTGACGTCAACGTGTCGATTGGGACGATCTTTTCCGTCTACCGCCGAAAAAGTATTGCCGGCATGCCCATTCAGGAAATGGATATCCTGCAAAAGGGATCCGAGCAGGTCGCTGCAGGATACATTCTCTACGGTTCATCGACCATGCTGGTATACACAACGGGTCATGGTGTGAATGGATTTACATATGAACCCAGTCTCGGAGAATACTTTCTGTCTCACCCCGACATGCAGATGCCGGACGATGGCAAGATCTATTCGATCAATGAGGGTTTGGCGAACTCGTTCAGCCAATCAGTGCGCGACTACATCCAGTATTGCAAGGACAATCTCTATACCGCGCGATATATCGGTTCCCTGGTAGCCGATTTTCACCGCAACCTGTTGAAAGGGGGTATTTATATTTATCCTGCCACGGCCAGGGATCCCGCCGGAAAATTGCGTTTGATGTACGAATGCAATGCGCTGGCTTTTATTGCGGAGCAGGCGGGCGGAAAAGCATCGAACGGAAAGTTGCGTATCCTGGATATCGACCCCACTGACCTGCACCAGCGCACACCATTTTATGTGGGATCAAACAAGATGGTTGAGAAGGCGGAGGGTATCTGATCTACCTTTTCTTCCTGGGTGCCTTTTTGTCCTTGCGGGAATCGGCTTTCTTTTCTGATGCCTTTTTTGCTGACGCTGATTTTTTTTCCGGCTCTTTCTTTTTCTCGGATTCCTTTTTCTTCTCGGGTTCTTTCCTGGCGGCGGGCTCTTTTTCAACCTTCTCGCTGCGCGGTGACTCCTTCGCCGGTTCTTCTTTCGGCTCCTCCGGCTGTTGAGTCAGAATCTCCGGTGCGTAGCGAAGAATCACGCCATACCATTTGACGAGTTTCCGGATGTCGGAGACATACACACGGTTTTCGTCAAAATCGGGCAGCACCGACCGGAGAAAGGATTTCAGTTCGGCAGGGTCGGCATTTCCATCGATACCAAGGTCGTCGCCAAAGTCCTGGTGGACCTTTCGCAGGACGTCGTCAAGTCCAACAGTTCCTTCTTTGGTTGTTGTATAGATCGAAATTTCGTTCAGCAGGGAGAGCCGGTGGCCGGTGGTAGCAAACATCCGTGTCTTTGCTTCATCCAACGATTCGAGTATTACTCCCGACTTGGTCGGTGCCAGCACCTTGAATAATCCGCCCTTCCCGGATACTGTCGCGATGTCTTTTAATGTCATACGTTCAACATTAGCAGCAAAACTAAACAAATTAAGGATGAACCTTCAATGCAGATTCGATAAAAGTCAGGACTTCGGCGCGTCCCTTTTTCTTCGGCGCGGATGCTCTGAAAAATGGAGGCAATTCTTCCCACGTCTTTAGTAACTCGGCACTGTAAACGTTGATCTTGTTTTCAAGTTCACTCCTTCCAAGCTTGTCGGTCTTGGTGAAGATCAGGGCAAGGGGTACTTCATGACTCCCACTCCAATGAATAAAGTCCAGGTCAATAGACTGCGGGGCGTGTCGACAGTCGATCAGCACAAACAGGCAATACAGGTTTTCACGAGTCAGCACGTATCGCTCTATCATTTTTCCGAAACTCGATCTTTTGTCGCGACTGACGCTGGCAAAACCATAGCCCGGCAAGTCGACCAGGTACCATTGATCGTTGATCAGGTAGTGGTTAATGGTTTGAGTCTTGCCGGGGGTGCCGGATGTTTTGGCCAAATGGCTTCGGCCTGCGAGCATGTTGATCAACGAAGACTTACCAACGTTGGAACGACCAATGAAGGCAAACTCTGGCTTGGTGGCAGGCGGACACTTACTGACGTCAGCATGACTTGATATGAACTCTGCCTTCCGAATCTCCATGCAACGAGGCCAATGTTAAAGTAAAGATTGAAGGGCAAAATACTAATAATGTACCTTCAGGGGCCTTATAACAGCGCAATTTGCGTTTAAACCCTTCTTTTTTACTATATTAGCATCAGCTAGTTTTTACTTTTTTACCTAGTTTTACCCGTTTAAACTTTTTCAGCGATGTACAGTATCCGGAGTATACTGGTTTTTTTAGCTACAATCGCGTTTACGCTTCAAGGCTTTTCCCAGGAGGATCCCCGGCAACTTGCCCGGGATTACTTTGATTTGGCGCAGTCGACGCTGGAGGCGACCCAAGCCCTTGATCAGGCCCGCGATCTGTTCGTACTCGCCGCCGAGACAGACACCACCTTCGTCCGAGCCAACTTCGAGGCGGGCCATATACACATTGTAACGATCGGCAAGGAACTGGCGGTGAAATACTTTCTACGCGTGTATCGGCAGGACCCCAACTACCGATTCGACCTTGAATTCTGGATCGGCAAAAGCTACCAATACGGCCTCGATTTTGACAATGCTTTGGCCTTCTTCAACCGCTATAAGAACAAACTAAGCAAAAACCCGGGCTATCAGGGCCAAGACCGTATCGACGAGGAAATTGTAGACCGCAGCATCCGCGAATGCGAAAATGGAAAGATGTACATCAGTAACCCGGGTGACTATTCCATTATGAACATCGGCCGCGAGATTAACTCGGAATTTGACGACTACGGCCCTGTGCTAAACGAGCGCGAAGATGAAATTGTGTTCACCTCCAGGAGGAGGGAAGATAACCTCAATGCGAACGTCGACGTCGATAACCTTCCCTATGAGGATATCTTTACGGCTACCAAGACCAACGGCCAGTGGTCGTATGCCACGAACGTCGGACAACCCATCAATACATTGTATCACGAATCGAACCTGGCGATGTCGCCTGATGGCGGAACATTGTACATCTATAACGACGTCGGCGGCGGAGACATCATGGCCTGCGAACGTCAGCCCGATGGAAATTGGGGCCCGCCCGTCGCCTTGCCCGGTGTAATCAACTCCAGCTACCAGGAAAAATCAATCACCATATCGAAGGACGAGCGGACAATCTATTTTGTCAGCAATCGACCCAATGGGGAAGGAGGTACCGACATCTATCGCGCAACGAAAAACAACCAGGGAAGGTGGTCGAACGTGACGAATCTTGGACCGACAATCAATACGCCATACGACGAGGAAGGTCCTTTTATCGACTACGATGGCCTCACGCTCTACTTCAGCAGCACGGGTCATCCGGGTGGAATGGGCGGTCATGACATTTACCGCAGCACCTATGATCCTGCCACCGACGAATGGAGCACCCCGGTGAATATGGGTTACCCGATCAACACCCCGGACAATGACGTCTATTTTGTCGTGTCTGCCGACAACAAGCGTGCGTATTACTCTTCTGTGCGGGAAGACGGAATGGGATATACCGATATCTACGTTATTTCGTCTGAAGAAGGATTCCGCAACGTTCAGCCGCTGGCAAAGAAGGAGCCGCCAAAACCAGTAGTTACAACCCCTGTCGTAGAAAATGACAATCCTCCTCAACCTCCTCCACCGGTCGTTGAACTACAACCGTTGAAATACGTGGTAAAAGTAGTGGATGCGGAATCGAAGAACGCGCTTTCGCCGAAGATCCGGCTACAGGGACAACGCGACAACATCATCGTTGCGTCGCAATCGCAGGGCAACGGCATTTATGAATTTACAATCAATAACGATCAGCCAAAGGAGTACCGCCTTTCGGTTGAGTTGGATGGATATGCGTTTGTGAACCAAACACTCACCTTGCAAGGCGCAAGCGCGCAACCGCAGACTGTGAACCGCACTGTCGAGATGCGAAAACTTTCCGTGGGAGTCAGCTCGGTGCTCCGGAATATTTACTTCGACTACGACAAGGCATCATTCAAGACCGAATCCTACGTAGAATTAAATAAGCTTGACGCGATGTTGAGGCAAAACCCGCGTATCAAGGTTGAAATCTCCGGTCACACCGATGCGTACGGGCGCTGGGACTACAATCACACGTTATCTCAGAAGCGCGCGGAGGCCGTTAAGGATTATCTCACCAAAAAGGGCATCGACCCCCGCAGGATCAAGGCGGTCGGGTATGGCGAGTCAAGACCACTGGCCAGCAATGACGATGAGGAGGAGGGACGCGAACTAAACCGCCGTGTGGAGTTCAAGGTGCTGCCCGACTAATTTTTTGATATCCTGAAACATTCTAACTTCACGCGGATTTTATTGTCCGCTGATGACCGTTTTACCTTATCGTGAAGAGCCAGCAGGAAAAAAAGCGCAGGTGGCGAAGATGTTCAATAACATCAGCCGCCGTTACGATTTTCTGAATCATTTCCTGAGCCTCGGAATCGATCGCATCTGGCGCAAAAAGGCGGTTGCCATGCTACGACCACACGCGCCTCAATACATTCTCGACGTGGCGACCGGCACGGGCGATTTCGCTATCGAGGCGCTGGCTCTTAAGCCCGCAAAAGTGATCGGGATCGATATTTCGGAAGGTATGCTGGAAATCGGTCGCCAGAAGATCGCGGCGCGAGGACTGTCGGATCAGGTGGAACTTCAGCGCGGCGATTCGGAAAATCTGCACTTTGAGGAAAATAAATTTGATGCGGTCACCGTTGGCTTTGGAGTGAGGAATTTTGAAAATCTGGAGAAGGGCTTGTCGGAGATCTTTCGCGTGATGAAGCCGGGAGCCATGTTGGTCGTCCTCGAATTTTCCAAACCGGCCACATTCCCGTTCAAGCAGCTCTATAATTTTTATTTTAAGACCATTTTGCCTAAAATAGGCAGCTTGATCTCCAGAGATAAGTCGGCCTACACCTATTTGCCCGAGTCCGTCCAGGCATTCCCCGCCGGCGCGGACTTTGAAAATATCCTCAAGAAGGTGGGATTTAACAAAACAGCATGCAAGTCGCTCACATTCGGAATAAGCGCTATCTACACTGCTCAAAAATAGTTGTAGTTTTTGCACTTATTTTCTGCGCGTCTTTCCAGGCGTTCGGTCAGAAGATCCGGTGGGTGAAACGCAATAATCCCAACTACGACAATCGCAAGTTCACATATGGTTTCCTGATCGGACTCCACACGACAGCTTACCAGATCAAATACTCGGAAGAGTTTGTTTCGCCCGCACTGGACACCGTATACGCTGTGAGACCGATTTGGTCCCCGGGCTTTTCGTTGGGATTTATAATCAACTACAGACTCGAAGAACTTTGGGACTTGCGCCTGACGCCGAAAGTGGCCTTCTATGAGAACAAGCTGCGGTATGAATTTACTGACGACACACCCACGGATATTCATACCGTAGAAACAACCATGGTGGAATTCCCGCTGCTTATCAAGTTCAAGTCGGAGCGACGTGAGAATCTCCGCATGTACATGATTGGTGGGGTTAAGCCTGGCATTGAAGCGTCGGGGAAGAAAGATCTCGAGAATGTCAACACTGAACTTGAGATTACAGGCGGCAACCTGAGTGTCGACCTCGGCTTTGGACTTGACATTTACTATCCACTTTTCAAGTTCTCACCTGAGCTCAGGTTTTCACGCGGCCTCGTCAACATACTTGACAATCGCACAAACAAATATGGTTTACCCCTGCAACGGGTTAATACAAACACAGTAACACTTTACCTTCTTTTTCAGTGAGTTCGGTCAATTTAACGGCACTAATCACCGGAGCGACTTCCGGAATCGGCGAAGCCACCGCACGACTATTTGCGTCGCGTCAATTCAACCTGGTAATATGTGGGCGACGAGCAGAGCGACTCGCGAAACTCGGGGAAGAGCTGGCGCCTCTCACCAAAGTGACGACGTTGGCATTTGACGTTCGCAATCGGGATGAAGTTCAACGCGCCATCGCTTCTTTGAAACCTGAATGGAGAACGATCGATGTGCTGATCAATAACGCCGGCAATGCCCATGGGCTCGCCCCGATCCAATCCGGCGACGTCGAGGATTGGGACGCCATGATCGACATCAATGTAAAAGGCCTTTTGTATGTTTCCCGCGAGATCATTCCCGGAATGACTGATCGACGACGTGGCCATATCATCAATATTGGCTCCATTGCGGGAAAAGAGGTCTATCCCAACGGGAACGTTTATTGCGCAAGCAAGTTTGCAGTGGATGCACTTACCCAAGGCATGCGTATTGACCTGAATCCTTTCGGGATAAAAGTCACATCGATCAACCCCGGCCTCGTTGAGACAGAGTTTTCACTGGTGAGATTCAAGGGTGATGCACCCAGGGCGAAAGCCGTTTACAAGGGAATAGTTCCACTTACGGGAAAGGATGTGGCCGAAATAATCCATTATGTTGTTTCGGCGCCAGCGCATGTGATGCTCGCCGATATCACCGTCTTTCCGACCGCCCAGGCCAGCGCCACCGTTTTGCATCGCGATTCTTAACAGGCGATCAGGAATGGTCGAACAGCGACCGCAAGGTGGCTTCGTCAATATCGTGACCGCCATCGAATGTAATGAGTTCAACGCTGGCCTGAAGTCTCCTGGTGAGGTCGTTCATCTCCGCAAGCCGCTCTGCAGTCATAAAAGGATCATTACGGCCATACACAAATTGAATCTTCTTGTCGCGCAGTACTGTTGTGCTTTCTTCAAAATTCATGTCTGGCGGAAGAATTCCGGCCCACAACACCAGGCGTGAAATAGCAACAATCCTGTTCATAACCCATCGGCAGGCAGTGGCGGCGCCTTGAGAAAATCCCAGCACGGTCACTGGAATGGAGGTGTTTTTCAATTCGGATTTGTAGATGCGATCGAGGTAGTTGATGTAGTTTTGGATGTCCATTTCCCTGTTCTCTCGTGTCATCCACGTAGCACCCACGCGGTTTGTTTTTCGCCCGGTTGAGCGCAGTTCATCAACATAAAAGCGCGACAGCCCTTCCGGCGCGATGATTGAAATCTTGCTGGCTTCGGCCGGCCTGAATTTCGTGATAAAATATTGGGCGAGCTGTCCGTAGCCATGGAGCACAAACCAGACTGCCCGGGTCGATTCATCAATATCGCCAAGTTTGTAATAGCGGGCCTTGAACTGGAAATCGATTTCTCTTTTTACCATGGAAACAAAAAACGGCTTTCATTCAGAAAGCCGTTAAATTAGTTGTCAGAGATCTCGTCAGCGCTTGAATCCAAGGGCGCTTCCGCCGCAGTTGTTGGTAGAGCCATCAAACGTGTACCGGATGTAATAGATCCCGGTCGCCGGGCAGGGATAGGCGATGGCAGAAATAAACTGGCCGTTAACTTTGCTGCTCGCAACCTGATTGCGTTTAGAGTCGAATAAACTTACAACAATGCCGTCGGTGCTTTGACCGGGTGCGCAGATGTTGATCATATACTGTGCGCCTTTGGCAAAGACGTAGGAGTACTCCACGTATTCCTTGCCTCCCTTCTCGATCTTGTAACTCTTCAAAAAGTTGAAGCCTTCCGCAAGCTTCGGTATGCATTGAGTGCTCAGACTCTCCGCATTGCATTGCGCCAGGCTTTCGACGCTGCAAAGGATGGACAGGGAAAAAGCGAGAATGAATAACTTCTTCATGTGGCTTCTGTTCGTTAACTGGTGATCTTGGATCGTATACCTTGAGTAATGGAAGCAATCTGCTGAACGATCTCAGGCGTAATCTCCACGTTACTGGTGCTGTTGTCCTTAATCACCATCACCCCGTTTACGATTTCAAAGGAGGTTGACTTGTACGTATAGGTGATGTTGACTTTTTCGAACGACTGGTTCAGCGTTTGCATCTCTTTCAACAATGATGCCATATTTTCATCGCTGTCTTTGTAATAGGAAAGCAGGGCAACGATGTTTTCGAGAATGATTTTCTGTTCGCCGATGGTCTCCTGAAGGTCCTGGTTTTCGGGCGAAGCTTCGGCAACTTTGCAAATGAGATGAAGCGCTTCGAGCCACCCTCCTGTAAGCAGGAGCACGCTGACGCTGGCGCGGCTCTGGCCCTGCAGGTAGTGATTGATATCGTTAAAATTCTGCGTTGTAATCAGCAGAAGAGAATCAAGGTTCTTGCTATTGGTGGCCAGGCGTCCAATGGTCTCGATCTCAAAAAACTGACCAATGTTTAAACCATCGGCCAATTCCTTGATGCTCGCCAGGTATTTGATTCCATCGTTGTTCTGCTCGTAAATATTGGTATAGCCCAGATCCGTACCGTAAATACCCAGGTTCAGGGCCTTCTTGTAGTTGGTGTTGTAACGCGAAACGTTGTTCGTTGAGTTGAGGTAGGCTGAATTGTATTGCTTACCGGATTCTTTCAGGAGGAGGGAGATTTCGAGCGGTGCAGGAATCCGGCCCAGGATATCATTGATAACGTCTTCCGAGATCGACGGTCCACTCATTTGGGTGGTGTCGATGCCCGCCATAAACTCCTGTTCTTCGGTGTTCTTGCCGGAACCGCAGGCGAAAAGCATTCCCAGTATCAGTCCCGCAGTGATAATTCGCATAATTGTAGAATTAGTCGTTTACAAAGTTAAAAATTCGGCATTCCCGGGCAAGCCCAACGCGTCGCTCATTGGGCTTTTGTGGCATTAATCCGCGCAGGCATTTTCGAGGTGACCAGTTTTCTCAATAATTCAAAATATAAAGTTACGTAAAGGACGATCGTCATTGCCCAGATTACCAATACATTAAACCAGTATGTGCTTACTTGCGCCCCCAGCATGTTCTTCCGGGGAGCAAAAAAATGTGCTCGATAGTCCAGCGGACCGGAGGGCCTGGGGTCAAGAAAAATCGGATTCACCTGCTGAACCAGTTTTCCATCGTATTCGATGAGTCGCTCCTTCTCCGATATATTCATGACCAGGTCTGCCAGACTTTCATTGTAGTACGCGTTCTTGAAATGGTTGAGGTTGTAGTCGCCACCCTTTTCCATGGCAACGATCAATTTTTCACGCGAAGCAACCTGCGCGTTGTAGACCTCCTGGTAGAATTTCCGGTACGACTCCAGGTATGCGGCAAGCATCCGGTCGAATTCAGGAGTGTACTGCTCCAACGTCCAGGGTTGCGCCAGGTTCACTCCTTCCAGTCCCTTTTTGTAAAAGTCTCGCTCTACCGTTGAGCGAATTAAGTTCAAATGCGCTAACATCCTGGCGCGGGTGGAGTCAGCAGTCTGATCGATGTTTTCCGAAATAAAACTACGGCGTCTCATGAGTTCATCGACAAGCATCGATGACCGGAAATCTGCCTGGGAGATGACCTTGTCGAGATCGTAATAGGCCAGCTCAAATGAGTTGTTCTTGAAGTAATGGACAGCCATGGCCTCGTACGCCCAACGTGAAGCCATCAGGTCGGCGATAACAGGAACCTTGCCCTTCGTGCTGATCAGATCATTGAGCTTGTCAAAATTGAACAGCAGCCCACTGAGGATCATTTGCGGAATAAGGAGCAGCGGGATCAGGACATATACGGTCACAGCTGAATTGAAAGCGGATGAAATATTCAATCCGAGCACATTGGCCATGCATGATGTTGTAAAGAGCACGAACCAAAAAGGCAGCAGCATCCGCCATTCGATTTCGAGAATAATATTGCCGACAAGCACGAAGCTCAATGTCTGCACGGCCGACATCGTGAATAATATAATAAGCTTCGACATGAGGTAGCTGTTCCAACTCAGATTCAGGAACGATTCACGTTTCAGGATCTTCCGGTCGCGAATAATTTCTTCGGCGCTGACCGTCAAACCCATGAACAGCGCGACAATAATGCTCATCAGCATGAATGCCGGAAAGTTCTCGTTAAAGCGAAAACTGTATTCCGCTCCGCCTGGGGCACTGTTGTACTTGATCACGAATGCGAGGATGGCCGCCAACAAAGGGCCCTCCAGTAAATTGATCAATAGGTATTGGCGGTTACTGAGTTTGGAAAGGGTATCGCGCGCCGTGAAAATAAGTGTCTGCTTGATCTTTCCCGGCAGTTGGAGTGAATGCGGCGGTTCTTCCCTGACGTCTTCGACGCGGGGTGTCTTAAAATGCTCCTTGTAGAGATCGTACCACTGTGGAGGGCTGATCTTTCGCTTGCCGGTCGGCTGACCATATTCGTCAACCACTTTGGCTTCGATGATATTAAAAATTTGTTCAGGGTTCACATTTCCGCAGCTCTCGCATTGCCCGCGGTTACTGTCTACTTGCAACGTCGATCGTTTGAAGTAGGTCACGGCCTCGACCGGTGGACCGTAATACGCCGGGTAGCCTCCGGTATCCATGATGATCATTTTGTCGAACATCTTGTAGATATCCGACGACGGCTGATGGATCACCACGAAGATCAGCTTGCCTTTCAGCGACAGTTCTTTCAGCAAATCAATGACGTTCTCGGAGTCCCTTGACGACAGCCCGGAAGTCGGCTCGTCGAGAAAAAGGATGGCGGGTTCACGGATGAGTTCCAGAGCAATATTTAAGCGCTTTCGCTGGCCGCCAGAGATCATCTTGTTGAGCGCATTCCCCACGCGAAGGTCCTTGCGGTGATCGAGGCCGAGATTCCCAAGCACCTGCATTACCCGTTCATGAAGCTGTTGTTCCGAAAAGTTTGCAAAACACAGCTTGGCATTGTAGTACAAATTCTCATAGACGGTCAGCTCTTCGATCAGCAGGTCATCCTGGGAGACATAACCGATCACGCCCTGGATACGGTCCTGCTGCGTGTGAATATTAAACCCATTGATGAGGATTTCGCCCTGGGTTGGCTTGATGAGGCCGGCAAGAGTCATAAGCAGGGTAGTCTTGCCCGCGCCGCTTGCACCCATGATTCCGATCAGCTTGCCCGGTCCTTCAGACACATGGACGTTGCGCAGTCCGGTTGCGCCGTTGGGGAACTTCAGTTCCTCAATGGTGGCATTGAACGATAACTTCGTGGTTTGAATTTCCTCATTGAAGTTTGCGACGAGATCGCTGTAGTAGAGCGCGTCGCCGGCCTGGGTTTTTATCGTGCTGCCGTGCGAGAAGAGGTACACACGGTTTTGCTCCATGGTGAATCCGTTGAGCAAATTGAGATCTTCACCCAGATACCTCACGAAGTACATGTCGACGCTTCGAACGCGGATAAAGACGAGATTGCCATCGATGCTGGCGTTAAGGTGCTTGTTGGTTTCCGCGTCGACCGTCGATGAATTGACCAGGAGCACATCACTGAAATGGAGGTCTTCAGCGGTCGATGTACTGACAAACGCTTCAACGAGGGCGTATTCATCCTTTTCTATGTTGAAGACGGAAGAAACCGTGTTAATGATCTCCCTGCGTTGCGCGGAGAAATTGTTGTCAGACGCCACAAGTTCGAGGAGTTTGATCAGCACAACCATCTTCTGCTTTTGCGTCAGGGTTTTGTTGATCTTCCGGCAGATGCCCAGCGTTTTTACGGAGTCCTTGACTGAAGTAAGCCGGGCCTTATCGGTTTGCGGCTCGTCTTTGCCATAACCGGAGAATTCGTCGTACAGGTCCAGGTATTCCTTGACGGATCCTTTGTCAAGTTCGGTCTGAAAGAAGTGAATGACGTATTGGCGTTCTTTTTCTGTGACCCCTCCATCCTGCTTGGTAATGATAGCAAACAGTTGCGTCAGAGCCTTGAGTATTTCTTCACTCATCTAACTAGCCAGTTGGGTTTCGGTAATTGATAAAAATAAAAAAATATCCTCAATTCCCGAAGGGCTCAGGACATGACATTAAATCGGATTGCGATGAACGGCGCCTGGCTATGCGCCCGTGACGCAGTCGAAGAAGGCTAGTAGGTCTTGAACTCGAAGGGAATTTCCACCAACTCGGAGAACTCCTGGCCGGCTTCTTCCATATCTTCATCCTCATCGTGGAAATACCAATGAACAGTAGTCCCTTTGATGTCTTCGAGTGCAGACAGAACGTCCAGGATAAGTTTAGAGGAGGCGGTGTTAAAATATTCCAGTTTAAAGGAGAATTCGGTGGTGGGATTTGCGTTGGCGGTGTACTTTTCCAGCCACTCGAGTACCGGTGCGTAAAAGTCAGCCGCATCTTCCGGCAATGAACGCCCTGAAATTTCAAAGATGCCGTTCTGCTTGTCGAGAATTATTTTAGGTGTGTCTTCAGTGGCTTCAAGATTCAGTTTCTCCATAGACAG